>DATMKR010000135.1:0-18259 GCA_035571115.1 Candidatus Acidiferrum sp. | reverse complement strand
CGATGACGTGCGTCGGCCTCGCGCGACGAGCGCAGGAGCTGGCGATCGAATACGCCCGCAACCGCGAGACGTTCGGCAAGCGGCTCGTGCAGCGCCAAGCGATTCGTTTCATGCTCGCGGAGAACGCGACCGATATCGAGGCGGCCCGCCAGTTGGTGCTTCACGCCGCAGCGCAATGGGAAGGCGGCAGCCCCCATGCCGCGATGCTCTCGTCAATGTCGAAGCTGCAGGCCGTCGAGATGCTCACCCGCGTTACCGATAAAGCTCTTCAGATTCACGGCGGTACGGGATATTGGCAACCCAACGCCATCGAGCGAGTCTATCGAGACGCGCGCGCTCAACGTTTTGAAGAAGGCACCAACGAGATTCAAAAGACCGTCATCGCTCGCGAGCTGCTGGGCGGGGGATCCGGCGCGTGAGACGGCGCTTCGAAGATAAGATCGCGCTCATCACGGGCAGCTCTCGCGGGATCGGGCGTGCTCTCGCGCTGACGCTGGCGCGCGAGGGCGCCTCGATCGTCGTCAACTTCAATCGCAACGCCGACCTCGCCGACGAAACGGTCCGTGAGATCGAGTCGCTGGGCACGCGCGCGATCGCCGTTCAGGCGAATATGGAAGAGCCCGAAGCGATCGACCGGCTTTTCGACCGCGTCGAAGACGCGTTTGGCCGCCTCGACCACTTCGTCTCCAATGCCGCGGCCAGCGCGTTCAAGAAAGTCTTGGACTTAAAGGCACACAATCTCGACCGCTCCTACGCGCTCAACGTACGCGCCTTCGTTCTCGGGGCGCAACGCGCGGTGAAGCTGATGAGCCAAGGCGGTCGCATCGCCGTTCTCTCGAGCTACGGCAGCATTCGAGCCTATCCGACCTACGCGAATCTCGGTTCGAACAAGGCGGCGATTGAAGCGTGGGTGCGCTACATGGCCGTCGAGTTCGCACCTCGCGGCATCAACGTCAATGCCGTCAACGGTGGGCTGATCGACACCGAATCGTGCGCCTATTTCTATCAAAACGTCCCTGGAATGGCCCCGATTGAAAGCGTGCTCTCGAAGCTCCCAAAGGCGCGCATGGGGACCGTCCAAGAAGTCGCCGACACGATCGCCTTCCTGCTCTCGCCGGAATCGGAGTATATTACGGGTCAAACGATTTGCGTCGACGGCGGCTTGAGCGTCATCGCGCCGCCGTTCTACTCAGATACGACGCCGCCGCTCTCGCTGTAACTCGCTTGTTCGAACGCACGCTGCAAGCCGGAGTCATCGGTACGCTGCGCCTTGCCAATCGCATCATCATGGGTTCGATGCATCTGGGGATCGAATCCGACGGCGCCGCGCTGGCCGCATTCTATGCGCAACGCACGCGCGGCGGCGCGGGATTGATCGTCACCGGTGGATCGTGCGTTAATCGGGCGGGCGCCGGCGGCCGCAACTACAGCTTCATCAACGAAGCTTCCTCGAATGCGCCGCTGGAGCGAGCCGTGCGCGCGGTACACGAGGCCGGCGGCCGCATCGCGCTTCAGCTTTTTCACGCCGGACGCTACGCGTATCTTTCCTCATTCGGGATTCAACCCGTCGCACCGTCCGCGATCCCGTCGCGCTTTTCGCCGGATCCTCCGCGCGCGCTAAGCGAAACGGAAATCGCCGAAACGATCGCCGACTTTGCGCGAGGTGCCGTCGCCGCTAAGGCTCTCGGATTCGACGCGGTGGAGGTGATGGCGTCGGAGGGTTATCTCCTCAACCAGTTTCTTTCGCCGCTGACGAACCGGCGTGAGGATGCGTGGGGCGGCGATCTCGAACGGCGCATGCGGCTCCCGCGCGCAGTGTTGCGCGAGATTCGCGCGCTCGCCGGTGGCGAGTTTCCCGTGATCTTTCGAATCTCCGGCGCCGATCTGATGAAAGACTCGACCACGGCACAAGAGGTGCTCTCTTTCGCACGGGCACTGGCCCGCGATGGCGTCGACGCGCTCAATGTCGGAATCGGCTGGCACGAATCGTCGATTCCGACGGTGCAGCAAGTCGTTCCCAGCGGCGTTTGGGTTCGGTTTGCCGCCGAGATCAAAGCGGCCGTCGGGGAGCTGCCGGTCATCGCAAGCAATCGCATCAACTCGCTGACGGCCGCCGAGTCCGTACTCGCAGCCGGAAGCGTCGACTTCATTTCGATGGCGCGTCCCTTTCTCGCCGACGCGAACATCGTAGCCAAGGCGGCTCGCAACGAGGCGGCATTGGTCAACACCTGCATTGCCTGTAATCAGGCGTGCATCGACCGGTCGTTAGTGGACGCCCCGGTCTCGTGCATGGTCAACCCGCGCGCGGCGCGCGAGCTCGAGTTCCCCGAGGAGCCGCAGCCCAAGACGTTGCGTCGCCGCTTTGCCGTGATCGGCGGCGGGCCCGCGGGAATGGAGAGCGCACGTGCGTTAGCCGCCCTCGGACACGCAGTCGAGCTCTTCGAAGCAGAGGACGAGCTCGGCGGCCAGTTCCGCATGGCGCGACGCATTCCGGGCAAACGCGACTTTCACGAAACGATCCGCTATTTTACCAACGAGCTAGCTCGACTCGGCGTCGTCGTGCGGTTGCGCAGCCGATGCTCCGACGCGGCGACGTTGCGTAATTTCGACGCGATCGTGCTCGCGACGGGCGTGTTGCCGCGGCGCCCGCCGTTGACCGGAAGCGATCTTCCTCACGTGCTCACCTACGCCGAGCTGCTGCTCGGCAATCCGGAGGTCGGCGAGCGGGTCGCCGTCGTCGGTGCCGGTGGAATCGGCGTCGACGTCGCGCACTACTTGAGCTTCGGCGAAGCAAACGTCGACGCAACCACGCGGTTTCTTTACGAGCAGGGACTGGCTGCGCCGGGCAACGGCGCGTTACTCGTGACCGGAAGAAAACAGGTCGCGCTTATGCGCCGCGGTACGACGATCGGCAAGGGCATCGGCAAGACGACGCGCTGGACCGTGATTGCCGCACTACGCGCGGCCGGAGTTGCGACGCTTCCGAACGTCAGCTACGAAGCGATCGTGCCGGGCGGCATTCGCATTCGCGACGCCGCCGGCACGGCGCGCTTGATCGAAGCAGACACGGTCGTGATCGCCGCCGGCCAAGAGCCCAACGATTCGTTGTTGGCGCCGATTGCAAAGCTTGGCGTTCCATATCGCGTCGTAGGCGGCGCCAGAGATGCCGCCGAGCTCAACGCGGTGCGCGCGTTCGACGAAGGTCTGAGAGCGGCACACGAACTCGCTCTATCCTGAGTTTCCCAGTGTCATCCTGAGCCTGTCGTCGCATCGTCATCCTGAGCCTGTCGAAGGATGACGATGCCAATCACGTTCCAATGCCGCCTGACCCAGTGTCATCCTGAGCCTGTCGCCGCATTGTCATCCTGAGCCTGTCGTCGCATCGTCATCCTGAGCCTGTCGTCCCAATGTCATCCTGAGCCTGTCGAAGGATGACTATGGCAATCACGTTCCAATGCCGCCTGAGTTTCCCAGTGTCATCCTGAGCCTGTCGCCGCATTGTCATCCTGAGCCTGTCGAAGGATGACTATGCCAATCACCTTCCAATGCCGCCTGAGTTTCCCAGTGTCGTCCCGAGCCTGTCGTCCCAGTGTCATCCTGAGCCTGTCGAAGGATGACTATGCCAACCACGTTCCGATGCCGCCTGAGTTTCCCAGTGTCATCCTGAGACTGTCGAAGGGGGACCAAGAGGCACCGTCATGCTTCGACAGGCTCAGCATGACAATGCGGCGACAGGCTCAGCATGACAATGCGGCGACAGGCTCAACGTGACATTCGACACTTGGAGACGCCTCATGCGTAACGTGTGCGTTCGTCGCGGCGATAGACGAGGACGGCGGTGACGGCAAATACCACCGTGTACGTCGCAAGTCCCAGCAGCGCCGGCGCCGCGCTGCCTCGGCCGGTGATGCTCCACACGAGATTCGCAAACTCGCGGGTCGGCAGATACGGCGAGATCGCCTGGACGAACGGCGGCAAGAGCTTCGGCGGGATCCACAACCCCCCGGCGTAGGCGAGCAACAGATTCGTCGCGGTTGCGATCGGCATGGCGGCACGCGCCGAAGCCCAGTAGCCAATGGTAATTCCGATAAACACGAACGGCACGCCGCCCGCGATACAATACAGCAGCACCAGCAACCATTGAACGAGGCTCAAGTGGATCGGCGTAAACGCGACGGCAACCAGCGCCACCACCGCGGCGGTGGCCAAGGCGAAAATCATCGCGGTCACGATGCGCGCCGTAAAGCGCTCGATTGCCGTAGCAGGCAACGTGCGCAGATACCGCTCCCACGGACGTCCGCGGTCGAGGGCGATGTTGACGCCAAACTGATAGAACGTCACGCCTACAACCGCAAACACTATGAACGCCAATGTCAAAAATGCGGCGTTCGCCGAACTCTCCCGCGCAAACGACAGATCGAAAAACACGAAGAACATCGCCGGAAAGACGACCGTCGGGACGACGTATCCCGGCCAGCGAACCAGATCGAGGAACGTCATCGTTACATGCGCGCGCACTAGCGTCAACGCATTCATGATGTCTCTCCCGTAAGCGAAAGAAAGGCCTCTTCCAACGATGGCCGCGAAATTTCGAGATCGGCGAACGCCGCGCCCGAGCGAACCAAATCGCGAACGTATTCGTCGGTATCTTCAAGCGTCGCGACCACCGGGCCATCGAGTCCAATGTATGACAAGCGTCGCGTGCCGGTGCGCGCGCGCAGCTCCTGCGCGCTGCCGTCGAAGAGCAGCCGTCCGTGGTTGATCACCATAATCCGCGACGCGTGCGCCTGCGCTTCTTCGAGGTCGTGCGTGGTGAACAGAATCGAACCACCGCCCGACGCGTTGCGCACGGCCTCCCATAGGCGACGCCGAGACTGGACGTCGAGTCCGACCGTCGGTTCGTCGAGCACGACGAGTTCTGGATTGCCGATAAAGGCCAACGCGAGCGCCAACCGGCGTGACTGGCCGCCCGAGAGCGTGTTCGCCCGGCGCCGGCGAATCTGCTCGAGCCCGAACGCCGCACGCGTTTCATCTAGACGCCGGCGCCGGATAATGCTGCGCGACGAATGCGAGGATCTCGTCGACTCGAAGCACGTCGGGAAATCCCGTATGCTGCGGCGTGACGCCAAAGCGGCGGCGTACGCAAACGTCCTGCGGCGAACCATCGAACACCGTTACCGTGCCCGCATCGCATCTGCGGATGCCGAGGGCGATCTCGAGCGCCGTCGTTTTCCCGGCGCCGTTGGGACCGAGCAGCGCGACGACCTCCCCACGTTGCAGGCCGAAGGAAAGACCTTCGAGCGCGCGGATCGTGCCATACGATTTGACGACGTCTTCAAACGCGAGAATCATGACGTAGCCGTCAAGAGCGATTGCAGCTCCGCCACATGGCTTGCGAACGCTTCGCGCCCACGTTTTGTCAGCCGGTACCGGCTGAGCGGACGGCGATTGGCGAAACTCTTCTCCTCCTCGACGTAGCCGGCATCGACCAGCTTGCTCAGGTGTGCGCCGAGGTTGCCGTTGCTGACGTCGAGCGAGCGCGCCAGCTCCGAGAACGCGATCCAATCGAAGTTCAGAAGCTCGGCAACGATGCCGAGGCGCACCTTCGAGAGCAACAGCTCGTCCATTGAATCCGGCTACTCGCGCGCGAGCAGCTCGCTCGCGCCGAAACCGGCATACCCGACGAGCATGCCGGCACCCAAGACATATCCCGCAATCCCGGGTGACGCGAAGTTCGCGACGACCAGCGAAACGATGACGAGCACGCCGGCGATCTGCGCGCGGCGGTTGCCATGCATGCCGATATACAGCAGCACGATCGCCTCCGCGACGCTCCAGATCGCCGCGCCCGCCAAACCGGGAAAGATATTGAAGACGGCGACGTCGACCACGAAGGCCAAGCCGAGCGTCAACCAAAGAACGTTGAAGAATTCGCGCTGCAACAGCGAGCTGCGCTGTAGCACGCGGCGCGTTTGCCGGCCGCGCACGATCGAAAACGCCGCGCATGCTGCGATGACGACCGGAACCGACCACGCCGCTGCTGACGGAAGCAATGCCTCATGCACCAACTGGAAAAGCACCGTAATGTAGGCCGACCCAATGCCCCAAACCACGAAATGCTCGCCGCCCGAGCAGAGCCGCTGCTGCGACTCCGCCAGGATGCGATTGACCATTTCGAGATGATCTTGGGCCGCGGCGGCGTCGAGCGGTTCCACGCTCATAGCGCTCGCATCCCGAGGAGCAGCCCGAGCGCGGCCACCAGACCGAGCGCCCAAATGGCCGCGTCGGCGACGGGATTACCGTGGCCCACGGCCCAGACGGCTGCCATCCCTAAGCCGAAGGCCCCCCAGAGCATAAACAGCTTGCCGGCGCAGTGCACATCCTTCCGAATAACCGAGTACATATTGGCCTCCAGAGTAGTCTGTGTTTTAGATTACTCTACATTTACCACGCGTTGAGACCGGCCGTCAACCCTTCGAGCATGCTTCCAGCATGCGGCTTCGTTGACGGCGGGGCTCGCGGCTGGTATCGTACCGAGGTTATGTACGCGATCATTGAGGCCGACGGCAAGCAATACCGAGTCGCCGAAGGCGACGTCATCCGCTGCGATTTGGTCTCTAGCGAAGTCGGCTCCGACGTCACCTTCGATCGTGTCGTGCTCGCGGCAAGCGACGATAACGTCGCCGTCGGCAACCCGACGGTGAGCGGCGCCTCGGTAACCGGAACCGTTCTGCGCCAAGCCAAGGACAAGAAGATCCTGGTTTTCCGCTACAAACCGAAGAAGCGCGTCCGTAAACTCAACGGCCACCGCCAACCTTTCGCCGAAGTCAAAATTACCAAGATCACGCTGCCCTAACGGCGCGTAGTTCCGTGCTCGACGTCACTTTTTACCGCGACGGACACAATCGTTTCGCCGGAGTCTCTGCCTACGGTCACGTGGATTTCGCCGAACACGGCCAGGACATTGTGTGCGCCGCGGTTTCGGGCATTCTCCAGGCCGCCCGACTCGGGCTCGAGCACTACGGCGGGGGCGCCCTCACCGCATTCCAGCAGGAGGGAGAGTTCGACGTCATGCTCGACGAGGGCGGTCGAGACCTCGAGAGCATTCAAGCCATCATCGTGACCGCCGAGCTTGCGGTTTCGCAGGTTGCCCGGCGTTTCCCGGAGCACGTGAGCGTGGCGCTCGAAAAGGTATGAAAAGCGCGAGAGACCGCATCTCGGGACGGGTAACAAACTCCGTACGTCGCGAGTAACAAACTCGACAGGTCGAAGGAGGCCGCAGGATGTCTGAAAGTTTTCGAACCACCCCGTCCGACCAGCCGTGGTCGAGTTCGGCGAACCCCGGAAACGGCTATCAAAACGCTTTCGGCGATAAGCATACGAACGACGAGGATGCCGGCGAAGCCGGTAAGGTCGTGCTCGCCGGCATACTGGGCGGCCTGCTCTCAGCGGCGGGCTATCTAATTTACCGGCGCCTTCCCGACGAACAGAAGGATCGGCTCCACACTCAAGTCCGCACGATGCTCCAACAGCGCATTACGGAGCTGCGCCAGAACTTCAACATCTAGCCCTCCGGGGTTCCCTTTTCCGGGATCGCATTTTTGTCGGGGGCGGTCTTCAAGTCGAGCGATAGGGGCTCGGGCTCGGGCGCCGGCGCAGGGGGTGCAGGTTCGGTCGTATCGGCGGCGCGTTCCATTTCAGCGATAAAAGAGTGGGACGTGTTCTGCACGTCGCGCATGAAACGCCCGGCTTGGCGCATCACCTTTGGGAGGCGATCGGGCCCAAAAAGCAAGAGCGCCAGCACGGAAACCACGAGGACGTCGGGCACGGAAAGCATCGGCGAGCAATAGCTTCAGCAGCGGCCCCAGACTTCCGCCGCGGTTGGAGAAGGGCTGGCCTGCAGGGCCGTGCAAGCATGAGTGCCCCTGGTGAAGATCGTCTACACTCGCGGCAATCGCACCGAAACGCTGGCCTCGCTAGCGACCTTGCGAAAGATCCTAAACCGGTTCGTTGCGCACCGGGTCTTTTATGAAATCTCCAGCCGCAACAAACGTGGTCACGAGTTCTTTTCAACCAAGAACGTGTTCGTGGTCGGCCTCATCGAAGTAACAAACTTCGAGCACCTGAAAATCTTGATCTTCGATGCACACAACTCGGCGCATTCGATCGAGGTTCTCGATCCCGAGACGATGCGGATCTACGACGAGATTCCCGGCCGGGGCTTCGCCATCGCTTTTGTCGGCAGCAGCGAAGGCGTCGAAACGCGGTGTTATCTTCGCGACGAGGGCGAGGACGCCGCAACGATTCACGAACGGACCGCGCTCGAAAAGATTACGCTCCCGCAGCTTTTCCAATATCTCGAAGAGATCACCGCGGCCGAGACGGCCGGTAATAACGTCGACCGCTAGTCCGCCAACGCTGCTCCAACCGCTGCGCCTGACGTAACGCTCGCACTCCTTCGGCGATGCGACCCGCCCGCTTATAAGCCACTCCCAGATTGAGAAAGGCAACTGCGTACTCGCCGTCGCTGGAAATAGCCCGCTCGTAGTGATCGATCGCCTCTTGTAATCGGCCGCTTTCGAGCAGCAGATTTCCGAGGTTGGTGAGCGCCGGTGCGTAACGACTCTGCGCGTCCAGGGCCGCTTCGAAGTCGGCCTGCGCGCGTTCCCGCAGATCCAGCCCGATGCGAGCCACGCCTCGTTTATTGAGAAGAAACGCGCGTTCCGCCCCGCCGGACGATCGCCGATCGAGCAACAAGTCGAGCTCGCTCTGCGCGCGGGCGAAATCGCCGCGATCGAGCGCCTCGAGCGCGCAAGCAAATTCATCTCGGTCCCGGAACACTCTTGCCTCATGTTCGAGATCGACGTCGTCACGCTCTTTCCCGAAGTCTTCGCACCGTTCGTCGGCCTGTCGATCGTCGGACGCGCCGTCGAAGCGGGAATCGCAAGGGTCCGCTACCACCATCTTCTCGACCACCTCAAGGCGGGCGAGCGCGCCGACGACGCGCCGTTCGGGGGAGGCCCCGGGATGGTGCTGCGCATCGAGCCGATCGCTCGGGTTCTCGATAGCATCGTGGCGCAGGCACCACCCGACGAGCGGCGGCTGATCGCCGTTCCCAGCCCAAGTGGGCAACGGTTCGACCAGTCCGCGGCCGAGCGTTTGGCACGGCTCGACCGCCTGATCCTCGTTTGTGGACACTACGAGGGCATCGATGAGCGGCTCGCTGCCATCTATCCCGTCGAGGAGTACTCGCTCGGCGACTTCGTCCTGACGGGGGGCGAGATTCCGGCGCTGGCCTTCATGGACGCCACCATTCGCTTGCTCGAAGGCACCATTGCCTCGGACTCGCTGGCGCAGGAGTCGTTCTCGGCGGGAGTGCTCGATTATCCCAGCTTTACACGCCCGGCAACCTTCCGGGGCGTCGACGTCCCGGCGGTCCTGCTTTCAGGTGACCACGCCAAGATCGCCCAGTGGCGTCGCGAACAATCCCGCCTGCGCACGGCCGGCCGCCGCCGCGACCTGCTCGATGATGCCTTGCCTCCGCGGGAAAGCCCGTGATAGGATACGGTGGTTCTGCCGGGCTTCGCGCCCGGCTATTCGTTGCGCCGCCTAACCCTTCGACCAGCCGTAGTGCTGAGCGAAGTCGAAGCATCAGGATGACAAGTTATGAACGTAATTGACGCACTCAAGCGAGACCAGGTCAAGCAAAGCGTCCCGCAATTCCGGCCGGGCGACACCGTAAAGGTCTTTTCTAAGGTTACCGAAGGCGGCAAGGAACGGACGCAAATGTTCGAGGGCGTGGTGATCGTGCGCAAGGGCGGCAGCTCGGCCGAGTCCATCACCGTCCGTCGCATCGCTCACGGCGTCGGCGTGGAGAAAACTTTTCTGCTCCACAGCCCGCGCGTCGAGCGGATCGAAGTCGGAAAACGGGGCATCGTTGCCCGCAGCCGCCTCTATTACTTGAGCGAAAAGGTCGGCAAAGCGGCTCGAATCAAGGAAAAGAAAGCCAAAGGAACCTGACCCGCCGCTCTGACACCACTGCAGCTCGTAGGGCTTCTCGGCCTCTTAACGATTGCTCGGTTTGCGCTATCGTCAAAAGCGCCGGCGAGAGACGCGGTGGATGCCCTCATCGTCGCCGGCCTCGTCGGGCTCTTCTTGATCACGTTCGTCATCCGCACGTTCTACATCCCGTCAGTTTCGATGGTGCCGACGCTGCAAGTCCGCGACGTACTGCTGGTCGACGAGATCGCCTATCGCCTGCACCGGCCCACCGACGGTGACGTCGCCGTTTTCATGCCGCCGGCGGAATCGGGCGGCAACGATTTCGTCAAGCGAGTGATCGGCGTGCCCGGGGATACGATTTCGATCCGTGACGGCGTCGTTTATCGAAACGGCACGGCGCTGCGGGAGCCGTACGAAAACCAGGCGCCCAAGTACGATCTCACGATTCGAGACTACGGCATCTACGTCAACGGCCGGCCCCTCGATCCGCGAACGGCTAACGTTCCGCCTCGTGCCTCGTGGCAAGCGCCCAATCGAATTCCCGGCGGCTTTTATTTCGTCCTCGGCGACAATCGGAACTATTCCGACGATTCGCACGTCTGGGGATTCGCGCAAACGCACGGCGATTTCGCCGCCGGGCCGCTGGCCGGGCGCAGAGCGCGCGCCAGTTTCACGGGACGTGCCTTCGCGATCGTCTGGCCGCTTAACCGGCTGCAAGTTTTGGAGAAGTAGACCACATGACGCCGTACGAACTCCTCGCAATCGTCGCAGTCATTGGGGCGGCCCGCGCGCTCCTTTCCCTGCGGCCCGTGGTCGCGGGCTCGTCGGGCCGGAGCACCGCCATTGCGCGCGAGTTCCTCGACCCGTTCATCATCGCCGGCCTGGCAGCGTGGGTTCTCATCACCTTCGTCGCTCGCACGTATTACATTCCATCGGGCTCGATGCTTCCGACCTTACAAATTCACGACGTTCTCCTCGTCGACAAGTTCGAATACCGCTTTCGTCCTCCCAACGAAGGCGACGTCGTCGTTTTTCCGCCGCCCGTTCCGACTCCGGACGACTTCATCAAGCGCGTGATCGGCCGTCCAGGCGATCGTCTACGCATCTCGGACGGCACCGTCTATATCAACGGCAACCCGCTGCACGAACCGTACGTGGCAGAAAAGCCGGCCTATAGCCTCGAGATCCGCGATTATGGGATCTACATCAACTACGGCACCGGCTGGGAGCGGATCGAGCCGGACTCGGGGAACGTGCCGCCGAAATCGTCGTGGAGCGGACCGGATCGAATCCCACCACACTGTTACATCATGCTCGGCGATAATCGCAATGATTCCGAAGACTCCCACATTTGGGGTTTCGCGCAGGATGGCGGACGTTTCGCAACGGGGCCGCGCAGCGGCGCGCAGGCCGGCTTTACCGGCCGGGCGTTTCTGATCTTCTGGCCACCCTCGCAAGCCAAGACTCTGTAGCGCGCGGCGCGAAGTCGAGCGCGTGGCCCGCTTCTTGCGATGGCGCTCGGTCGCGAGCCTGGCATTGCAGCTCGCCGTGCTCTCCCTTCTCATCGTGGCTTTCTTCATGCGATTGCCTCAGGTTTCGGGTCTCTCGATGGAACCGTTGATTCACTCGGGAGAGTACGTGCTGATCAACACGTTCGCGTTTCGGCTCGGAGCGCCCCGGCGCGGCGAGATCGTGGCCTTTCGCCATGAAGGTGATGCGCGCGAGGTCTTCATCAAACGCGTGATTGGGGTGGCAGGAGACCGCATTCGAATCGATCGCGGGCGAGTGTACGTCAACGGCGCTGAACTAACCGAACCGTACGTGCGAGACGCCGACGATCGTAGCGTCCCCGAGATCACCGTCCCTCCGTCCTTCGTATACGTTCTCGGAGACAACCGCGCCAACAGCGAAGATTCTCGCTCCTTCGGCGCCGTCAGCGACGACCGTTTGATCGGCCGGGCCGTCGCCGGCGTTTGGCCTCCGAGCATGCTGGGCGCGCTTTGACTCGATTCGGGGATGCGTAGGGAACTGTGAATTCGAAGTTGGAGCGTCCGGTTCAGTGGTATCCCGGCCACATGGCCAAGGCCATGCGCCGAATTCGCGAGCATTTGCGCTCGATCGACATCGTCGTCGAGGTCGTCGATGCGCGCATCGCGCGCAGCGGTCGCAATCCGCTTCTCGACGAGCTTGCCGGCGCTCGCACGAGGCTCGTCGTGCTCGACCGCAACGACCTCGCCGACCCGGCCACGACGAAACGTTGGCTGGCGGATCTGTCGCAGCGCGGTTGCCCGGGCGTTGCGGTGGACGGAAGAAATCAACGCAGCGTCGTCCAGATCGCCGCTGCCATCGGCCGCTCGCGGGGAGAGAAGACGACCGGGGTCGCTCGCGCGATGATCGTTGGAATTCCTAACTCCGGCAAGTCCTCCATCGTCAATGCGCTGTTGCGCAGGGCCGCTGCAAAAACCGAAGCGCGCGCTGGCGTGACCAAACACCTGCAGTGGTTTCGTCTCGAGGGAAACGTCGAGCTCATGGACACACCCGGCATCTTGCCGACGCGAATTCCGAGCGCCCGCGCGCAGTGGAAACTCGCTATCTGCGGAGGGGTGCCGCACGAGCGGTACGACGCGCAAGAGGTCGCGGCCGCCTTTCATGGCTGGCTGCTCGCTCGCACGCCTCGGAGCAAGGTGCCGGACCTGCACGCGTTTGCGACGGCACGCGGTTTCGTGCGGCGCGGCGGCGAACTCGATTATCACAACGCGGCGCATTCGTATATCCGCGCATTCAACGAAGGCGCCTTTGGGCGCATATCATTGGAGGCTCCCGATGACACCGAAGCAGCGTAAGACCAAGACCGCGTACGAACGCGAGCGACGGCGCCTGCATCGGTTACATCGATTCGAGGAGGCGGCCCGCGCGAAAGGCTTTCGGCTGGTCGGCGGCATCGACGAAGTGGGACGCGGCCCGCTGGCCGGGCCCGTCGTCGCGGCGTGCGTCGTCGCCACTCAACCGTTGTTTATCAGAGGTCTCAACGACTCCAAGCAGGTTCGGCCCGAGTTGCGAATCGAGATCGCACAGATCGTCAAGCTGCGAGCCGTGGCCTGGGCGGTCGGAAGCGCCTGCGTCGCAGAGATCGACCGGCTCAACATCTATTGGGCCAGCGTACTGGCGATGGAACGTGCCATTGCATCGCTGACCGCAGCCCCCGAGTATCTAATTACCGACGCCGTTCGGATCCGGTCGTTCACGGGCCCGCAGGAACCGTTGATTCACGGCGACGCGCGTTGCGCGCTCGTGGCCGCCGCCTCGATTATCGCCAAGGTGCATCGCGATGCTTTGATGGTCGAGCTCGACAAAGAGGACGCCCGCTACGGATATGCGTTCCATAAAGGGTACTCGACGCCGCATCACCTGGAGGCCTTGAGAGTGCACGGCCCCAGCATTCACCATCGTGCAAACTGGGCGCGGGTTCGTGACGCGCAGCTCGCGCTGGACCCAAGTTGGATTGAAGAATAACGGCGCAAAAGGGCGACAAGGGGAGGACCGGGCGAGCGACTTTCTTGCCGCTTGCGGTTATCGCATCCTGGCTCGCAACGTACGAGTTCCCGGAGGGGAAATCGATGCCGTTTGTCTCGACGGAGCGACGCTCGTGATCGTCGAAGTAAAGCGCCGTGACTCCCGGAAGTTCGGTGCGGCGTTGCAGGCGGTGGATGCGCGAAAACGCGCGACGCTGCGGCGAATCGCCGCGGATTACGGTCAAATCGTCGCGCCGTCCGCAAAGATTCGATTCGACGTCGTCACGCTGGACGGAAAACTCTTGAGCCTGCATCGAAACGCCTTCTAGTGCCCGCCGATTCTAAGACCGCTCAACCGGAGCTGCGCCGCAGCGTAACGCCCTGGGGCTCTTTCTCCTGGGGCTATTCCGACGTCGGTGCCGACATCTTCGTCGGCTTGGGCTTGGTGCTCGCGTGGGCTGCCGGAGCCTCGAACGTCGCCTTTCTGTTCGCCGGCGTCGTGTACGTCTGTATCGGACTGGCTTACACGGAGCTCGCGGCAACATATCCCGTGGCAGGTGGCGGACAGTATTTCGTCATGCGCGGCCTCGGCGATATCTTCGGTTTCATTGCAGGATGGGCAGTCTTGCTCGACTTCACCATCGACGTAACGCTCTTTGCCTGGACCTCCGTCGATTATTCCAGCCAGCTGCTGCCCGCGCTCGTGAACTCGGTTCATCCGTGGCTGCATTTCGGCGTCGTACTCGGGCTCGTCGTCGGACTCTGCCTCTTGAACGTTATTGGCGTGCGCGAAAGCACGACGTTCAATGGCGTGGTATCGGCGCTCGACGTGATCAGCGAAACCTGTATCCTGTGCTTTGGATTCCTTTTCGCGTTCCGCCCTCAGCTGCTCATTCACACGATGCAAACGCACTGGCCGTCGCCCTACGAGCTCATGTTGGGAACGTCGCTCGCGATCATCTCGTTCGTCGGGCTCGAATCGATTTCGCAGGCGGCGCAAGAGACGCAACGCCCGGCTTCGATCATCCCGCGCACGTCGGTCTCTTTGATTCTCACGATTTTGATCTTTGCATTGGCGTACTCGAACCTGGCCTTGGGCTTTCAACCGTGGCATCCGATCACCGATGCTGCCGGTCATCATCTGCAGTTTTGGCAAATTTTTCCGAACAACCCCGACAATCAAGGCAAGGCCGTCGCGCTCCTTGCGGCGCAGGTCCCCTACTACGGCGCCTTTGCCGCGCTCTACGTTCCCGTTCTCGGCGCCATCTTGTTGCTCATCTCCTCGAACTCCGGCGTCTTCGGGAGCTCTCGAATCGCCTACGCAATGAGCACCAGCAATTTGTTGCCCTCGATCTTTCAGCGCGTTCACCGGAAGTTTCGTACGCCGATGATCTCGATCGTTTTCTTCTCCGTTATCGCCGTCGTGGAGTTGATTTTTGCCGCCGCCCCGGCGCTCTTTCCGGCGGTCTCTTCGCTCTACACGCGCTTCTTTCACGGCGAGAACGGCCTCGATTTCCTGGCGGATCTCTATGCGTTCGGCGCGGCCACGAGCTACTCGTTCGTCTTTCTCGGTTTAATCGGATTGCGCCTGACCGACCCGCTCAGTCCTCGTAAGTTCAAGATTCCACTGAACGTGCCGATGCGCTTTCGCGGAGAGCGGGTCGACTTTCCGGTCGTCGCAGTCATCGGGTTCATCGGTATTTTTTCGATCTTGATGTTTACGCTGTTCACGCACCCGCTCGGGCGCATCTTCGGGCCGAGCTGGCTGCTGTTGGGGCTTCTCTTCTACCTCGTGTATCGTAGGTACCGGCGTCTGCCGGTTCTTGGCTCGCAGCCCCGGAACTGGCGTACCGCCCAAACGGAGATTCTTCGTCGTGCGGGCGAGCTGGAGCTGATGGACGAGTACGTCGCAAACGTAAAGGCGAGCGACGCACGGCGAGCGGGGCAGGGCACGTAGTGATGCTCTTCTTTCGTGGACTGCTCGCCGTCGCGATAATCCTGTGCGGGCTCGTGATCCTCGTACGCATGGCCGCGGCGCTGCCGGAGGGCCGCTTTGCCGTTCTTCCAGGCATCGTTTTGGGCGCGGCGATGATTGCGCTTGGCGTTCACCGGCTCTCGCTCATCGCACGCGTGCGCGGAATGATGTGACCTCGATGTCCAGCCAAGTGCATGTCACGCTTGCAGGAGCCCTCATCGCGCTGCTGATCGCCGGCCTCGTGGGAGCGACGCTCTGGTGGATGCTCCATCCGCCGGAGTCGTACGTCGAGCGCATTGCCGCAGCGGCCGAACGTAACTTGGAACGAATCGTTGGCAGCTTGATCGTGGCCTTTTCGCCGGAGATCGACTCGGCGCACATGATGGCGCTGGCCGCAAAGCTGGCGCGAGGTGAGCGATCCGAACTGCTGGCGCTCTACGTGATCGAAGTGCCGTACACGCTCCCGCCCGATGCTGAGATGACGTTGGAGGAACGAGCCGCTCTCGACGCGCTCGGCGCGGCGGAAACGATCGCGAACAAGAACAACGTCGTGATTCGCACCGAGACGATCAAAGCGCGTTCGACGAAACAGGCGGTTCTCGACGTGGCCAAGCGCGAAAAGGCGGATTTGATCATCTTGGGCTCCTATCGCGAAGGGAAATACAGCGGCGCACCGCTCGGCCGCGTAATCGACGAGATCGCAGCCGATGCAAAATGCGATGTGCTGATCGGCGTCGAAGGCAAGCACGGTACGCTGCTGATAGACGAGAGCGCTCAGTCCACTTCGCAGCAAGCTTAAAGTTTGAGGAGAAAACCGTGAATATCCGACGTTCGTTGTCACTTTGCATTGCGCTCGTCGGAGTGAGTTGCCTCGCGGCGCGAGCCGCCAACGCGGCACCCGCAATTGCGGAATTCGACAAAGCGTTTGCCGGCATCAACGACTACACGTGCGTCTTGCACGTTCACGAGGCAAAAGGCACGATGACCCAAGACCGCGTCTATCAATACGAGTTCATGAAGCCGCATTACGTCAAGACGCTGATCCTCGACGGCGACGGCAAAGGCTCCGGCGGCGTTTGGATAGGCGGCGATCAAGTCAGCGGGCATCAGGGCGGCTTTCTTTCCGGCATTCACATGAAGATCAGCCTGCATGATCCACGCGCCGTTTCGCTGCGCGGCGTGACGATCCCCGAGGGTTTGCTGCCGCGCATCGTCGATGACTACGCGACGATTCCCGGCAAGCTCACGCAGCTCGACGGGGGAAAGATCCAGGGGGTTCCGACCGATCGTATCGAGCTCAAGGTCGCCGATCCGGCCTCGAACAACGGTATCTCCGATCAAATTCTCTACGTATCGAAAGAGACGCACTGGCCGGTTCGCCAGATCATGTACGCCGGCTCGCAGATCGTCCTCGACGAAAACGTTACCGACCTCAAAACCAACGTCGGCCTAACGCAATCCGACTTCCCGTTCTAAACCTCGCAGCGCCTCTCAGTGTCAAACTGAACGCCGTCAGCGTCATCCTGAGCTAAGCCTCTCAGTGTCATCCTGAGCCTCTCCCGATGTCATCCTGAGCCCGATGTCATCCTGAGCCTGTCGAAGGATGACGCAGAGATAACTTTGACCGGCTATCAACCCCGCGAGCGTTTACTATGACTACCGCTGGCGCACGTGAGTACTAAGTCATCCTTCGACAGGCTCAGGATGACATCGGGAGAGCTCAGGATGACAGAGCGGAACTACTTCGCTAAATAGCGCTTTCGCAGCTCGTCGAGGACGACGGCGAGCAGGATCACCGCACCGAGCAGCACTTTCTGCAAATAAGAATCTACGTTGAGCAGGTTCATCGCGTTGTAGAGCACGCCGATGAGTAGGGCCCCGAAGAAGGTGCCGATCACGCTGCCGCGCCCTCCCATCAGGCTCGTGCCGCCCACGACGACGGCGGCGATCGACTCGAGCAGTTCGTCGCCGGTTCCGGTCTGGGGCGATCCCGACGAGAAGAGGGCCATGTATAAGAAACCGACGATTGCGGCGCAACCGCCGCTGATCATGTACACCATCGTCTTGACGCGCGCGACGTTGATCCCGGCGAGGCGCGCCGCCTCTTCGTTGCCGCCAATGGCGAAGACGTAGCGCCCGAAGCGCGTCCGGTTCAAGAGCACCGATGCCGCGACGATGACGACGAGCATCCAAATCACCGGCACGGGAATGCTCGGCAGGTGCAACGCATTCGTGACGCCGCCCATGAACGAGCCGATTCCGGTATTCTCGAAGTCCGAGCTCTGTAGTGCCACCGGGCGGCCGTGGGAAAGAATAAATGAGGCTCCGAGCGCCATCTCGAGCATCGCAAGCGTCGTTATGAACGGCGGCAGATTGAGCTTGACGACCGGCAAAGCGTTGACCCAGCCGGCCGCGCAGCCGACCGTTACGGCCACGATCAGCGTCGCGGCGATCAACGGAAAGCCGCTCAAATGCACCGAGTTGGCAAAGAGCGCCGCGACGACACCGGTCAACGCCACCAACGATCCCACCGAGAGATCGATGCCGGAGGTGATAATGACGAACGTTTGGCCGATGCCCAACACGCAGTTGTACGTGATCTGACGCAGCACGCGAACGATGTTGCTCGGCTCGAGGAACGAGCCGTGCGATGCGACGTCGACGATCGCGATCATCGCGATCAGGAACGCCAGCCCCGCCGCGATGCGCAGCCAGTACCAGAGCCGGTCGCGCTGCGTCATGCCGCGCCCGTGGCCACCGCGACGACCTT
>DATMKR010000134.1:0-9982 GCA_035571115.1 Candidatus Acidiferrum sp. | reverse complement strand
GCCGCTTCAATCACGGAGTCCATCAAGCGATCGTGGGCCGCAATCGCCCCGGCGCGAATGCGATCTTCATAGGCAAAGCCTCCGGCGAGCACGTAGGCATCGTACTGCGCGAGGTCGCTCGCCTGCGACCAGTGTACGAGCTCTGCGTTGCCGCCGCAGTCGCGCAGCAACCGCAGCGTTTCCTCTTCGGAGTTGGTCCCGGGAAAGACCGGAACCGCAATTCTGGCGTTCATGGATACAGCTGCGCTAACGGCTGCGACCAGCTCTCGTACAATTGCTCGACATCGAAGCGCGTGCCGTTGACGACGAGTTCGGAGGCATCGATCGTCGTGCCGATTTGAAGCGTTCCGGTTACGTCCATACCGCTATCGCCGGCGACTTCGCAGACGAACCCACCGGTTTCGCAGAGCGGATTGCCAAAGTCGATCTCGGCGCCGATCCTGCGCCCCGCCAGCAAAGCATCGAAGGCCAGGCGCGCAACCGCCGTCAGCATTCCGCCATCGGCGACAACGCGGCACGAGCGCATAACTCCGCGCGCAATTGCATCTCTCACAATGGCAAGCGCGGCGCGTTCGGCATCGTACTCGATGTGCGGAAGCGTTCCCTTGATGCCGAGCAACTCCGCCAGAACCGAACCGCCCCCAACGAGCTCCCGGTTTCCGACCCACAGCAGCGCCGAGCCGGCAGCCTTGAAACCCGGGGTGATGACCTTCGCGATATCGTCGATCGATCCGATGCAGGCCACGATTGCCGAAGGCGGTATCGCGCGGCCGCTTGCCGCTTCGTTGTAGAGGCTCACGTTTCCGGAGACGAACGGCAGGTCGAGCTCCGTTGCAGCACGTGCCAATGCCTCGAGTGCCGCCACGAACTCGCCGTACTGCTCGGCCTTGCGGGGATTGCCGAAGTTTAGACAATCGGTCAATCCGATCGGGTGCGCACCGACGGCGACGACGCGCCGCATCGCTTCCAACACGGCCTGCTCGGCGGCATACGCGGGGTCGATGCGCCCGTATCGCGGATTGCCCGCAACGGCGAGCGCTACCCCGAGGCGCGAACCCGGGACCGGCGCCAACACGCCCGCGTCGGCCGCACCGCGCGGCAGGACGGTACGGCCTCGAACGACGGAATCGTAACGCCGATAGAGCGGCTCGCGCGAGCAGACGTCGCGGTGCGCCAGCACGCGCGGGAAGATCCCCTCGATGTCCACGGCAGGAAGCACCTGCACGGATGCGCCGTGATAGATCTTTTCCGTATAGGGCAGCTCGTCGTGAATCGTTCCCGTGAGAAACTCGCTCTCGACGTCCATCACGACGTGCTCGCGATATTGCAGAACGTAACGCCGCTCCGCGGTCACCTCGCCGATGACGGCCGCGCGCGCGTTGTACGCCACCTCGGGCAGATCGAACTCTTCATTATATATACGCAGCAGCTCCGGAACGAAATCCGGCGGCGCTACCCACATCATCCGCTCTTGCGTCTCGCCGACGGCGATGACTTCGGGCAGCATGCCCTCGACGGCAACGTTGACGCTGCTCAGCTCGATCCGCGCGCCGTAGCCGCCATGTGCCGTCATCTCAGCCGAACATCCCACGATTCCGCCGGCGCCGAGATCTTTAAACGCGGCCGCGATCCCGCGCTCGCGCAAGAGCGCAAAGACGCGGTAGCTGGCGCGCATCAAGACGTTTTTGAAGAACGGATCGGGGACTTGGACGGCACCTTTGTTGAGCTCGGCGTCGCGCGCATCCAACGTCAGTGACGAGAACGACGCTCCGCCGAATCCGCTCGGGTCCGTCGCCTTTCCGACGAGCACGATCTGCCAGCCCTCGCCTCCTTTGGGCACATAGGAGTGAATGACGTCCTTCTCGTTGACGATTCCGAGTGCGACGACGTTGACCAAACAGTTCTCGTCGAACCCATGCTCGAAGTAGACGTCGCCCGCGATGTTGGGAACGCCGATCGCGTTTCCATAGGCACCGATTCCGTCCACGGCCGCGCGCGCGACGTGACTCTGATGCGATGCAAGGTCGTCGCATCGGCCAAAGCGTAGCGGATCGGCGACCGCGATGACCTCGGCGCCCATGCAGAGAACGTCCCGGACGATCCCGCCGATTCCGGTCGCCGCACCCTCGAAGGGAACCACTTGCGATGGATGGTTGTGCGACTCGTGCGCGACGACGACGGCGTAGCGCTCGCCGTCGTGCGTGCCCAGATGCAGAATGCCGGCGTCCTCTCCCGGGCCGAGCAGCACACGAGACCCGCTGGTCGGGAGGTTCTTTAGGAAGCGGCGGCTCGATTTATAGCTGCAATGCTCGCTCCAAGCAGCGTCGAAAGCGTGGAGCTCCACGACCGAAGGATCTCGGCCGAGCTGCTGGGCGATGCGCTGCAGCTCCTCGTCACGAAGGTTAACCAAGCGCAGCCTTCGGCGACATCGGCGGCGGCTGCTGCAGCGAAGCGTCGGCGTGAAGAACGGCGGAGCGTGCATTGGCCTGCATCAGCAGCGTCCGACCGAATAGCACGGTGTCTTCAAATCCAAAGAGCTTCGCGCACTGCATTATCACGCGCCCGATCTCGTCGCGGCCGTCGACGACCGGCGCCGGCGATGCTGCTTCGAGCATCGAACGGAGCAGCTCGCTTTCGCCGACCGGAATCACGATCAGACGCGCGAAGCTCGCCTCGAGCTGCTGGATCAACTGAAGCACGAAGCCCGGCGTCGACGCGGCGTTGGCCACGTGACGCACGGTCGGGACGCCGAGTTGGCCGAGGGCCGTGACGATTTCGTTCGCCCGCTCGACCTGTGAAGCAGAATCGGCAATGACGGCGACCATCCCCGAGCGCATGACCGGAAACGTTCCGACGAAATCCGCGACCCGTTCGTACGCCTGCTTGACCATCTGCAACGCCGGCTCGTCCACCGTTTCAAGGTTCCGGTAAAGCTGCTTATCGAGCATCAGCTCCTCGCGGGCTTGCGGCCAAATCCGCCACGAGTCGTTGTCGATTACATCGGCGATCACGAGCTGACCCTGATTCTCGCCCCCCGCCAGCCGCCCGAACTCGATCTTGAGATCCACCAACATCACGTCGCGTTTCCGCCATGCGTGCGAGAGAATGTCGAATGTCAATCGCGCGAGCTCCGTCATTGCGCCGACCTCCTGCGGCGCGGCGATGTTGCGCGCGACGACTTGATCGGGGGCGATCATGGGGTCGTGCGCCGCGTCGTCTTTCAAGAAGAACTCGATCACGTGCGGCACCAGCAAAGTCCCACGCGCAAGTCCGGGATTGCGCTTGGCAAACGATCCGGCCGCAACGCCGCGGGTCACCACTTCGAGCGGTATCATGTTGGCGCGCCGGACGACCATCTCGTTGTTGTCGTCGTCCTCGCCGCCGGTAAGATAGTGCGTCGGCAGACCGCAGAGATTGAGCAAGCGAAAAACGCGCGCGGTCGTCTGCGCGGCCAGGCGCCCCTTGCCCGCAATAACGTTGCGCCGGACGCCGTCGCCCGAGGAGATCTGATCGGTCTGTGCGACGACGAGCTGATGCGGCTGCCCGGGATTCTCGTAGAGCACCTTCGTCTTGCCGCGTGCGATTTCGATGCCTTTGTTCACGTCACGCGCACCTCGGCCTGACGGGGGAACGATTCTAAAGCATCGATGCGGTCGGCCAAGAGCCGCGCGCGTTGCGGCGCGGTGCCGACGTGACTGCTCGGGTCGAGCAAGTGCCGTATTTCGGCCGGCTCGACGAGTGCGGTCAACTCCGCCCGCTCGCTCAACAGCCGCGCGAGCGGATTCTCGTCACCGCGACGAACCGCTTCCCACGCCTCCATCGATGCATTACGTAACGCTTCGTGCAAGAGCTGGCGGTCTCCGCCGGCACGCACCGCTTCCAACATGACTGCCTGCGTGCCGGAGAAGGGGGCATACGTGCGGACATTCTGTAAGATGCGGCGCTCCTCGACGCGCAGACCATCGATCACCGTGCGAGCGAGCGTCACTAACTCGTCCGCACACAGCAGCGCTTCGGGCAACGCGATGCGTCGGTTCGCGCTATCGTCGAGCGTTCGCTCTAAGAGGTTCGTCGCCGCGTTTTGCCAGACCACATCGGCATAGGCGGGTAGCAATCGAGCCAGCGACCCGATCCGCTCGGAGAGGATCGGATTCTGCTTGAACGGCATGACGGAGCTTCCGACTTGCGATTGCGCGAATGGCTCGCCTAACTCGCCGAAGCCCGGGCTTGCCAGAACGCGAACGTCGGCCGCGAACTTTGAGAGCGACGCTCCAAGGCCGGCCAGAGCTGAGAGCAAGAGGTAGTCGAGCTTTCTCGGATAGGTCTGTGTGCTGATCTCGCGCGCGGTCAATCCGAACCGTTCGAGCACATAGGCTTCCATCTCCGCGGACCGGCCGTTTTCGCCGAGGAGGCGCTCGTACGAGGCCGCGGTCCCGACGGCTCCCCGCAGTCCCTTCGTCGTGAGATTGTTGAAGACGAAGCGCAGTTGTTCGTCATCCACGAGCAAGTCTTGCGCGTAGCTCGCGAATCGATAGCCTAGCGTCGTCGGCTCGGCCGGCTGCAGATGCGTATAGGCCATGCAGACGAGATCCGAGTAGGCACGGATCTTCGCACCGAAAGCGGCCAGCAGCGCGCGCAGATTCGACCCCACGTACGAGAGTGCGAGGCGCAGTCGATAGGTTTCGACCGTGTCTTCGATATCCATCGACGTCGCGCCGAGGTGCAGTTTTCCACCCCCTCGTTTTGCTTGTGACGCGAAGAGACGGATCTCCGCCATCAAATCGTGATGGATTTCACGCTCGATGGCCAGCGCCGCTTCGATGTCGATGTCGCCGGCATGCGCGCGCAGATCGTCGAGTTCGGCCTGCGCGATCAAGCCCTGCGCGGCTTGCGCTTCCGCGAGCGCGACCCACACGGCACGCCAGAGCTGCCGTCGCCGCTGCTCCGAGAACAGCGAGCGAAGCTCCGCGCGGCCATAGCGCCAGGAGAACGGCGAGGCGTACGTACGATAATCCATGGATTTGAAATGGGCTTCGCCCCACGGGAAGCCGCGGCCTCGTCACCGTAGAAGCAATGCAATGAAAACGGCCACGGCACTATTGGCAGCCGTCGTAGCGTGCTTGGCGGGGTGCACGAAGAACGACTCGGCGCCGGGCATGCGCCATCCGTGGACGCATCCGGGCGTGCTGCGCATTGCGGTCACCGAGGAGCCGAAGAACCTCAATCCGTTGCTCGCCGGCACCACCATCGAGGGCTTTATCGACCGGTTGATGTTCGAGCCGCTGCTCTCGGCCGACGCGCGCGGCAATACCGTGCCGATGCTCGCTGCCGTGGTGCCGTCGCAAGGCAATGGCGGAGTTAGCGCGGACGGTCTGACGATTACCTATCATTTGCGGCGCGACGCATCTTGGAGCGATGGGGTGCCGGTAACCGCGCGCGACGTCGCGTGGTCCTGGCGAGCGATCGAGAACCCGAACAACGACGCCGTCTCGCGCCACGGCTACGACGAGGTGCGCACGATCGACACCCCGGACGCGCACACCGTCGTCGTGCACTTGAAGAAGCGCTTTTCGCCGTTCGTGAACACCTTTTTTGCCGAGAGCGACCAGCCCTACAACGTCCTTCCGGCACACGTTCTGGCGCGCTACCCCAACATCAACAACCTGTCATTTAACGCGCGGCCCGACGTTAGCGACGGGCCCTTCCGTTTCGTAGAGTGGCGGCGAGCCGATCGCATTCTGCTCGACGCTAATCCTCGTTTCTTCGAGGGGGTGCCGGGATTGAAGCGGGTCGAGATACTCTTCGTCCCCAACGAGGACTCGGCGATCAACCTGCTGCGCGTGCACGCGCTCGACTACATCTATCAGCCGTCGATTCAGACGTATCCGATGCTCCGCTCCTTGCCCGACGCACGGATCGTGTGGGTCAACGTCAACGGCTTCGAGGGGATGGAGTTCAATTTGTCCCATCCGCCGCTGACCGACGGTCGCGTGCGGGCGGCAATTGCAGCGGCTCTCGACAAACCCGCTCTCGCGTTGACCCTGACGCACGGACAGACCGTCGCTGCGACCGAGGATCTGCCAAACTGGATGTGGGCCTTCGACCCAGGCGTTCGATCCGTGCCGTTCGACATCGCGGCCGCGAGGCAGTTGCTCGCGCAGGCTGGATGGGTCGCCGGCCCCGACGGGATCGCTGCAAAGCAGGGGCAGCGGTTGGAGCTGCTGCTCGTCACCGACAATGCGACCGCGACGCGCCGCTCGGAGAGCCTTCTGATCCAAGCCGCACTCAAGCGGATCGGCATCGCGGTCGAGGTGAAGTATTATCCGTTGGATCTTCTCTACGCGCCGCAGGCGATGGGCGGAATCCAGCACGGGGGAAAATTCGACATGCTGGTCTATGGCTGGTATGCCGGCATCGACCCGGACAACTCATCCGAGCTCACCTGTAACAACTTCCCGCCGCACGGCTACAACGACCCGCGCTATTGCAGCCGCGCGATGGACGCGGCGCAGCAAACGGCGCTGTCGAACTACGATCGCGCCACCCGCAAAGCAGCCTATTCTAAAATCGAGCACCTGCTGGCGCAAGATAATCCAATACTCTTCTTCTGGTGGCAGCGCCAGCAAGAAGCAATAAGCGTCGACTTCCACGGCTTCGATCCCAACCCGGTCGTCGAGTCATGGGATGCTTGGCGCTGGAGTGTCTAGCGCGGCTCGTTGCGAATTGCCGGAGTTAGAAATGCGGCGATCGCGACGACAGCGGTGCCAATGCATGCGATCGACATCGCGACGTGCGGCGAGCGATGGTCCGCGACCCAGCCGAAAAACGTCACGCTCGGCGCCATTCCAGCGAGCACGAGTAGACGCACCGCCCCCATCAACCGTCCAACCATATGTTCGGGCGTAACGCGCATGCGAAACCCGATGATCTGCGCGATCTCGAAGTTCGCGAGCGCGTTCGAGCTCGCCCAGAAGAAGGCGGCCAGCCAGATATTCGAGACGAGGACTACGGGAATAAAGAGGAGCGCGTCGATCAGATAGGCCCGGGTTAAAGAGCGCCCGAGGGGCCAGCGATCCCCGTAGCGCGCCGCGACCGAGGCGCCGCCGATTGCGCCGACCGCCGAGATCGCGAAGAAAAACCCGACCTGCTGATCCGTCGCGTCGAAGCCTTTCTTGAGAAACGGAATCAAAATTGCATAGCAGCCGAAGCCGAAGATGTTGAGCGAGAACGCCACGAAGGCTTGTGCGCGCATTCCGAGGTCGGCCCAGAGCGCGCGATACCCGAGGGCAATGTCGCTAAGAAAATGGCGCAGCGTCGGCAGGCCGGTCGTCTTCTCGGGGCCCAGCGACGGAATCGACACCAACGAGAGCTGCGAGCCCAAATAGGTGAGCGCGTTGATCGTAAGTGCGGGCAGCGGGCCTAGGTATGCGAAGAGCGCGCCGCCGATGGCCGGCGTCACGAGGTTCGACGTGCTCTCGGCCGCTAGAAGCATCGCGATCGCCTTGGTGGACTGCTTCCTGCCGAGAAGATAGGGAATACTCGACGACTGTCCGCCCAGAAAGCCGGCCGCGCAGATCGAGATGATCACCAAGCCGCCGTAGATCATCGGCAACGTTAATATATGCACGGCGTACGCAATGGCAAAGAAGCTCATCACCGCAAAGCGCACGGCGTCGCAGCCGATCATCAGCTTACGGCGGTCGAGACGGTCGGCCAGCGAGCCTCCGACGAGCGCGAAGAGCGAAAACGGCGCGACTTCGCAGATGAGGGCCGCGCCGGTCGAAAGCGCCGAGTGCGTCAGGTGGTAGGCCAAGAGCGGAACGGAAAGCAGGCGCAGTCCATCCCCGACGAAGCTGAGGGATTGACCGGCAAAATACCGCCGAAACCCGCGCGAAGCGAAAATGCTCGGCGCGTTGACCTCGCTAACCACCGACGCTTTACGTACTATTGCGACGAGGGTGGCGCCTCTCCGTCACCCGCCGCGCCCGCGCAGTAACTAGGTAGGCTGCTCATCGCCCGAGCGCACGTATCGCGAAAGCCTCGACGAAAGACTCGGCGGAGTGTGCCAAAACCGGACGGTTTAGAGACTCTCCGGCAGCGTCAAAGAACCCGCGCTCACTGAGTCGGAGCGCACGATGCATAGACGGTTACAGTAAACGTTCCGCCCGGCCTACTGTTGGCGATGTCGCGCCACAAGGGTGATGCGATTACGCCCCCGCCGAGCACGACGTCACCGGCTGGACAGCGCGCCTCGACCGTGACCCCAGTCTGAGCGGGTTGAAAAGTCCTGGATCGAACCACGGATAGCTTTTCAGTTCCTGGCCCGACTAATCACTACGCCCGTTGGGCCGGTGGGGCCATCATCGAAGACTTTGAGCGGATAGCCACCCGCTGGATAAACTCCACGAGGCCACGCCCGTGCCGTAATCCGTGGCGATAATCTTTTTGGCTTCGCCACTCCCACCGTTATCCAGGTTGGGAAAGGTAAATTGATACCAGGGAGCATGAGCACCGCTCAGCAGCGTAGAGCCGACAATCGTTGCACCGGAAGAATTAACCTGAACTTGATAGATCTTGTTTGAGATGATGTCTCCGACATCTATATACTTGCCATCCCATTGCACGCCACCCGGTGCCCCAAGCGAAAGCGAAAAGTTCGTGAATCCACTACTGCCTTTCGGAATTTCTGCGAACTGGAAGGTTCCGCCCTATGGACGGCTCGAGATTTGCACTGGAGGTGATGTCGTTCGACACGCATCCCGACACCGCGAAGCTGAGAGCTAACGACATCGAAACGAGAAGTAATTTCTTCACGACGTCTCTCTACTGTGCGTTTGAAGGCGAGAATGCGGCCGCAAAGGCGATGCTTCCGCCAAAAACCAACCCGTTATCAATGCTGTAGGGATACGTTAGGCTGGTTGGAGTGTACGCGAAAATGTCGACCGCAGCGTCGGTAACATCGGAAATCGCGAGCTCGTTGCCGGCTTTGTTCAAACCTTTGCCGTTCTTGCCCTTCATTCATAGTTCGTCATAATCGCGCGCGCGCGTGGGGCTCTGGAAACACCAAGATGCTTTTCAGCGAACAAGAACGCGATGTCGTTTGCAAGCATCATGAGGCAAGAGGTGCAGCAATTCTGGCTTTGACTGTACTCGATGCAGAGATGCGACGGCATGCGGCGCTGCTTCGTCAATATCCGGAGGTTGCCGGGGTATCGTGACGGACCGCCGAATCCTGAAACGCCGGAAAGAGGTGCCGAGATGATTGATTTTGGTTTTAGCCGTTACACTTTAAGTGTTTGCGTGGCCATAGCGATGCTTGCGGGATGCGGCGATGCTGGCGCCGGTAATGGCGTCGTGCCGACCAACGGTGGCCCTGACCATCTTCCGAACCATAGATCATTTTATTACACGGGCGCAGCACAGCATTTCGAGGTGCCGGCGGGTCTGAGGCAGATCGACGTCGTTGCCCGTGGAGCTCACGGCGCGGGTTCCTCCCTGTCTGATGGAGGGCGCATACATGCCGTTATCCCGGTTACCCCAGGAGAGAAGCTGGTCGTATATGTCGGAGGCGACGCTTCTGGGACGACCGGCGGCTTTAACGGCGGTGGCGGTTCCTCCGGTTACGGTCGAGGGATTGGCGGCGGGGGCGGGGGCGCCACCGACGTCCGCGAGGGCGGCACAAGTCTGAGCGACCGGATTATCGTTTCGGGCGGCGGAGGCGGAGCAGGTCAGAATATTGGCACTTATGGCGGCGGCACTGGGGGAATGGGCGGCGGCAAAACCGGCGGCACGGGCGGGTGCGTTCCCGACCGCTCACGGTCGGGATGTGAAAGACTCGGCGGTTACGGCGGCGGCGGTGGAACGCAGTACGGAGGCGGACAAGGTGGCGGTGGAGGCAGTTGCTTTACGGCTTACGGGAGCCAGGGTGATAACGGCGCACTTGGCGTCGGCGGTAATGGCAGCGGAGAAGGCTCAAGCGGCG
>DATMKR010000133.1:0-20234 GCA_035571115.1 Candidatus Acidiferrum sp. | reverse complement strand
GTTTTCGATGGTCGCCGATCTCGCTGCGGACCGATCCGGCGTTCACATGTCGCGCTTTGCCGAAATTCTTGAGGAAGCGACGCTCGACGTGCTGGCTGAGGCGAACAAACCGGCTCGCATCGAGCGGCTCGCCGAAGCGATCGCGCGCGAGATCGTGCAGAGTCAGCGTGCCATTCGGGCCGACGTGCGCCTGCGTGCTCGGTTCGGTTTGGAGCGATGGACGCCCGTCAGCGGAAAGCGCGGGGAAGAGACGTATACGCTCGTCGGCATCGCGCACGCTGATGAAAGCGGAACGCGACGTGTCGTCGGAGTCGAGGCCGAAGGCATGACCGCCTGCCCGTGCGCGCAGGCCATGGTGCGCGAGCATTCCCTCCACGAATTGATCGAGGCCGGCTTCAGCGAGACCGACGCGCGGCTCGCGCTAGACGTACTGCCCGTCGCGACGCACAACCAACGCGGGCGCGGCAGCATTCTCATCGGCGTCGCCGAGAGCCAGGCCGACGTCATCCGCGCCGAAGATCTCGTCGAAATCGTCGAAAACTCCATGTCGAGCGAAACCTACGACCTGCTCAAGCGGCCCGACGAGTTCTTCGTCGTCAACAAGGCGCATCACAATCCGAAGTTCGTCGAAGACGTCGTTCGTGGAATTCTCTTTCGTGCGCTCGAGATGTATGCCGATTTCGGCGACGACACGTTCGTATTCGCAAGCCAAATCAACGAGGAGTCCATCCATAAGCACGACGCGTTCGCCGAAGGCTTTGGACTCTTCGGCGAACTGCGCGCAGAGCTGCGCAGCGGCTCGCACGAGATATCGAAGACCGATCTGGCAACCTGGCTTCGAACGCGCCCGTCCGAAATCACTAGCGCCGAGGAAGTCTGAGCTTAACTTTGACTACGTCCATCAGTCGATCCCTTTCGGCGTTCTGCTCTTTCGCGCTCGCTGTGGCGTTGGCAGATTGCGGAAGAACGCAGCCGCAGACTGCGCCAGGGATCGTGCCGGCGACTGCGGGCGCATTCCCGGCGCGAGGCGCCGCGCAGCCGCGCCTCCGATTGGTGCGCGTAGCAAGGTACATCCGCCACGTTGTGATCGTGGTTCAAGAGAATCGCACCTTCGACAATCTGTTTGCGACGTTCCCCGGCGCGGACGGAACGCGATACGGCCAGATGAAGAGCGGCTCCGAGGAGGTCCGAATCAAGCTCAAGGCCGTCCCCCTCGACGGGCTCTGCGACTTCTCACACTCGTACGGCAACTACCTCAGCGACTACGACCATGGCTTGATGGATGGTTTCAATTTAGAGGGCGGCAGCAAGAAATGTCCCGGGAAAGCCGGAGCCGCTCCTTATCAATTCGTCAGCCCGTCGCAAATCCGTCCGTACTGGGATATCGCCCATCAATACGTGCTCGCCGATCACCTATTTACCACCCAAGGCAGCGGGAGCTTCACGGCGCACCAGGATCTAATTGCCGGCGGCACGACGATCGGCGAAACAAAAACCGAGGCTCTCGTCGACTTCCCGACTCATTTTCCGTGGGGATGCGACGCCCCGGCAGGGACCGTGACGTCCTTATTAATCGCCGGTGCCCCGCCGAAATATGAATCCGACGCGGGTCCGTTCCCCTGCCTAAAGTATGCAACGCTCCGCGATCTCCTCGACGCAAAGTCTGTTGCTTGGAAGTACTACTCGCCGCCGGAGCCGCACGGGACCGGCGCGCTCTGGGACGCGTTCGATGCGATCAAGGCCGTGCGCGACGGTACGGAATGGAAGACGAACGTTACCCACCAGCCGACGGTCATCTTTAGCGACATCTCCGACGGTACGCTGCCCGCTGTTTCCTGGGTCGTACCCGATGACGTTAACTCAGATCATCCTGGGGATGCATCCGACACGGGGCCTTCGTGGGTCGCGAGCATCGTTAATGCAGTCGGGGAAAGCAAGTATTGGCATTCTACCGCGGTCATCGTCGTGTGGGACGATTGGGGCGGATTCTACGATCACGTGCGGCCGCCGTTCTTCGATCGATGGGGAGGCCTGGGCTTTCGAGTCCCTATGCTGATCGTTTCGGCTTATTCGCGCGAAGGAACCTCGAAGCAACGCGGATACGTCTCGCATACCCAGTACGAGTTTGGCAGTATTTTGAAGTTTGTGGAAGACGTCTGGGGCTTGGGACGGCTTGGAACGACCGATTCGCGCGCCACCAGCATCGTCGATTGTTTCGATTTTGCGCAATCTCCGCGAACGTTCAAACGCATCCCTTCGTCGTATTCGCAGCAATACTTTGAGCATCAACCGCCGTCGTACGAGCCGGTCGATTCGCAATAGGCCGTGGCCTTACGATCCTTCGAGGGTCGCGATGCGGGCCCGCAACGAAGGATGCGACGAGAAGAAGAGCTCGTACCACATCGGCGGATCTTCGTCGGCGAGATTCTGGTCGCGCAAACGGCGGAAAGCGGAGGCTCCGCCGGCGGCGTCGCCGGTAGCGGCAAGCGCAAATCGATCCGCGGCCCATTCGCGCGACCGCGAAAAGGCAAAAAGCAGCGGTCGAAGGGCCTGCGAGGCGACGAGCATCGCCGCGTAGAGCCGAACGATGAGCAGCGGCCGGTCGCGCAGCTCCTCGCGCTCGCTTTTTGAAACGGCGGAGTCCGCGACCAGAAAAAGTACGATGGCCAGCGCTTCGCCCAGCGCAATCAGCCGCCACGTGTCCTTATTGACGTAGTGGCCGAGCTCGTGCGCCACGACGAACTCGGTTTCGTTCTCCGGAAAGGCCTCAATCAGTGTGTCCCCGAGCACGATTCGGTGGGTCTTTCCGATGCCGGTGACAAAGGCGTTCGCCTTTCGCGTCTGCCGGCTCATGTCCATTCGAAGAATCGCCGCGCCGCCGACTCCGTAGCGTGACGCCAGCGCGCGCAGGCGCTCCTCCAACGAGCCCGTCACCGCGTCGAACTTATTGAAGAGCGGCATTACATAGAGTGGAACGATCAGGTTCCCGATTATGAAGAGGGGGAAGACGCCGACGGACGCGAGGATCGGCCATCTCCGAGGCGCACGCCGGAGCGCAAAGCCGAAGAGCGTCGCGAGCAACGCCGATAATGCGGCCGAAATCGTCGCGCCCTTCGCGTAGTCGCCCAGCCAACTGCGCCGCGATTGATCGCTAAGCCCGAAACGCCGCTCGAGCGAGTACTCTTCGATAAACGACACGGGCAACTCCGTAATTGCCGATGCAAGTGAAAGTGCCGCGTGGTAGCAAGCGGGACGAGCCCAAACCGGCAACCGCCGCGTTGCGCGGTCTGCGCGAACGGCAAGCGGACCATAGGCAAATGCCATGAACCCCGCGGTTCCTCTCACGGTTCCCAGCACTTCGAGCGCTCGTCTCATCCGGGCGTATGCCGCCGCGTCTTTGGGGACCGGCGGCGCCGGATGCCGCCATTGAAGAAAAGCTTCGCAGCTTCTTACCGCGAGATAGCCCGCGCCCAATCCCATTCCCACGCCCAACAGTACTTTGCCACCGCTCATCAGCGCCGCGCTTCGCCGAAAGCCGGCCCCCTCCGCTGCCATGCCCTAGACGATCGAAATCGTCTCCTTGGGCTTCGGATGTGCGGCGATCGCGGAAAGCAGGCTCTCGGCTAAGACGTCGCAGATCGGATCGTCCAGCTCTTCGATTCGCCCCTGATCGGCTAGGAGCAGCTTGACTGGATCGATCGGAATGCGCGCGAATACCGGGGCGTGGGCGAGCTCGGCGACCTGCTGGGCGTAAGACGGCCCGAAGATCTCGTACTGCTTTCCCGTATCGGGTGCGACGAAGTACGACATGTTTTCGATGACGCCGAGAACCGGCTTTTTCAGTTCGTGGATTAGGTTGGCCGCCTTACGCACGATCATCGTCGCCAGAGCTTGCGGCATCGTGACGAGCACGACTCCGTCGATGTTCAGCGATTGCAAAACGGTCAGCGGTGCGTCGGACGTACCCGGCGGAAGATCGACGAGCAAAAAGTCCAACTCGCTCCAGAGTACCTGCTCGTAAAACTGACGGATGACGCTCGCGACGATGGGCCCGCGCCAGATCATCGCTTTGTCTTCCTGTTCGGTAAAGAGGTTCGCGCTGACGACTTCGATCGCGCTGCGCGTAATCGCCGGATGCATGAGCGGCTGCGGTTGGCCCTGCGGCGTCGTTTTGACCGGGTCGGCCTCGATCCGCAGCGGCCGGCGCAGACCGAACAGTCTCGGGATCGAGGGCCCGGTGATGTCGGCGTCGATGATGCCGACGCGATAGTTCTTGCGGCGCAGCCCGACGGCAAGCAGCGCGGTGACCAGCGACTTGCCGACGCCGCCTTTGCCCGACATGATCGGAATCGTGTGCGCAAACCTGGTACGGCCGCTAAAGGCGCCCGGTGCTCGCGCTGCGGGCCGGCGCGATTCCTCGGCGATCTTGGGTACGCTTCCCGACCGTCGAGCCTCTTTCAGTGCGTCGACGATCGGCTCGACGCGCAGGCCGTGCGCCCGCGCGCCTTGTTCGACATTCTCGTACTTGCTCACGCCGCATCCACTGCAACCCAGCCCGAATGCCGTCAAAACCTGCGCGGCAATCGGCAGCTGCGCGACCAGTTCCTTTATATTGGTTTGCGGGGCGATCTCGATTTCGGGCATGGCTTCTTCGTTGAACCTTCGAACCGCGCCAGAGTATGCAACGGTCGACCGAACGTGCGCTCGAGGTGCTCGCCGGGGGTTGCGATTCGCCGGTACGCTCGGGTTGGAGCGCCGGCTTGCCGATGTTCGTGCAAGCTTCGGCCGCCGGTGCGTATGCGTACGATGAATCCGGACGTCGCTATATCGACTATATTATGGCCTACGGCCCGTTGCTCTTCGGGCACACGCACCCCGAACTGGTCACCGGTCTCGACTCGCTGGCCGAGCGTGGTCTCGTCTGGGGAACGACTCATGGCGAGGAGATTCGCCTGGCAGAACGCATTCGAGGGTATCTGCCGTCAATGCAGCGCATGCGCTTCGTCACGACCGGAACCGAAGCGATGATGAGCGCGGTGCGCGTGGCACGCGCCTTTACGGGACGCTCGCGCATTCTCAAGTTTGCCGGCAACTATCACGGCCATTTCGATCCCGCGCTCATCGAGGCGGGCGCCTCGGCCGGCGGCGCTGGCGGAATTCCACAAGGCGTGCGAGCCGACGTGCTCGTCGCGCGATACAACGATCTTGCCTCGGTTGACGAGCTGCTCGGAGGGGATGAAACCGGCCTTGCCGCGATCATCGTCGAACCCATCGGGGCCAACATGGGTCTGGTTGCGCCGGCCGATGGATTCTTGGAAGGTTTACTCCAACGCGCTCGGCGCGTCGGCGCGCTCTTGATCTTCGATGAAGTTATCACGTGGCTTCGTTTCGGGTTGCGCGGCGCGCAAGGGCGCACGCCCGTCGTCCCGGATTTGACGGCGCTGGGAAAGATCATGGGCGGCGGTCTTCCGATTGCCGCCTTCGGCGGACGGCGCGACGTGATGGCAGTATTGGCACCGGACGGCGAAACATTTACCGGCGGTACGCACAGCGGCAATCCGTTCTGCGTCGGAATGGCGCATCGCGTTCTCGATGTGCTCGAAGCGCATCCGGAATACTATCCCTATATGGATGGGCTTGCGCGGCGTCTCGCCGGCGGCCTTCGGGAGATCTTTACCAAGCGCGGACTGCCCTATGCGGTCGTCGCGCAGGAGTCGGTCGTCGATTTCAAGTTTCGCGCGGGCCGGTCGGCGCAAAACTATGACGACGCTTGCAGCGCCGACCGCGAGGCGTTCGCGCGCTATTGTGCGGCGATGCTCGAACGTGGCGTGTTGCTCGCGCCCTCGCAGAACGAGGTGATGTTCGTCTCTACCGCTCACACCGCCCAAGACGTGGACGAGACGCTCGCGGCGGCGGAGTTTGCCGTGCGCGTTGCGGCCTCCGTTTGACCGGAGGCCGCATCGCCCTTTCCAAGAGATCGTCGCGTTTAGATCTTCACCTGTGCGTTGAAGTAGAGATTGATCGGAGGCGCTATCGCCCCGATCGAACCGTTGTTTGCGCCGCCCGACGGGAGATAGCTCTGCGTCCACGGCGTGCTCGCCTTGTTGGCCGCTCTGTCGCCGATGCCCGTGCCGTTGTAGAAGTTGCCGGGATAGAGTGTGCTGTTGAGCACGCCGCCCTGCGGCGCGTAGGCGCAGGCCACATTACTCGGCGGATTTGCCAGAGTCCACGGCTCTTCCGTCCCGCCGAAGCAGACGTGGAACAGGCCGGCGCCGAGCAGCGTTAGGCGAACCCGAGGGGTCACGTCGTAGGCAATCTGAAGGTTTCCGACGACTGAGTTGGGCTGCTCGATGTTGTCGAACGCGAACGAGCCCGTCTGGAAGTTCGGCGTGTACAAGTAGCCGAAACTACCCAAACCGGGCGAGCCGGCGTAGAGGTAGTTGCACTGTTGCGGGTTGGTCTTCGGCGAGAGCTTCGTGATTCCGGTGGTCGCCGAGTTTAGGATGCAGGAGCGCGGGTCGACACCATTGTTGTCCAGTGGAGTACCGTAGAAGCCGCCGCTCTGGAACGAGAAGCTGGGCGTGATCGCCAACTTATCGTGGCGCCAATTGAGGATCAACGACGAAACGTACGGCGAGATGTAGCTGACGAACGACCCGTTGAGGCTCGGCGCGATCGCGGTCGAGTAGGGATTGTACCAGCCGCCGAGGTTCAAGAGTCCCTGCGATGGCAGGTTGTAATACGGGTTGAGGATCGTATCGAAACCCTTCGCGATCTTGCCGTTGCGCGTGCTGCACGGAACGCCGATTCCGTCCTGGTAGCAGGGAAATCCGCCGCCCCCTTTGGTCAGCAAGTTGTACTGCGAGATGACCCCGTTGAGCACGGTGAGCGGATTGGGAATGATGCCGCCGGTCGAGAGCGGCACGTTCTGGAACATGACCTTCGAGTTGGTATACGTGAAGGCTAACTGTCCCGACAAACCGTTGCGGGTGAAGTCGCCCTTGGTGAACTGAAACTCCACGCCTTGGTTGCGATTGACTCCGACCGGAACCTGCGTCGCAAAGTTGGCGCCGATGAACGTTTGTTGCTGCCAGTTCGAGACCCAGGTGTAGAACGGCGTGAGCTTAAAGCTCATGTCCGTTCCGCGGAGGTGCTGCTCGTACGAGAGGTCGTACTGCCCCGACGAGATGCCCGGAATCGGGTGGAACGGCGAGTAGAACCCCAGGTTCATCGTGTTGTTCCAGACCGAGCGTTCGTCGCCGGAGGAACTGAGGTACTGGACCGACGCAGAGATCGGCGGCTGTGTGTAGCGGCCGGCCGAGACGCGCCAGACGACGTCCGGCGATTGCGTATAGGTCCCCGAGAAACGCGGCTCCCAGTAGTTGAGCGTGTACGAGTTGGGCGAGGCCGCCGTGAAGTCCGGTGCCGCGACACCGTTCTGTGTGGTGCCGTTGGGATGGACCCAGCCGGTGTGGGGACCCGCCGGGTGGAGGAGCGCCGCTGCGGTGTCGCAGCTTCCGTTCACGTACTGAGCATTTGCCGGCGGCGGTTGCCCTGGCGTTAGTAGTTGCGTCAGCACTTGGTTCGTCGGCACGTAGACGCAGGTATAGTTCGCGGTCATGTTCGCGTAGAATTCGTCGGCCGCGTTCGCCGAGTTGGGCAGCTTATAGGTGAAGTTGTCGTAGCGGATCGCTGCATTGATCAGGATTTTATCGTTGGGGCGGAACTGATCGGCGAGCGAGGCGTTCTCGAACTCCGGTTTAACCGCATTGTACGAGCCGCTCGCGTTGCCGCTCCAGAGACTATCCCATTGCGCACCGGCCTTGGCGGCCGGCGTGCCCGGGGCACCGTAGCCTGAAGGGCCGCCGGAGGCGACGCCGGTCCACGTGGGATTCACGATGCAGTCGGTGCTGTACGTCTTGGCGCAGTTGATGCTGCCCGAGGACGTTTTGATGCTCAGTGTCGTGTCGTAGTAGCTGCTGCTCAAACACGGTACGGAGTAGCCGAAGGCGCCGCTCGCGAGATTGTTCTGATTTCCATAGCAGCTGAAGCCGGTGCCCGTCTTCGCCATATAGCCGATCGGTGAATCGTTATCGGCCGCGGAGCCGTTGTTCCAGCGGATGACGCCGGCGGTCGTATAGTTACCGTCAAGGGTCAGGAGATTCTGGTCGTTGAGCTGGTCTTGGAAGTCCAGCGCGCCGCCGGAAGTGTGTGTAACGAGCTGGTACTGTGGGGAGGCCGGCAAGGACGGGACGCCATCTCCCGTTGCGCCGGCGATCGGGTTGTTCTCCATCCAATCGGAGTAGAAGGTGTAACCGTACGCTCGCAGATATGCCGATTGGCTCAGCGCGTAGGTGTACTGTAGCTTGCTGATGCCGGCGTCGTTTCGAATGGTCGCTTGCGAGTTGTCGTTGAGTGGGATCGGACCGTTGAACGCGTGCGCGGGCGTGTCGGGAACCATATAGACGCCCGGCGGTCGGACCGTCCCCGTACCGGTCTTATAGTCGTACGCGCCGATTGGAGTGCCGAACGGAACGTTGTAAGCAACACCGTCGGCATATCCCAGGTAGGTCGGTCCGCAAGGGGTCGTCCCAAGGATGCTGGAGGGACACGAATACGGCCCCGGCGGCAGTCCAAGACGCCCCAGATAGAACTGGTTCGGCTGCAGAAAGGAAACGATCTGACCGACTCCCGAGCATCCATTGACCGTGAGTCCGGGGCCGACGGTCTCCGGGCCGCAAGTGGGAGCCGCAGCCCGCGTTCCGTACGCCCCCCAGATGAACTGATTGTTGCCGGGTCCCTCGTCGTCTGGGCTGTTATAGCTGTAGCTGTTGAGGGCCGATCCGCTCCATAGCACCTGCACGTCGTCGCGCAGCCCGTTGCCTTTGGGGATACCCATGTGGAGGTTGATCACGTTTTCGCGATCGGTAACCACCGACGGGTCGCCGGCAATGCCGCTATAGTACTGCCAGCATCCCTGATCTGGAAAGCTGAACTTCGGCCCATACATCTGACAGATCGGCTTCACGCCTTGACCGGTGCCGAAGACGACCGTCGGCGATGTATCGAGCACTTGACCGCTCAGGAGGCCGTAGCCGAGCAACGTACCGTCGACATCACCCGAGAAGAAACCGCCCGGGGTCATATAGCCCGCGCCGTTGGTGTTGTCGAAGAAACGGGATTCTTGGTTGTAGCCTAAGAGGCCGACGTAGTAGCTGAACGTGCGATCGGGGGTCGAGCCGCCGATCTCGACGCTCGCCTGATGGTAGAACTGCGGGGTCGCGATCCCGAGGTTGGCCGTCGCGAAGCCCGGGAAGGTGCCGGTCTTGATGACCTGGTTGATAAAACCGGCCGTACCGGCCGAGGCAACCGAGGAGGGACCGCCTCCGGTGTAGACTTGCAACTCGGAAAGACCGAGGCTCGATTCGGTCCCGGAGTTGTAGTTGTCGAAGGAGCGGTTGATCGGGATGCCGTCATACTCGAAGCCCGTGTAATACGCGTTTTGACCGCGAATATAGGCCGCGTTGAAATCCCAGCCCATGCCGCCCTGCGAGGTCTGGATGCCGGGGACCGACGCCATCGCGGAGTAGGCGCTGTTGAGGTTTCCCCCGCCGCCAAGCGCAGCCGCAGCGGCGGCTTGCGCTGAGTTGACGCTGTAGAGATCGCCTCCGACGCCGGATTTTACCAGCGACGAGCCCGCTTGCGACGTTACCGACGCGATGGTCTTGAGCGTCTTGCTCAGCGTATAGCTCACCTGTTGCGTTTGATCGGCAAAAACGACGGTTCCGCTGATGGATATGCTCTGATAACCGAATTTGCTGAGGCTGAGCGTATAGGTATCCGGTGCGAGCGAGAGCAGGACGAAGTGGCCGCCGGAGTCGGTCGTCGCCGTCGCGCTCTGCGACGGCGATACGGCTTTTACGGCTACTCCGGCCAGGGGCGCTCCGGCGTTATCGCGGACGATGCCGTTCACGTTTCCGGTGACTCCTGCCAGTGCCCATGTTTCCTGGAACAGAAAGGCGACCAGAAGCGCAACGGCGACGCTCGCAAAACGGAGCGTTCGTTGCTGTTTCATTGTTTGCGTTCTTCCCTCTTTGTCGTAGCTTCGAAATTGCACATCTGTATTCGATGCGCTGTATCGGCGTTACGAAATCCCGGGAACGCGACCTTTTGATGATCGTTGACGAATGCGAGCGTCACGATACTTTCGCATCAACGATTTTCAATAAGTTCAAGTAATCTCAAATCGAGAAGCCCTCGAACGGTCCGCGTTTTTTGGGATTTGCTGAAGACGCAGCATCAAAGGCTGCGTATGCTGTTGGCTATGGCAGTATCGCCGATGGAACGACAAGTATTTACGCTATTGCACCGCGTCAGGAAACCCGACGCTCTGGCCGCTGCGCCGTTGATGGCTTCCGTCTGCCGGCATACCGGAATGGCGAATCCGGTTTACGCGCTCGAGCGAATTGTCGAAGCGGCGCTCGCCGGCGACGACGAGCGGACCGAAAAGCTCCGCAGAGCGATCTTCGACGCGGATTTTAAGCGGGCCGCGACCAACGCGGAGCTGGCGCGACGGAGCGGCGTCTCCCGGCGCCATTTTCAAAGACGGAGGGCCGAGGCGGTTGCCTCGATCGCTCGCTACGCCGGCGGGGTGTTAGGAGCGTGTCGCGGGAGCTACTCGCACGGCAGTGCTTCGTGGGGTTTCAAACGTGAGGTTACCGCATTTCTTGCGGCCCGCGACCGTGGCAATGCGCTCGAGATGCGCTGCATTTCCAAAAATCTCGTGCGTTTGGCGGAGGATGCGGAGACGACAACGCTCGCAAGGTCGTTCCTCGGCGACGCGAATCTGCGCCTTGGAATAACGGGCGAGGCGCTCGCGCGCTTTGATGGCCCGTCGCCGCAAATGCTCCCATCTCGTTCATGGGACCGGATTGCAAAGGAAGTGGAGCACGCACGCCAACTCGTGCGCCAAGACCGGCTCGCCCAGGCCCTAACGGTGGCGTCGTCGACCTGGCAACGTTCGCAGCTGCGCGGTTTCCAAGGCTTGGCTGCGCGCTCCGCCGCCGTCCTTTTTGCGACGGCGGAGGCTCGCAGCGAGCTCGTCGAAGCGCGATCTTGGCGGGCGCGCGCGATCGAGCGTCTTCTCCCGACTCAAGATCGCCTGTTGGGCGCCGGCCTCTTCCTGGACTCGGCGTACGACGAGCGGCTTTGCATGGATCGCGCGCTGGGCGACGTGCTCTACGAGCGGTTGTGCATGATCGTGCCGCAGATGCTCAGCGACGGCAAACGGCAACGCGCTGCCGTCACCGGGTTGCTCGCCGCACTTTTCGATTCGCGGGTCACGCCGAGTACGATTGCGGCGGTTGCACAAAGCGATTCGGCCTTCGCGCATTATGCCGAAAAAAATCTGGAGGCGGTGGCCGAGATGCTTGCGCTCGCGCTGACGGCGTTGACGGGACGCCCCCGGGATGTGGCCTTCGAAGGCCTGCGATTAGCGCTGGCCGATTGCGCGGCGAAACTGCGCCCGGCGGCCCGGCGAACGATCGCAATTGCAATCCCTAAGTCACAAAGGGCCTCTATCGATCATTTGAAGTTTGATGATCAACGGTCAGGCGGGGTCGAAGATATCGCCGGTCTACACGTTTGGTTCCTTCCGTTTCGATCCCACACGGGGGCTGCTCACGCACGGCGCCGCCGTGACCCCGTTGCCGGACCGCCTGGCGCAGTTGCTGGTCCTGCTCATTCACGCTAACGGCGATGTCATCGACAAGGAGACGATAGCGACGCAAATTTGGCCGGATACCGTCGTAAGCGATGGAAACCTGTCGCAACACATGTATATGCTGCGGCAGTTACTCGACGAACGTGCGACCGACCGCACCTACCTCATGACCGTGCGCGGCAAAGGCTATCGTTTCGTCGCACCGGTAAGCATTGTGGCCCCCATACTGGCCGAGACGGCGCTGCACGCGGCTGAGGATTCCGCCGATCGACTCTTCAACGGCGCTCCCGAAGCGTTCCACCATTACTGCCGCGGCTCGTACCTCCTGGAAAAGCGGACGGCGAGCGCGTTGACGGCAGCGGCCGAGCAGTTCGAAGCGGTCCTCCGCGTCCATCGGGATCACGTGCCGGCGCTCATTGGGCTTTCTCGTGCGCACGCGCTCATGGCCCAGTATTGGTACGCTAGCGGCTCGTACACGTTTCCGAAGGCCAAAGCCGCGATCGTTCGGGCGCTCGAACTCGATCCGTCGTCTGCGGAAGCCCGAGCTACCCTTGCGCTTATCCTGCTCTTTTGCGATTGGAACTGGATCGAAGCCGAACGCGAAATCGACACCGCGATTCGCCTGAATCCAACGTCCACGTTGGTCTTCATGAACGCCGCATGGTTTAACATGTGCAAGGGCTCCGGCGACAAACCCGTGCGCGAGATGCAGCGCGCCCTGCTCGTCGAGCCGTCCTCACCCGCCTTGCAGCTCTTTCTCGCCCGAATATTCCTTCACACCGGCCAGTACCGGCGCGCAATCGGCGCGTTCTCCAATTTGATCGAAAGCGGCGCGGACTTCGCGATCGCGCGACGTCACCGGGCTCAAGCCTTCATTCTCAACGAACAGCCGGCTGAAGCGATCGCCGATTTAGCTCTCTTGCCGCACGATCGCGCCGAAGACGTCGCGCTGCGCCTGCCGCTGCTGGGCCGCGCGTACGCGGACTGCGGCGACACCGAGCGCGCCGAAAGCATCTACCAAACGCTGCAGGAGATGGCGCGTACCGAGTTTGTCGTCGGCTTCAATCTTGCGACGGTCGCAGTGGGGCTTGGACGGCTCGAAGAGGCGTTGGACCATCTCGAGCGCGCTCTAAAGGTGCGCGAGCCGTCGCTCCTCATGCTGCGCAGCCTGGCGTGGTTTGAGCCGATCTCCCAGCGCTCGCGATTCAAAGCGATACTTCGCGCGATTTGGCCTACTCTCGAACCGGAACCGGATAGACGGCGGGGCTGCGCAGCCCGTTAGAGTCGACGCTGCGAACGCCTAGAATATAATCGTCCTTCGAGACGGGCACCGTCGCTTCGACGACATCGCCGGCGTTGCGAGCCCCTTGCCATTGCGCGGCGTCGGTCGGGCGCCAGACGATCTCGTAGGAAACCGCATCGGCCGCGCGCTTCCAACGCAGCGTCGAGTCGTATCCGAGCCGCGCGGTCACGAGGCGGACGTCGCTCGGCGGTGCGGGCCCCATTGCGAGCGTGGCGAGCGCCGCAATGTTCGCTTGGGTGGCGCGTTTCAAGTATTCCGGGTCGATGTATTGCGGCAGGTCGCCGTACTGCACTCCATTTTGCACGCGGACGTCTTGGTGCTGATGGGTGAAGTTCTCGTGCGGTTCGACAAAACGCACGGCGGCGGAGTATCCCACCGACTGGAACGACTGCTGATCGCCGCCGCGCAGGAAGCGATCGGAGCGAAAAATTTGCCGCACCGTAAAGTTTGGAACGTAGACCGGGACGATCTCCGCGATGAAGCGAGAGAGTTCGCGCGACGGCGAGTCGTTCTCGCTGCCGACGAGATTGACTCGCTCGATCGCAGTTCCGGCCGGCAGCGCTTCGCTGAAGACGCGAATCATGCCGGGCTCGGAGCTGCCGTCGCCGCCGACGGAGTTTCCGATGATGTCATTGTTGAGCACCGCCAACACCGGCGCGTGCGCAGCCGCCAGCTCGTGGGCGTAATGGCTGCTGCCCCATAGGCCCAACTCTTCCCCGTCGAAACACGCAAAGACGATCGTGCCGCGAAAGTGCGTACCGGCCATCACGCGCGCCGCTTCCAAGACGGCTGCGACGCTCGAGCCGTTGTCGTCGGCGCCCGGCGCGATGCCCGCGCCGTCCGTGCAACGCCCGTCGCAGTCGTCGTAGTGGCTAGACATGATGTAGATGCGCCCTGGCGTCGTGCCCCGCAGCGTCGCGATTACGCTCGATTCGGTCACCGCGCGCGGAGTTCTCGGCGTTTTCGGCTGGAGGAACGTATCGAGCTCGACGGTAATGCGTCCGGGTGCCGTCGTGGCGATGGCGGCGAATCGGGCGGCGATCCAATCCCGCGCGCCGAAGACGCCGCGCTCTGGGGTCGAGGCCGTTTCGGAGAAATCGTTGCGCGTTTTAAACTCGACGAGGCGTTCGACCGTACTCTTCAATCGATCTGCTCCTACCGCGCCGACCATCGTGGCGATCGGCGTGTAGGCCGGCGGCTGCGGCATCGGTTCGTTACCGGCAGCTGCGAGAAGAAGCAGCGCGCCAAGGATCGAGGCTCCCCGGCGGAAATTAGCTGTGGGTGACGGACTCATCGCGCAACCTTCCGGCCGTCTACGTCCTGGCCTGCAGCGATGGGTCGCTCTATACCGGAGCAACGGTCGATCTCGGGCGCCGTCTCGGCGCACACCGCCGGGGTAGGGCCGCGAAATACACTCGCGGACGTCTGCCGGTCGCGCTTGTCGGATGGTGGCACCCGCCAACCTTTGAGCTTGCGAAATCGCACGAGGCGCGTTTCAAGCGCTTGCGACGCGCGGCGAAGCTGGCCGCGCTGAGTAGCGGCCTCGTCTATGGCTGCGTCGTTCATCGTCAAATTTCAGGCCAATCGTGAGACCGAGGCGTAGACGGCACGCGTCACCGCGTGGATCGCCGCGTAGGAAGCGCCGTAGTCGTACGCGTCTTTCGTCATCACCGCGAGAACGAACGGCGAGTCGCCGAACGGAGCCACCACCGCGATGTCGTTGCGCGTTCCATCGATCTCGCCGGTCTTATTGGCGACCGCGACGTGCGGCGGCAGCGCCGCCGGGATGGCGTCGCGGTCGGTCTGACGCAACATGATGTCGAGCATCGCTACGCAGTGTTCGGACGAAACGATCGTCGGAACGCCTTCGCGCGCACCGTGCTCGATGAGGTAGAGCAACCGGCCCATGTCGGCGGGCGTCGAGAGGTTGTCGTTGTGGTGCGCGATGGCCGCGTAGTCGAGAAAACGGCGCGCGAGGTGCGTCCGCGTCATGCCGGCGCGGGCGCCGATTTCGTTGATCGTCGCGACGCCGAAATGCCCGATTAAGAGATTGGCCGCCGTGTTGTCGCTCACCGTAATCATCGGAACGAGCAGCTCCCGCACCGTGAAGCGCTGGCCGTCTCGCGCGTTCGCCATGAAATCCGAGCCGCCGATGAGGTCGTCGGTGTGGAAGACGATCCTCTCGTTGAGCACGCCGGGGTGAGCCTCGTCGAGTGCGTAGGCCGTCGTCATGATCAGCAGCTTGATGATCGATGCCGTGGGGAATCGCTCAGAAGCGTTGTAGGCGGCTAGCGGCGGACCCTCGGCCAAGGTGCGGGCGTACACCCCGAGCACTCCCGGCAGCGCGCGCGCGATCGAAGCGATCCGGCCGTTCAAAGATGCCGCAACGGCGGGCATGGCGATCAGCGTCGCGCCGGCGCAGCTCAAGAATGCAGCGCGCTTCAGGAGCCGGTTCCCTGATAGTGACGCAGGCCGAAGATCCAAAACGCGTACGCGGCGCCGAGCCATGCGAGCCCGATAGCCGGGGTGAGCAAACCGACGGCCGGATTGAGGTGCAGACCCGTTTCGGCTTTCTGCAAGAAGTACGTCGCCGGAAAGTAGTTCATGAAGGCGAACGGCAGCACGAAGGCCAGCACGATCTGCACGCCGCGCCCGTAGATGCTGATCGGATATCGCGTGAAGTCTTGCTCGAGCGACATCACGACCCACCGCAGCGTGTCGACGCGGACGAACCAAAACGAGCAGGTGGCAATCGCCAAGGAGATGCCCAAATCGATGAGCGCGCCACCGAAGACGATCGCCGGCACGAAGAGCGCGAAGATCCAGTCCACGCGTACGCCCACGACGTGCGTGGCGACTGCGAGCGTGGCGATTCCCAGAATCAGCCCATCGGGGACGATTTGCTGCGGAACGGTCAGCACTTGGAAGAGCGTGTCGAGCGGCCGCACCAAGAAGCGGTCGAAACGTCCCTCGCGCACGTACTCGGGAACGCTCACGACCGTGAAGAACAGCGTATTATGCAGCTCGTGGCCGCACATCCACAGCGCATAGAGGAAGAAGACATCCCGAAAGTTCCACCCGTTCATTGATGGAAAGCGTTCCATCGTCACGAAGAGTGCGCCCAGCGCGACGCCATGATAAACGATCGTAAAGACGAACCACATGATGAAGTTCGCGCGGTATTCGAGCATCGTGAGGAGGTTGATCCGCCAGTACTGCGCGTAGGCGCCGAGCATGGCTGGGCGCTTCGGTGCAACCCTCCGTTGCCCCGCCCCGGTCAGAGACGACACGATGACTACTGCGACCTCACGCTCGCCCGTTTTTGCCGTCGTGCCGGCCTCCGGCCGCGCGCACGCCGATCGCGGCTGGCTCGATACCTATTATTCATTTAGCTTTGCCGATTATTACGATCCGGCAAACGAGAACTGGGGCGCCTTACGCGTCTTCAACGACGACACGGTCGCGGGCGGCACGGGCTTCCCGCCGCATCCGCATCGTGACATGGAGATCGTGACCTACGTGCTCTCCGGCGAGCTGGCGCATCGCGACAGCATGGGCAACCACGGCGTCGTGGCGGCCGGCGGCGTGCAGTTCATGAGCGCCGGCACGGGCGTCACCCACAGCGAGTATAACAACAAAGCTGACGAGCCGCTGCACCTCGTCCAAATGTGGGTGCTGCCCGGCCGCCTGGGAACGCCGCCGTCTTACGGAGAGATGGCTTTCGCCGTCGACGACCGCCGCAATCGCTGGCTCGACATCGTCAGCGGAGACCCCACCGTCGACGCGCCGATTCGCATCACGCAGAATGCGACGTTTCGCGTCGCGCGCCTCGAGAATGCGACGATCGAAATGCAGTTCGCACCGCAGCGGTACGGGTTTCTTTTCGTCGCCGGCGGCAGCGCGCAAGCTAACGGCGAACGCCTGAATACCGGCGATGCCGTTCGCCTCTACGACGTTCGCACGTTACGCGTTAATGGTAACGCGGAGCTCGTGCTCTGGGATTTACCGGGGGTGAGACCATGAACGCCGAGCCCTGCGAGCACATCGCCGAAGCGGGGCACCCGTCACCGGGAACGCCGCAAGGCTGCGAAGAGTGCTTGAAGATCGGTGCTACGTGGGTGCACTTGCGGCTCTGCCTGACCTGCGGTCACGTCGGCTGCTGCGATTCGTCACCCAACACGCACGCCACCAAACACTTTCACGCCACGCAGCATCCCGTCATTCGATCGTTTCAGCCCGGCGAACGCTGGCGCTGGTGTTACGTCGACGAGATCCTAGCGCAGTAGGCGAACCTCGCAGACCGACATCTTCCCCGGCACAGTGGTTCGCCACTGGCCGTTCCAGGTGCCCCCGTTCGCCCTTGCGACCTCCGGGCATTTCTTCTCCGCATCCGACTGGCTCCAGATCGGCCCCGCTTCAATCACTTCGACGACGTATCTGTCCCTCGACGACGGCAGGCGGAGCTCGCAGACCGACATCCTGCCGGGCACCGTGGTCCGCCACTGACCGTTCCAAGTACCGCCGTTCGCCTTGGCGACTTCGGGGCATTTCCGTTGCGCGTCCGCCTGGTTCCAGATCGGCCCCGCTTCGACGGAGATCGTCCTCGTCTGTGCCCGGGCAGCGGAAGGCAGGACGAGACAAAGCAGTACGGCAGCGAGGTTAAGGGCAATCAAACGATTCGTATGCATTGGATATCTCCTGTTGACGTGTTATCCACCTTGGATCACGACGCGGTTCGAAGCGGCGCGCCAAACCACCGAGGCGAGCGCCGCGAACAGCACCAGCCACAGCATCTGCACCGCGATGCTGATCGCCCACCGAGCAGGCGGAATGACACCGACGTAGATCAGCAACGGCGTTGAATAGATAGCCGCGAACGGCAGAGCAAAGACGAGGCGCCCAAAGATCCCCGGGAAAAACAACAACGGGATGATCTGACCGGAGAGCAGGTCGGAAGCCCAGCGCACGATTAATTGCGCGGCGAACGTTTCGAGTGTCCAGAACGCGATGCAGTTCATCAGAAAATTGAGAAAGAAGTTGACACCGTAACCAACTACGAAGGCCAGCAGAAATACGGCGAACCTCGTTGGCGACGGTACGTCGATGCGCACGAGCAGCAGCGCGCAGAGCAGCGAGGGAACGACCAGTAGCGCGTGGAGCGCGGTTTGGCCGAGCCCGTCGCTGAAAAAGTAGAACGGCACGCTGATCGGCTTCATCAGGTCGGTAGCGATCGTCCCTTCGCGGAGTTTTTCGCGAATGAGGCGTGTTGCATCCACTTCGAGGATCAGCGACATCAGCATGGCCACCGTTGCGTACGTGATCATGCTGTGCAGCGGCAGACCGACCGGCGCAACGTTCTGTGCGTAGAGCGCGGTCCAGAGCGAGCGCAGAATATAAACTCGCAAGACCAGCGAGCCGATCTCGGTGAGAACCTCGATTCGATAGGTGGCCTCTCGTGCGAACGCCTTCTTCGCAAACGCGACGTATGGCGCGAGCGCGGCTTCCAGGGCTAGTGGCCTTTTTGCCGTTTGATCGCGGCTTGACGGCGGTGCTCCATCTCTTCCAACTCGAGCATCATGACGTCGACGACCTTGTCGACCTCCGCGACCTGCGTCGGCGGCGGCTCTTCGCCCGAGCGCCGCGGAGCCGGCTTGACGTTCCGATGTTCGTCGAGAACGGCGTCCTGGGCGTGAGCTCTGCGCAGGAACTTGGAATAGGTCGCAGCCGCCCGGCCCCGCGCGTCCTGCGTCCCCTCGACGTTGAAGACGTCTGCGAAGAACTGCATCTTTGCGTGAACTTCCGGCGCCTTTTCCGGTGGATAGATCGTAGCCGGGTCGCCGAAGGCGATGTGCTGCATCGGTACGCTCTCGCCTTTGCGCAAACGGGTATTCACGTGCACGATCCCACCAAGCGCGACCCCGCTTCCATCCTCGAGCTTCGCCCCATTGAAAATCCTCGTGCCGCTTGCCACGAAACAGCCATCACCGATCGTCGCTCCGACGACGTAGGCCTGCGGACCCACGATGCAGCGGCTGCCGATTTGCAGCGGAAACTGCAGGACGCTGCCGCCGCTGGCCTTCAGAACGGCGTTTTCCATCACGACCGAATCGGCTCCGATCGTCACCGGCGCACCCTCGGCAACGATGACGGCCCCGTGCAGCACCGCGCAGCCGGCACCGATCGTCACCTCTCCGGCGATCGTCGCCGTGGGGGCAACGTACGCGCTCGAATGAACCTTTGGCTTTTTTGTTCCGCTCGATAGAATCATGACGCGCCCTCCTCCGGCCGGTGCTCGTATCCCTCGATGTAGATGCGCCGAATGATCGATTCCAAGTCGGGTTCCTCCAGGCTCACATCTTCGACGCTATAGCGCTCACTCGCTTGCCGCACGAGGCGATCCGCCCGCTGCAGGTTGCGATCGAATCGAAAACGCGCGCTCGAATCCTCGAGTCCGCTCAGCTGCGCGCCCTCGAGCTCGGGTTGCGCGACCGGTTCGCTGAAGCGCACGACGAGCGTGCGGAAGCGTCCGTATTCGCTCTTGATTCGATCGATGTCGCCGTCGTAAATCAGCGTCCCTCGATCGATGAGGACGATCCGCCGGCAGAGACGCTCGACGTCGGCGAGGTCGTGCGTCGTCAAGACGATCGTCGCTCCGCGCTCGGCGTTGATTCTGGCGATGAACTCTCGGATCGCCTCCTTCGCAACCACGTCGAGGCCGATCGTCGGTTCGTCTAGATAGACGACTTTGGGCCCGTGCAGGAGCGCGGCCGCGAAATCGCCGCGCATTCGCTGGCCGAGGGAGAGCTGACGTACCGGCGTGCGTAGGAAGTCGCTCATTTCGAGAATGTCGACGAACTCGTTGAGGTTCCGCCGGTAGCGGTCGGGCGGAATGCCGTAGATCGCCTGGAGAAGCTCGAACGAGTCGATCAGCGGCAGATCCCAATAGAGCTGACTTCGCTGGCCGAAGACCACCCCGATGTTGCGAGCGTTCTCCTTGCGGCTTTTCCACGGAACCAATCCGGCGACGCGCACCTGACCCGACGTGGGGACGAGAATCCCGGTGAGCATCTTTATCGTCGTGGACTTGCCCGCGCCGTTGGGACCGATGTAACCGACCAGCTCGCCGGGCTCCAACGCGAAGGTGACGTCGCCGACGGCGACGCGCTCCTCGTATTCGGGCGAGAAGAGGGAGCGCATGGCGCCGAGGGC
>DATMKR010000132.1:0-25574 GCA_035571115.1 Candidatus Acidiferrum sp. | reverse complement strand
ATGTCGGGCGCAACAGAAAACGGGGATCTTCTGTACGTGTCGGACACGAACGGCAAGGTCGACGTGTACTCGTATCCGGCGGGCAAGCTCGTGGGGACGTTGGTCGGTTTTAAGGGACCGGCAGGACTGTGTTCCGATCGCGCTGGCAACGTGTACGTCGTCGATACACCTGCCGTCGCAGTGATAGAGTACGCGCACGGCGGTAAAAAACCGATCGCGGTGCTCCACGTCTATGGCTATTACCCGCAAGGCTGTTCGGTTGACGCCACGACCGGAGACCTGGCCGTCGCAAACTACGCCAGCAACCCGCAGCTCGGACCCGGAAGCGTCACGATTTTCCGAAAAGGGAGGGGCATGGGGAAGAGCTATCAGGCTCCCAGCTTCAACGAATACTTTTTCTGCAGCTTCGATGCGAAGGGCAACCTTTACGTGGATGGTACCAACGCCGGCACGACGCAGACGGAGTTCGCCGAAATGCCGCATGGAAGTACGTCGCTCACCGACGTCACTTTGAAGCAGAACCTCGGCCCGTTTCCCGGAGCGGTTCAGTGGGACGGCAAGTATGTTGCGCTTTTCGACGCAACGGCCGACGTGCTTTACCGCATTAAGGTAACCGGCTCGACCGGAACGGTCGTCGGAACGTCACGGTTCAAAGGCGACCGCAGCACCCTCCTTTCGCAATTTTGGATTGCCGGCGACACGATCGTCGTTCCGTACGGAGTAGTGAAGCGGACGGTCAAGAAAATTGGTTTTTGGCCCTATCCTGCCGGCGGGCCAGCCGCAAAGAGCATCCAGGCTCCGGCCGGCGCTGCGGAACTCTTTGGCGCCACGGTCAGCGTCGCCAAGAACTAGTACGATGGCGCGTACTTTTGAAAGTACGTTCGCTCGTGCCTATAATCGAAGACGATGCGATAGTTGTGGAGCACGTTAAGCCCGACGAAGCCATCGTTATCGAGATCTTGCCCGCGGCCGTTGGCAACGACGCCCGCCAGGAGAGGACCAAGCGACAGACCCCCAGCGGACGCGTACGGCACGACGTACTGCGTCGCGTCGAGAATTTGGCCTCCGACAAAGGTCACGCGCGTCGTGTCGATCTCGTGGACCGACGCCGCGATGCGATCGTAAAGATCTTCGTTGATGATCGTATCGGGTGCGCCCAAATCGAGTACCAGAGTCGCCGGCTCGTTTTCGAGGCGCACGCGAATCGCGGGTCTGCAGGACTCTAACGGCGTCTGCACGCTTATCCAGCGCGGGTCGGTCGCCGACGGGACGCTCGCGAGGATGACGGTTTGGCTGCGAAAGTCGATGCCGAGCGGCCTACTCGCGATGAAGTCGCAGCCGAGTAGGCCGACCACATGCACGCCTTCCTTGATGTAGTCGTGATCGATGACGCCTACTGCGAGGTCCGTCGCGTAGACCGGACCGATGTCGAGGCGCGGCAGCACAGCGTTCGCAAACTCGACTGTGCCCCCTTTGCTGCCGGGATACTTTCCAAACTCGTGCCCGCCGAGCCGCCGCACCAAGTTGCGGTCGAGCGTTATGCTCGATGCGCCTGAGTCGAGCTCGAACCAGTACGGAATGCCTTGGATGTCAACGCGAATGAGAATGCCGGAGGGTCCGAATATTGAGTTGAGCGTCGCCGGCAGGCGATATTGCGGCACGAATGGGGTCCTCGATCGAGGGATCGCCAGGAGATGCGGATCGGCAAGGCGATCGTGCCGAACTAAGGTGGTCTGGTATGTCTGCGCCGAGAGGCTATCCGAATGATCGACTCGGACCGGCACCGGCTTGCCGCAGACGTGGATGAATCCCGAAAACCGATCGACTCCGACGGCTTGGTCGTAGTCGCGCGTTTCGATCTCCCGCAGCAAAAAGGTGCGGGCGTCAAAGTACCTTCGCTGAAGCAGTCTCGCGTTTGGAGCTATCTCGAGGACGTATTCTCGCCTAGGCGCCGTGGTTATTCCCAGCATCCTAACGCGTGGATCCGGCTTGTGGGCTGCCGCGCTCAAAACGCGATCGAACGGCGTTGGGCGCGAGATGTCCGGGAGCACGAGCCCGTTTGCCGTCTGCATCCACGACCGGTCCGAGAGTCGCCCGTGTTCGCTGCGCAATCCGTGTGTCGTGGTGACGATTCGAAAATCAAATAACTTCCCGGTGCCGCGCGATTCGTAGTCGTCGTTAACGATCACGTCTCCGCGCGTCGTGGTCGTGCGATACCTAAGATAAAAGACTCCCGGCGTCAGGCATCTGACGCCCGCGTCGCGATAGCGGGTCAGCAGCTGCTGGGGCGTGACGCTCGTCGGGGAGAACTGCGGTTGGAGAGAACAGGCGCACAACGTCGTCACGGCCACCGCCACGGCCGAGCGGGCAATTCGCATCTCGAGGTTGAGTTCAGTTCGCACGCTTGCGCGACGCGCTAGCGCGCGAACTCTATGACTCTCGTGGGCGTAAGCTCGAAAACGGTTCCGCAGCCGGCGCCGGTGCAGACGTTGCCGCCGTAAACGGTGGCGCTGTAGAAACTTCCATCCAGAAGCAACAGCTTACCAGCCGGTTGTGCGCCGTCCGACGCGTGGCCGAAGTTGTGGAGAACTTTTTCGCTGCCCGTCGTCGTCATGCTGAATAACGTGCCTTTGCCGTACAAGCCTCCCGAGCTCGTGGTGCCGTAGAGCACACCATCGCGCACCGCTAAAGCTCCGATCGGCGACGCGCCATCCGTACCCGAGCCAAAATCGTGCAGGACGTGCTCGTCGCCGCTCCTGCGCAGGCTAAACACGATACCGCGACCGTACGTGCCGCCGCTCATCGTCGTGCCGTAAAGCGTGCCATGCAGCGCAGTGACCCCGCCGTCCGGGGAAGAGCCGTCACCGCTCGCGCCGAAATTATGAATCACGCCCACTGAACCCGCAGTCGTGAGACTGAAGGCCGTCCCGGCGTTGTACGGGCCTCCGTTTGGCGAAGTGCCGTAGAGGGTGCCGTTCACGGCGATCAGGCCGCCGGTTGGCGGCCCTACTGAAGACGGGAAGCTGCAGACCACCCGTTCTTGACCGGTGGGTGTGACGCTGTAGACGGTCCCCAGACCATACACCCCGCCGCCGGCCTCGCCGTAAAGCGTACCCTTCCACGGCAACAAGCCCGAGTACGGCACTCTGCCATCGCGTCCATAGCCCAAGCTGTGGAGAATGCGCTCCTTGCCGGCGGTCGTCATCGTAAACACTGTGCCGGAGCCGTACGCGCCGCCACTTACGGTGGTTCCGTAAAGCGCGCCGCGCAGTAGGGCTATCCCAAGGGGATTCGCGTCGGTTTTCTTCGAGCGGGATACGTAGAAGCTATGCAGGACGCGCTCCTCACCCGATGCGGTAACGCGAAAGACAGTCCCCGCCCCATACGCGCCGCCGTAATATGAACTGCCGTAGAAGACACCGTTCAAATAGACCAGGTCTCCGTTGGGACTGGCGCCGTCGGGAATGCCCTTGAAGTTGTAGATCTCTTTGTATACGACCGCGGCGCTCTGTAGGGCAAAAGAGTTATCCGCCGCGGGTGGCATCCCGGCGGTATCCGCCAGCCGAGAACACGCGGCGATTGCCGTGGCGGCAAGGACGGCGATCGCACTACGATCTCTCATTTCAGAACGGTGCCTTCGGATAGACGGCGACGCCAAAGGGGAGCCAGCCCACGTGATTGGCCGTTTGCTCGCGCACCGTCCACAGCCGCTTGCCGGAAGCATAGTCCAGCGCGACAAGGGTGTTTTTTCGCTTGCCGCACTGCGACGCGGTAAGTTTCTCGGCACTTCCGCCGCCCGGTTCGCACGGATACGTCACGTAGATCTTATTCTCGGGCTGGTCGAACGCAAACATAAACGGGTGCGCCTGTCCCGTTTTGATGACGCGCGATGGCGGCTGGTCCTTTGCGGTGAAGACGTCGATTGCGCCATCGTTACCGTTCGAAACCAGTAGCGCGCCGTGGCTGTCCACGGCGATGTCCGTCAGAAAGAACACAGTATTTTTGGGAATGAGGTTGACGCCGCGCCTCGCGCCTGGGCGAAAGCGTTCGACTTGCCCCCAGTACGTGTAGGAGGCATTGTAACCGACGTAAAGGTTATTCTGAGCATCGAGCGTGAGGCAGTAGGGCGGCCCGCCGGGGTAGATCGATCGAGCGGGCTTCGAGCGGCCCGGCGGATAGACGAGCACGCGCCCGAGAGTGCCCGATCCGCCGCACGCGTCGGCGATGTAGACCGTACCGTCATCGGCTGCGATCACGTCGAAGGCGCAGAATGCTCCCACGTACACGCGAAACGGCTTATGCGCGCCTCGCTTGTACGCCTCGACGCTGTTGGTTCCGTTCATATGCCCATTGGTTACATATAGAGTACCATTCGAGTCGACGAAGATTCCGTCGGGCCCGAAGACGCCGGTTACGATCCGGTCGACGACCCCTTTCGCTGGGTCGTCACGTAGTAGGATATCGACTTCGCCACCTGGATCGCCGTGCCCGAAGGTTTCATTGGCCACGTAAATATACGACGTGTTGCTCGTCGTCATGGAAACGACCGCGGCGCGACTCACAGCGGCGGCCTGCGGCATTGGATTTCCAGCGAGCGGCTGCGAGCCTCGGCAGCCCGCGATCAGCGCAACCGCAGCGCATGCCACGACAAATCGGCGAGAATCGGTGCAAGGTTCCATAGACCGCCCTCTCATACGTCCCCTGGACGTCGCAGCGACTGATTTCTTTCGTCAGGCGCGGCTCAATTCCGGCGCCGCCAGGCGGCTCCGTAGCCAGGCGAGCTGGCCACTCCGGGAACGTAAACCTGACGACTTTTATAAGAATCGGATTGGTTGCCGGTTGGCCACTTCTGCGGCTGGTAATGCTCTTAGCGTATCCATCCTCGGGAGGGAGCCACAATGCAGATCCAGAGATCACTCGTCGCATTCATTGCATTCCTAGCTGTCGCCGCCGTGCCGGCCGTCGCGCCGGCGCAAGTGAGTGTTGGCATTGGCGTAGGCTTCGGAGGGCCGGGGTGGGCCGTCGGTGTCGTGGCCGGGTATCCGCCGCCGGTGCTGCCTGTATACTCTATGCCGCCGGCGCCGTATCCAAACTGGCAATGGATCCCGGGTTACTGGGGCTGCGGAGGGTCCGGCTATTATTGGGTTCCGGGTTACTGGACAGCGCCGCCGGAGGTCGGTTACTACTGGACACCCGGTTACTGGAACTACGTCAATGGCGCTTACGTTTGGAATACCGGCTACTGGGGTCCGTCAGTTGGATTCTACGGCGGAATTGACTATGGCTTCGGCTACTTCGGAACCGGCTTCGTCGGCGGCTTCTGGTCGGGCGGCATTTTCAACTACAACACGGCCGTTGTCAACGTCAACCGAACGGTCATCCACAATACGTTCGTTAACAGAGGCGTCATTCGCGGACACGTCGTCAGCCGTTCGCGCGTGAGCTTTAACGGGGGCCGTCGCGGCATCCATGCGAACCCGACACGGGCCCAACTCGCTGCGCGCCGGCATGCCGTCGCGCAAACCGCGGTCCAGCGCACGCACGATCGCGTGGCAGCGCGAGAGCGCGGCCAGCTTGCGTCGGTAAATCACGGACGGCCGCGAATCGTCGCCGTGCAGAGACCGCTGCGAACTGCGAGAGTCGCGCAGCACGCGGTGCACGGCACCGTCAGTGCGTCGGCCCATCACAATGTGTCGGTAGCGAGGCACGGCAGCGTTAGTGCGCCATCTCATCACAATGCGCCGGTAACTGCGGCACATCACAGTCAAGTATCGGCGGGTACGGTGCACAGCGTGCACCTACAGCAGGGTAGCACGTACCGGCACGTCGGCATGAACGGCGGGCCCGTCGGCGGCAGCGGTGGCATGCACGGTAGCGTCCACGCCGCCGGTCAACCGGGGGGTGGCGCTCCGCACGGCGGAGGGTCCGGTGGTCGCCCCGGGGGCGGTGGCGGAAGACCGCCGAGAGGCCGACGTTAAGAGATCGGCGCCGCTGATTACCTGAAGTGGGAACCCAAAGGGGTTCCCACTCGTCTCATTCGGACGCCGTTCTCCATCAATGGACCAGGCGCAGCGTCGCCCGTCGCATATGTTGATCCGCTACCGAATAGTACACGCGAATCAGCTCATCCTCGGTTAGCGCCGATGCGGCAAAGGCTATATCGGTTTCGTCGGTTTTTGGCGTCGGCGGCACGATCAGCGGATCGTCACAACGTTCGATGACGACGCGGTAATTGGGGTCAAAGCGAATCCAACCAATACGCCATTTGGCGTCGCGCGTCGCGCCGTTGTAGAACATCACGGGGGTGCCGGCAAGGGTGACCGTCGGCCCGGTGCTGAGATGCCACGAGTCCCATGACGAGCCGCGTCGCTCAAACGGCGGCTGACGGACGGCCCACGGTCCGTCAACGCGATTCGAATCCGCGATGCCAACGCGCGAAGCGTCTTCTTGTGCATACTCAAAGAAAAGGCGCCACCTATCGTCGTCGGCCAACGCGATTTCGGCTTCCTTGGGATTTTCGCAACCGGGAACGGACTGCAGCGCGACTCCGCGCTTATGAAGGTCCAAGGCATTCGGGCCCGACGCTAGCAGCAGGCACCCGCGTCGCTGCGTTTGGTTCCAGCCGGTGTAGTAGACGTAGAGTGCGCCATCCCACAGCGCCACCGTGGGATCCTCGCAACCATCGAGATCTTCGAAAGCCGGGCCCGGTGCGATGGCCGCCGATTCGTCCATGTCGAAGAGGAGGCCATCGGCGGAAACTCCGTGATAAATCCGTGCGATCTTCTTGGCCGGATCCTCGCAGCGCGGCACGGCGCGAATCATTACGTGAAATTCAGCGCCCTCACGCCAGACAAATGGACTTAGCTGATAAAATGACGCGAGGGGTTCCTTTGCGCGCACCTGCATTGCGTCGTCGGCGATGATTTGAAGGCGCAGCTTCACGTCTGCTTGCTTTTGCGCACTTTCGCTCGAGTGCCCGCAGGCGCTTTCTTCTTCAAGCGCATCCGATTGTAATCGACAGCGGTACGGACGAGGTTCTTAAGAGCGCGCTCGTTAATCTTATCGCCCTCGAAAAGATCGATCGCTCGCCACCGGTTACCTTCGAGGCCTGCGTTGAAGAGCTTGTCAGGATCCGAGAGGCTCGCCCCGCGGTCAAACGTCAGTTTTACTTTGTCCTTGTGGGCGTTACCGACCGCGATTATTCCGTCGCGAGACCACACCGGGCTTCCCATCCATTTCCATTCCTCGATTATCTCCCGGTCGGCCTGAAGGATCGTCTCGCGGACCCTGGCCAGCGTTTTTCCACGCCAGTCTGTGAGTTCTGCGATCAGCTGGTCGATGCGTTCCGATGGATTCATTGGAGTTTAATTACCTCCGTTCGGATCGAGCCAATTTGCACATCGCCACTTTTGCAGCCGACGTACTGCGGTGAATCGACGTAGGGGTGGCACCGGTGAGCTCGCGAAAGAATTGTTTGGCTTTGGTCATACTCCTTCCGTCCGTACGACGGATCGAGCGCGCGTAAACATAGCGGGTTACCGGAGGAGAGATAACGTTGGAGGATGCGGAGTGGCTCGCGGAGCGCTTTGAGCAAGCTCGCCCCCGCTTACAGCGCATTGCGTTGCGAATGCTGGGGTCGACCGCAGAATCCGACGACGCCCTGCAGGAAAGCTGGCTGCGGATCAGCCGCGCGGACATTGCGGTCGTTGCGAATCTCGAAGGCTGGCTCACGAGCGTTGTCGCGCGCGTCTGTCTCGATGCGATGAAACGGCGGACCAGTCGGCGCGAACAGTTGACGCCGGACGATCCGCGCCGCGACATCGCAGCAATCGCTCCGGGCGAACGTCCTGAGGAAGAGGCCGTGCTCGCCGACTCGATCGGCGTGGCCCTCCTGATCCTGCTCGATGCGTTGCCACCGGCGGAGCGCGTTGCATTTGTTCTGCACGACATGTTCGACGTGCCGTTCAATGACGTCGCCACGATCGTCGGAAGGACACCAGAGGCGGCGCGGCAGCTCGCAAGCCGAGCGCGCCGGCGCGTGCGTGGCGCGTCCGCCGACCGCGATGCCGTGACCCAGCGGCACGACGAGCTCGTGCGCGCGTTTCTCCAGGCCTCGCGGTCGGGAAACTTCTCCGCACTCCTCGCGCTGCTCGCTCCGGAAGCAACACTTCGCGCGGATGCGGCGGTAGTGGCAATGGGCGGCGCCACGTACTGGCAGAACGATCGTCTGCAGGCTGGTATCGAAGGCGCGGATGCCGTTGCACGGACGTTCTACGGACGTGCGCGTGCTGCGCAACCGGCACTAATCGACGGCAAACCAGGAGCGGTGTGGATGCACGACCGCCAGGTGCTCGTTGCGTTCCGGTTTGCGGTAGTCGACGATCGCATCGCTGCGGTCGATATTATCGCCGATCGCACCGTGCTCGCGCAATCGGTTATCGAGCTGCGCGGTGCGAGGTGACCGCACGAGCGGAGCCTAATATTTTCAGAGCATGAGTGCATATGTTATCGTCAACGTCAATACGAGGGACCACGTCGAGTACGAACACTACAAAAGAATGGCGGCCGAAGCCGTGACAAACTTCGGCGGCCGCTATTTGGTGCGCGGCGGTCGAATGCAAGTTCTGGAGGGATCGTGGGAGCCCACACGGATCGTCGTACTCGAATTCGATTCGTACGAGCGCGCCAGCGAGTGGTGGCATTCGGCAGAGTATGCTCCGGCCAAGGCACTGCGTCAACGCTTAAGTGAGACCGATTTACTCATCGTCGATGGGTACAGTCCGGGCTAAGCACAGAACGGCCGTATCTCGGCCTGTCGAAGGGCGAAGGCGCTCGGTTCCAGGGTCCGAGCTAAGCCGAGCGGAAGAATAGGCGCGCACGTCTCACTGCGCCTCGGAGGTTGCTATGACCGAATCGCTTTATAGCCGCGCCCTTATCGTTATTGCTGCGCTCGCAGCCGTTGCCGGATGCGGCGGCTCCTCGTCGTCCGTCACGCCGGCGGGATCGCTGACGCGCCTCGTACCGGGCCCGGCCGTCGCCGGTCCCGTAATCGTTCCGATGATTCCTCCGCCCGTGACCGGACCTCGCGGGTGGCCCGATGCGGCGAAGCGGGCAAAGCCGATCCTCTTCGTCAGCGACCTTCAAGGCAACGTCGTTCGACTCTACGATCCCGATAAGCCGAACGCGCAGGAGGAGGGTACCATTACCGACAGCGTGATGAACCCGCAGGGTCTTGCCGTCGATTCGAAAGGATCGCTGTACGTTTCTAACGTCGGCTACACCGAGGAAGCGATCACCGTGTATTCGCCCGGCAAGAGTAAGCCGCGCTTAACGATCCCGACGCCAGGGTATTACGGAATTGCGGTCGATTCGAAGGGCGACATCTTCGCAACGTACATCGGCGGTACCGTTTACGCGTACAAGCCGGGCGCGAAGAAGCCGTACGAGTCGATCGGCGGTTTCGCCAATCCCGTCGGCATTGCGATCGATAGCAAGAACAACGTGTGGGTATCGGACGATTCCGCCAACAAAGTCTATACGATTCCCGCCGGAACCAAGGAAGTAAAGGACGCCGCGCTTATCGGACTCAATGGACCCGACGGGATCTCCTTTGGAACCGGAGACACGCTCTACGTTGGAAACTTTGGCGGCTACAATGTGACGGTCTATCCGGCCGGTTCCAAGAAGCCGTCCGAGACGATCACGGACGGAGTAACGAGCCCCAACCTCAACGGCGTGACCGCAGCCGACTACTTCTTTCAGGCGAACCAATTCGGTGCGGTGGTCGGCTACAAGAAAGGCCAGAGGACGCCGTTCTCGACGATCACCGGCAGCGCCGATCCGCTGGGGATCGCCTCGTCGCCCTTGGTCAAGAAGTCGTAACGAAATCACCTAACTGCGAGCGAGCCGCTGTAGGAGGCGGCCGTATTCGATCGCGTTACTCCGCGCCGGTGCGCTCCGTACGATGGCGGCTTCGGAAAGCAGCGTGAGCAGCAGCGCATACGGCACGCCGTAACGCTCCACCAAACGACGCGCCTCGCCGATATGTTCGCGGGCGCGTCGTGCGTCGCCGCGACGAGCGTGACAGACGGCCAGAAGGTGGTGCGCGTCGCCTACCCCGCGCGCGACTCCCCGCGAACTATATCCGGCTAATGCGGAACGCGCCTCCGCGATGGCCGCGGCGTCGTCGCCGAGATTCGCTAACGCGGCGCCGGCCACCGCGTGCCAACTCGGCACCTCGTTGCTCGGGCAGCCGTTCTCGGGCCGCGCGTATCCGAGGATCGCGAGCGCTTCGCGCGAGCGGCCCGCCATCGTGTAGGAGTGCGCGGCTTCCATCGCGAGATTCGCGCGGTCGCTCGGGCGCGCTCCGCTGGATGCCAATGGCATTACGTGACGATACCAGCGAATCGCCTCGTCGTACTCGCCGCAAATGGCGTTGAGACCGACGAGGTCAGCGCCCAGCCGGCAGGCAGTGGACGACCAGCCCGAATCGACGGCGAGATACAGCAGCGACGTGACGTCGGCGATTGCGGCCTGCGTTCGTCCGCTGACGCACGCGTCGATTGCAGCATGCATCGCAAAAATTTCGAGCGCCTTCGGCCGACGACGCAGTGCGAAGGTCTCGATCAATTCGATCGCCTCCTGCGATGCGGCGCGCGCTCGCCCGTAAGCTCCGAGCGAGAAGTGCAGCAACGCCGCATCCCCGAGGGCGTCGGCGAGTGCCGGTGCCGACTCGCAAGCATCTCGGCCGTCGGCGACGCTCGCGCGAAGGATGGTCAGCGCTTGCGCCACGAGCGAGAGCGCATCGTCTCGACTCTGGGTCAGCCGTGCACGGACGTGCGCGAGCCTGCCGCGCAGTAGCGCCGTTCGCACATCGCACGATTCGCTCAAGAGGCGCGACGCTTCGCCGGCGGCCTCCGCCGCAACGTGTTCGTCGCTGCAATCCGCCGCTGTCTGCGCCAACTCGAGCAGAAGGTCGGCGCGCTCGACGCGATAGTGCGCGCTGGCGGCGAGGTCGCGCAGCACGTCGAGGCAGCGTGCGTCGCCCGTTTGCGCGAGGCTCCGCGCGAACGTCCGCGCGACGATTGCCGCATCGCGCGTTGTCTCGGGTGAGGCGCAAACGCTCGCCGCGCCCGGCGGACGCTCGGGCTCGAAGACGTAGCCGCTTAGCAGCGCGAGGCCTTTGTGCCGATCGCGGAAGAACTGGCGCGGTGACAGGCTCAAGTCGCGTTGGATCTCCGACGCGCGCTCTCCGTCCAGATCGTATCGCCGTACGATCGCCTGTTGTCGCGACGGCAATCGAAACAGCGCAATCTCGACTGCGCCGCGCAGCGCGATGCACCGCTGCGCGCGTGGCGAACCTCGCAGCCCGCGCAACAAACGCCGAATGCCTGAGAACGGGTCGTCTCGGTCAGACCTGCGCGCCATGAGCCTCTCATACTTCTGCGGCGACGGCATTCTTCATCGAGCGCGCGGCCGGCAAACGCGAAGAATGCCAGCTTTCGGCCTCGCTGGAGGAGGCGGTCGCACTTCGCTCGGAGAGGCCAGCCAAAGGAGACGATTGGATGCACCGCTTCAGCTTCTACTCGCGCATCGCCGGCGTGGCTGCGCTTGCTCTGTTGAGCGCCTGCGGAGGCGCCGGTTCACCGGTCGCCCCGCCGGCTGGCTCCGCGATGGCGCGGGCAATTCACGCAGGCGGCGGCGATCGCTACGACGGTCTCGTTTTCGTCTCCGATGAGGACGACAACGCCGTCTGGATCTGCTCGGTAATCTCCCACGACATTCGGCGCGGGTTCTCTCCGCCGGCGAGCCAAAGTCAGCTCGAAGACGTGTCGGATCCGGCGCAGATGGCAGTCGACGCGCAAGGAACGCTCTACGTCGCCAACGCGCAGATCGACGCGACCGGCGCCGGCGAGATCGCGGAGTATCCGCGCGGAACGACGTCGCCGGCGCGCACCCTAAAGACTGGGCTCAACACGACAACGGGCGTGGCGGTTGATTCCAACGGAACGATCTACGCGAGTAATAAGTACTGGGGTTCGATCGTCGTTTTCCCCAAAGGCGAGACGTCTCCGAACGAAACGATCAAGGCGAGCCTGAGCGGTCCCGACGGCCTTGCGGTCGATAAGGCGAACGATCTGTTCGTCGCCGACAGTTCTGCCAACGACGTGCTGGAGCTGACGCACGGCTCCAAGACGCCAAAGTCGCTCCACTTGAAAGGCCTGGCGCGGCCGGTCGGCGTCGCGCTCGATCGTCACGGCAATCTCTTCGTGAGCAACTATCTCGGCGCATCGTCGAACGTTATGGTCTACCCGCGAGGATCCAGGTCGCCGTCGCAGACGATCGTCGTGCCGGGCCCACCCTACGGCTCCGAGAGCACGATTGCCGAGTCGATGATGCTCTCGGTATCGAACCCCGCCGACGTTCTGATTGCGAGCGCGCCAATCTCGCTCGCGCTAATCGATGGCCAGGAGTGGTTCGGGTACGAGCCGGCCATCGTCGGCTACATCTCGGGACAGACGCAGCCGGCGTGGAGCGTCTACAACGTCATCGGCGACGACGCCGTCTTTCAACCGGGCAAGTAAAGGAGACGAACCGTGTTGCGAACCAGACCTTTCATCGGCGCGGCAATCCTCGTGGTTTGCGTGGGTGCCGCGCGCGGCCCGGCACCGGGCCTGCGCCCTCTCTGCGCGTTCAACCTGCCGTTGACTCCTGCGATGTGCGCGCGGCTTCGGAACTCGACGCATGCGGCGAGCCACAGCTGGAACGCGAGCCGCAGTAACGAAACGCTCGTCTACACGTCGCAGCCATTCTCCGGCATCGTTGCGATCTCAGCACTCGGCCCGAGGGGGTTCAAGCCGGCCGGCACGCTCGTGCTCCCGTCGCAGTCAGTCGGGTTGGGGCTGACCGTCGACGCTTCGCAGAACCTCTACGTCGCGATCTCGACGCTGGGGTCGGGAACGCCCAGCGTCGAAGTGTTTCCGCGCGGAGCGACGCAACCGAATAAGACCTATACGGACGGCCTGACGGCGCCGGTCGACGTCGCCGTGGATCATTATGGCACCGTTTACGTGGCGAATCTCGCAAGCGCGCACGGCAGCGGTTGCAAACAGGGGAGCGGCCCGGGCGGCGACGTCGTCGAGTACGCAAGCGGAAGCACGACGCCGACGCGCACCATCAGCGGATTTCCCGGCTGTCCGAACGCAGTGGCGGTCGACGCGAAGGCCAATCTGTACTTGACCTACACCTACTACCCGTCGAGCGGCTTCGTCGAGAGCGATGTTATTAAGTACGGCTATCAGTCGACGAAGGGAAAGGCGCTGAATCTGCAGGTGCCCGGCGGCCCGCAGCTCGGCGGCATCGCGGTTACGCAGAGCGGTGATCTCGTGGTCGAGAATGTTGAAGACGACGCGACGCTCAATCAGATTCTGACGTTTGGCGGCGGCTCGAAGAAACCAACGAGTACGATTCAATACGGCGGCACGGGCTGGGGAACGGCCTTCAAATTCTTCGCCCTGCTCGAGAACCGCCTCTACGCGCCCGCATACGTTGCGCAAAGTCTCTCGTTCCTGGTCGGCACCCCGGCCGAGTTCACATACCCGAGCGGACGTCAGCTCTCTGTGCAAGATCCCGCGCACGCGGCCGGGCCGTGGTCGTACGGATTTGCCGTCAGCCCGGGAACGTAGAGCCTTTACCACGTTCATTTGCGCCACGCTTATTCGATCGGTCGGATGTCGACGAGGGCCTGGGGCGGCGCTTCCCAAAGTAGCGTTCATGGGAAACTCCAAAGCCGTTTATGCCGCGGCCGCTGCCGCGATTGCTCTGCTCTCCGCCTGTTCGAGCGACGCATCGCGGGGGCCCAGCTCAACGCTACCGGGTTATGCCGCCCATCCCGACGCCGCAGTTGAGTTTGCCTACGAGGCCAACGAAGGCTCGACAAATGTTTCCGCTTATAAGATCGAGAGCGACGGGGCACTGACGCCGGCGAAAGGGTCGCCGTTTGCGGCGGGTTCCAATCCCTCGGGCGTGGCAGTCGATCCTACGGGCAAGTTCGCTGTTGCGTCAAACGCCGGGTCCAACAATGCTTCCGCATTTACGATCGACGCGACCAGCGGTGCGCTCAAACAAGTCAAAGGCTCGCCGTTTGGGGCCGGTACCGCGCCTTCGGGCGTGGCAGTCGACTCGACCGGCAAGTTCGCCTACGTGGCAAACGTTGGTGTCAGCAGCAGCAGCAACGTTTCGGCCTACGCAATTGGGAGCGGAGGTGCGCTGACGCCGGTGACGGGCTCACCGTTTGCAGCCGGTACGAGTGCGCAGTACGTGACCGCCGATCCCTCGGGCAAGTTCGTCTATGTGCCTAATGCGGGCTCCGGTAATGTCTCTGCCTATAAGATCGCTAGCAGCGGCGCGCTGACGCCTGTGAAAGGATCGCCGTTTGCTGCGGGCAGCGAACCCTTTGGCGTGGCCGTCGATCCGACCGCCAAGTTCGCCTATGTAAGCAACTATGGCTCCAATAACGTCTCCGCTTACACGGTTAACGCGACCAGTGGCGCGCTGACGCCCGTGAAAGGGTCCCCATTTTCAGCGGGAACCAACGCCTGCAGCGTGATCGTCGATCCGAACGGCAAGTTCATCTACGTACCGAACTTGGGCTCGGCGAACGTCTCCGCTTATGCGATCAAAAGTAACGGCGCGTTAACCCCAGTCAAAGGCTCGCCGTTTGCGGCGGGATCCGGGGCCTGTTACGGAGCAGTCGATCCGTCGGACAAGTTCGTCTATGTGGGCAACAGCGCTGCGAACTCTATTTCCGGTTATCAGATCGGGAGCGATGGTGCGCTGACGCCGCTGAAGGGATCGCCGTTTCCCGCGGGCGCAACGCCTGCCGTCATCGCCACTTGCCGCGTGACGTCCGGGAAATGCATTCCCTCGCCGTTATAGGTGAAGTCGATAACGCCTGGCGGCCTCGCGCAGCGTCTCGATAACGGCGCCCCGCCGTTCTTGCTGGACGTACGCGAACCTGACGAACTCGTCGACGACGGCTGCATCGCCGGCTCTGTGAATATTCCGATGGACGAAGTTGAGGATCGACTCGGGGAAATTCCAACCGATCGCGAGATCGTCGTGTACTGTCATCTGGGTGCTCGTAGCGCGTACATCACGAAGAAGCTCAACGCGCTGGGCTACGATCGTGCGGTGAACCTTACGGGCGGCCTTGACGCCTGGCGTCTATACTCGATTGGAGCTACTTAGGGGCGTCAACGAGAGACCGCCACTCCGTCGACCGACTTCAGGCCGTTGGTAATCGAGTTGACGAGTTTACCCGAAGTGTAATCGTAGACGAGTAGTGCGTTGACTTCGGGATCGGCAACGTACAGGTGCGTGAACGGCTTGTCGATCGCAATGCGGAACGGATCCTCCAAACCTTGGGTGATCGTCTCCGACGGCGTCTTCGAACCCGGTGGGAAAACGTAGATGGCGGCATTGCTGCCCGAACCCTGATCCGCCGCGATGACGTCGCTGCTTCCGTCGATGGCGTCGCCGGCCCCCCACACGATGGGAAGTCCGAGGTCCTTGGGGCTCGTCGAGCGGGGCGCGTATTGGTTGACGTCGCCCGGACCGCCCCCGTGAGCGCCCGAATTGTACTCGACGTACAGATTGTTTTTCGAATCGAGGGCGACGCCTTGAGGATAGGTGATGTCGATCGTCAACTTCGATCGAGTCGATCCTTTCGGGAACTCGACGACCTTTTGGCCGACTAAGTCGGCGACGTAGACCCACCCGTCCTTGCCGACCGTAACGTTCGTCGGGTACGCGAAACCGGTGTATTGCAGCTTCCACGTCGTGCTTCCGTGCGGGTACATCGTTACGGTTTGGTTGGTTACATTCGTCACGAACAGATTGCCGTGCGTGTCGACGAAACTCCCCTCCGGGCCGCTGATCCCATCGGTGATCTCTCCGATCGGACTTTGGTTCGATCCGGCGGCGGAGTAGATTTCAACGGCGTTGCCGGTAAAATCCGACACGTAGATCAGATGCTTCGTCTTTTTCGCCGCGGGCGAAAGCCATCCGCCGGCCCGGTGGGATGGCTGCGCGGAACTCTGCGCGGGCATCCCGGCCGGCGTCATTTGCCCGCCGGCACAACCCGCACACAGGGCGAGCGACGCAATCCAGAAACCTTTTTGCATGACCGTTTCTCCTTTCGGTGCGCTAGAGCGGCGCGGCTGGGTCGAGGCCAAGGCCGTTGGGACCGTCCACGCCATCGGTAATTGTATCGACGAGCGCGCCGCTGGAATAATCGTAAACGTAGACCGCGTTTCCAACTGAATCTCCAACATAAACCCGGCGCTCCTCCTTATCGAGGCGAACGGGGTCCGGGTCGAGTGCATTTTGCGCGAAGGTTCTCGACGGCTTCGTTTTACCCGGAGGGAACACCAGGACGCCGGGCAGCGACTGATCGGCGGTGACAATATCCCCGGCCTTGTCGAGCGCAATTCCTCCAGGCGCGTCGGTGACGATGCCGAGATTCGTTCCCTGCGTGCTCCCGGCGGAGTACTCAAAAATCTCGCCCCCTTTGAAGCCCGGGGCGTACGTCGTGACGTACGCATTTTCGGATGCATCGACCGCGACGTCGATGGGATACGTGAGGTCCGTGATTTTGAGACGCGGCGTGTTCGATGCTTGGGGAAAGACCTCGACAGATGGGGGGCTCAAGTTTGTTATGTAGACGTTTTGCTTGCCGTCGATTGCGACGCCGGCGGGAGCGCCAAGGCCGCTCGAGTAGGTGAAGCTGGGCGTTAGGCTCCCAGGCGCGTACTCCGTTACCGTATTTGCAGTCGTGTTGGCGACATAGAGATTTCCTTTGTGATCGACGTTAGCGCCCTCCGGCCCGTTGATGCCGTCCGTGATCTTTCCAATGGGCGCCTGATTACGGCCTTTGGTGCAATAGATGGCGACGTAGTCGAGTTTGTAGCTGGAGACGTAGAGCTTCTCTTTGCAACGTTTTGCCGCTGGCGCGCTCCAATTGTTGCTTTCTCCTTGCACGCCTGAGGGAACCGTTGAGTTGGCCGAGCAAGCGGCGGAGAGCGAAAGCCCGGCGAGTGCGGCCGCAAGACGCAGCAGGGCAAGATGGTGACGCGTCATAGGTCGTTGAGGATTCACTCATCGCCGCCATCTCCCCCTCCCGCGCGAGGGAAGTCGAGCGTTAGGCCCCGACTGCGCGTTTCGTTGGCAGAACGATGCGCATTCTCGTGCCCATTCCAGGTTGAGCTTCGATTTGCACGTCTTGCGCCAGGGACGCAATCAGAAAGAGACCGCGTCCGTTTTCGTTCAGTGCGTCCGCGGGCAACGCCGCCACGAAACGCGATAAACCCGGGCCGGTGTCGGAAATGATGACGACCGGATACGTGTCGGTCCAATCGACGTCGACGCTCACCGAGCCAGGCGCATGCTCGACCGTGTTTGCGAGCGCTTCACCGATGATGAGCTCCGTGCGAAATAGCTCGTCTTCGTTCGGCGCGAGCGAACGTATGAAGTGCGTGATCTCGCGGCGCAGCGTCTGCGCACCGAGCGGGCTTCTCGAATCGTAACTCCAGGACTTTTGAAGTGCGGCGCCGAGTTGGACCACCAGGAGCACCGTATCGTCCGCGGGTCTTTGGGAACCCATAACGCTGCGTTGGATGAAAAGCGCCGGACGATCCACGTGAGGATCTGCTACTAAACGCGTAACGGCCTGCAGCACCGCTCGTTCGGTGCGTTCGATATCTCGTTTGAACTCTGTGAGCCCGTCGGTGTAGAAAAGAATCGCCGCATCCGGATCCAAAGCTACCGTGTGCGTTTCCGACGCGATTGGAATGCCGATGCCGAACGGGAAACCCCCGTGCATCAGCAAGCGCGCTGCGGTGCGTGGACTCGCAACGATCGGCGGCGGATGCCCTGCGCTGGCGTAGCGCAGCGTAGACAGGTCCCGGCTCAGGACGGCGACCAACGCGGTGGCCGGAGCCTCATGGCGCGACCCGAGCACGTGGTCGGCCTTGGTCAGGATCTCGGCGGGATCGGCGGTGTCGTAGGCTGCGGCGAAAATGCTTCGGCGAAGGCGCGCGGCGGTCACCGCCGCATCGAGTCCATGACCGGTCACATCGCCGATCGAAAAGGCAATTCGTCCGTCGGGCAGATCAAAGGCGTCGTACCAGTCGCCGCCGATGAGCGCTTCGCGCTCCGCCGCGATGTAAAGCACATCGCACCGAACGTCACGGCGCTGCGGAAGATGCTCGGGAAGAAACGCGCTCTGCAACGTTACCGCCGATCGCTTCGTCTCCGTCAACAGTTCTTGAAGATCGAGACGAGCGCTCCGCCTTTCGGCCGTGACCGCGCCGAGCACCAGACCCGTTATCGCGAGAACCGCCATCCAACTGTCAAGTTGGACGAGTCGTGAATCGAGCGGGCCCGAAACCCAGGGACCCAAGCCGTGCGATGTCGCCCAAATGGCGAGACCGCTGACGACCGCAATTGCTGCCGTCATTTCACGCTGTCGAAAACGCAGGGCCGTCCAAATGATGAACGGGTAGATCGAAAAGCGTAGCGGGAAATTACTCAGAAACGAAATTGAGCTCGCCGCCAGCAGTGTCGCCGCGAGAGCGGCGAGTTCGAGCGTGCCACCCTCCGCGGGTTCCTTCTGCTTGGCGCCGATCCACGTTATCAGCAGCGGAGTAACGAACATCACGCCCATCGCGTCGCCTGCCCACCATACCCACCAAACCGAAAAGAACGCACTCCACGGAACGATTCGAGCAAGTGCGAGCTCGACGACGCCATTGGTCGCGGATACCGTCATAGCAATGGCCGATCCGAACAGCGCAAGGAGAAGAACGTCGCGCACGCGCTCGAGCGCATTCTCGAGACCGCCGAAGCGTGCCAAGAGGAAGTTGCCGAACACCGGCGCGAGCGTATTTCCCGTCGCGATCGCCGCGGCTGTCCAGAGGGGCTCGGAGCTGAGCGCATTGCTGGCGAATGCACCGAGCCAAATCCCCGGCCAGACGCGATACCCCCAGAGCAAGAGGGCGGCGAGCGCAATGCCGGTCGGCGGCCATACGGCCGTCACTTGCTTCGTCGTGAACGCCAACGAGAAGCCGAGCTTCGCGGCGGCAACGTAAGCGACTGCGACCAAAAGCGGGACAAACATTCGCCGACCGAGCTTCTTCAATCGTGCCTCCGCGCAGCAGCAGTTATCCGCGCCTTTGTTGCTTTGCTTTGTGCACGGAGTTCATGAAGCGCCGTGGCGGACCTATCTGGCGCGTGAAATGCTGCGAGGGGTCAACTTGAAGACGACGCCGCATCCCTGACTGCAGGGTCCAACGCCGCCACTGACGGTCGTCCCGTACAGATTGCCCATCGCATCGCGTGCCAGGCCGCCGTACGGAACCTCGCCATCATTCTTTCCGCCGGTAAAGCTGTAGAGCACCGACTCGTGCCCGGAGGCGCTGACCTCAAACGCGACGCCGCAGCTGTACCCGCCATTGCACGTTTCGTCTCCGCCAAACGAAGTCGTTCCGTAGAGATTCCCTTGCTCGTCGAGGATCAGGCTTTCAGACGGCACTGCACCGTCGGGACTCCCGGCGAAGTCGTGCAATACGGTGAACTTGTTTGCCGGCCCCAGTTTGAACACCGTACCGCAGCCCGGATTACCGCCGCGCTTGTTGCATTTGAGGTTACCGTAGTTCTGAGCGGTCCCGTAGAGGTTGCCGGCGGCATCCATGACCAGTCCGCCGATCGGATTTCCACCATCCTTCTTTCCTTTGAAACGGTAGAGCGTGGTCAACGTGCCGGCGTTATCGAGCTTGAATATCGTTCCGCATCCGCCCGTGCATTGCTGGTTCCCGCCGAAGTACGCGACGCCGTATAGGTTGCCCGCTGCGTCTCGAACTACTCCCGAGTACGGGCGACCCCCATCGTCGTAGCCGGTAAAGGAGTACAGCACCCTCTCCTTGCCGCGTTTTGTCACCGAGAACACGGTGCCGGATTCGTATGCGCCCCCGAAGGGTGTCGTGCCGTAGAGGTTCCCGGCCGCGTTCGAAACGAGACCGCCCTTAGGGCCTTGCCCATCGCCCTTCCCGCTGCCGAAGTTTCCTTGAAACTGATAGAGCAGCGTCTCCGCGCCTCTCTTGTCGACCTCAAATACGGTCCCGCAGCCGTTCCCGCCGTACGAATAGCACGCTGCAACGTTTCCGCCGCTCGCCGTCGTACCGTAGAGCTTTCCGGATTCTAACAGCAGGGCGGCAAAAGGCTGGCTCGCATCCGGTTTTCCGGCAAAGCTATACAGAATGCGTTCCTCGCCGGATGCGTCGATGGTAAATACCGTCCCACAACCGCCGTCGTAGCCTCCCGGACAAGCCGAGTCTGTCCCGCCCGCTATCGTCGTGCCGTACAGCTTGCCGGCTGCGTCGAAGATCAACCCGGCCTCCGGACTGGCCGCGTCCGGACTGCTCTTGAATCGATGGAGCAAGCTTTCCGTGTAACTCGAGGCACGACTCGATCCACGCGTAGCACTACCCAGGTTCAGATTTGGAACCGCTGACAAAGAATCCGGTGCGGGCGAGTTGCCGGAGCAACCCGCTGCCAACAACACGATGAAACTCAGACCCGCAAGGAACGTATTGCGCACGACTTACCTCCGGTGCCCTTCGAAGGGCGTTACGCCTGTTTCGGCAACCCTAAGATCGGCATCTTCATCAGGGCGATCGCATGAAGCCGGGGCTCCTGCAGGCGGGCGCTTTCTTGCATGCCCTCAGAATTACCGCCGCGGGTAACGCAGGCGAAGGCTGTCGGCCGCGTCAAAGGCCGCGGGCGGTGTTGACGATCGAACGCGATCCGGTGGCGGTGCTGCGGTTACGCGGATTCTCGGAAACGCCGCTCGCCGCAGTCGCCGAGTTGACGTTTGCGTACGGCGCGCACTCCGTCCACTTCTCGGCCGACGAGCCGCGGGAATTCCAATCGGTGGAAGCCGACGGCGCCAGCCTCTGGTCCCGCCGTTACGAGTTCGAAGCCGCAGCCCGCGCGGAACTCGATAGCCGCGGGCTGCACCTCCTGACGTGGCCGGAGATTCAATTCATTAAACACCGCAACTCAACGTTACGCTTTCCGGGAACGGGGGAGCAGCGTTGGGTGCAGTTCCTCGACGGCGAGGTGCCGGCATTGCGCGCGAGCGGCTGGCGCATCGAGATCGACTCCTCCTTCCCGTACGAGTTAGTCGAAGCCGACGACTGGGACGCGCAGATCGAGCCAAGCGTAAACAATTGGTTCGAGTTCGATCTCGGCATCAACGTCGGTGGCGAGCGCGTATCGCTGCTGCCGATCGTGATCGGCGCGTTGCGCGACCTTGGCATTCGTTCGCACGACGGGCTGGCGCGGCTTGGCGACGGCGCGACCGTCTACGGCCGAGTGCGCGAGGGCGCGTTTGTTGCATTGCCGGCCCAGCGTATCGCGCCGCTCCTGGCCACGCTCGTCGAGCTCTTCGACGCACCGCTCACGCGGGAGGGACGCCTCGCGCTCACGCCCGCGCACCTCGCGTCTATCGCGCAGCTCGAACGCGCGACGCCGATACGCTGGGCGGCAGCGGCACAGCTGCGCGACTTGGTGCGCGCCCTTGCCGACGAAGACGGGCTCGCACCGGCCGCGACGCCTACAACCTTCAAGGGCACGCTGCGTCAGTATCAGGCGCGCGGCGTCGCCTGGCTGCAGCTGCTCGCGCGCAACGGTTTCGGAGGCGTGCTTGCCGACGACATGGGCTTGGGTAAAACGGTCGAGTTGCTCGCGCACGTCGCGATCGAGAAGGCCGCGGGGCGCCTCAAACGGCCGGTGCTGATCGTTTCGCCGACAAGTGTTTCGCCGAACTGGCGTGCCGAGATTGCGCGCTTCGTTCCGCATTTGCGCGTGCTCGCGCTCACCGGTGCCGACCGTGCGCAGCGTTTCGCGCAGATCGCGCGCAGCGACGTTGTGCTGACGACCTACGCGCTACTGCAGCGCGACGTCGAGACGCTTTGCGCGCAGGACTGGCAGATCGCCGTGCTCGACGAAACGCAGGCGATCAAGAACCCGCGTTCCAAGGGCGCGCAGGCCGCGGGGCGGCTGCGCGCGGCGCAGCGGCTCGCCCTCACCGGAACGCCAATGGAGAACCATCTCGAGGAGCTATGGTCGGTCTTCGCGTTCGCGGTGCCCGGATTGCTCGGCGAGCGCATGGCCTTCGGGCGTGCGTTTAGGACGCCGATCGAGAAGCGGGGCGACACGCAGCGGCGCCGAGTGCTGTCGTCTCGCCTGCGCCCGTTTCTCTTGCGTAGAACGAAGGAGCGAGTCGCGCCCGACCTTCCCGAGAAGAGCGAGATCGTCACGCGCATCGAGCTGGACGGCGCTCAACGCGACCTCTATGAGACGATCCGCATCGCAATGCACGAGCGCGTGCGCGACGCGCTCCGGCAGCGCGGTTTGGCGCGCAGCCACATCGTCGTGCTCGACGCACTGCTCAAGCTGCGTCAGGTGTGCTGCGATCCGCGGCTGCTCAAAGTGTCGGCGGCGCGCGGCGTTCGCGGATCGGCCAAGCTCGAGGCGTTGCTGGAGATGGTTCCCGAGCTGATCGACGAGGGAAGACGGATTCTACTCTTCTCGCAGTTCACGTCGATGCTCGATCTCATCAAGCCCGAGCTTCGCGAACGCGAGATCCCATTCGTCGAGCTGCGCGGTGAGACGAAAGACCGCGTTACGCCCGTGCGGCGTTTTCAGGCGGGCGAGGTCCCGCTCTTTCTCATCAGCTTAAAAGCCGGCGGCACCGGATTGAATCTCACCGCGGCGGATGCCGTTATCCACTACGATCCGTGGTGGAATCCGGCGGTCGAGCGCCAAGCCACCGACCGGGCGCACCGCATTGGTCAACACAAGCCCGTCTTCGTGTACAAGCTCATCGCCGCCGGAACGGTGGAGGAGCGCATCGTCGAGATGCAAGAGCGCAAGGCCGAGTTAGCCGCCGGGTTGTTCGATGAGTCGGCATCGCTGCAACTCGATGCCGCCGAGATCGATCGGCTGTTTTCGCCGCTCTCGACGCTCGATTAGTTTGTGCGAAGCGACCGGAACTACGGCGCCATACCGTCCATGCTGTGGTGCGCGTCGACCGCCCAAACCGAGGCATCCGTTTTTTCATTCGGCCACACGTGGACCATCCACCCGAAAACGCGCGGGATGAACGTGCCGCCGGCGGCGTCGCAGGCAGCTTTCGTGTGAATCGAGCCCGCGAAGCCGAAGCGCGCGTCTGGTCCAAACCGATCCGCTAGCGCGGTTCCCACTGGTGCTTTGCAGAAGTCGACGTGGCGGTGCCACGTTCCGAAGCTCAGCGGAACCCGCGCATTCAGTTCGTCGCGATCGGCCGAGTTCGATGCCGTGTACATCACGCCGACGATCTGCAGCGAGTTGCCGTCACGCTTGAAGATGAGCGACGTCGGGTGCATCGGATCGAAGTGTCCGAGCCAGGCCTCTACGGCGTAGCTGCGATTTGTGTAGTGCTCGATCGAAAGTGGAATAGCCGGAAGAAACTTTTTGAAGCCCGCCTTCTCGGCGGCCTCAACGGTCGGATGATCTGCCATCACTTGGCGAGCCGCCGCAACGATCGCATCGGCGCGCCCACGGTCGCCGGGGCGCTCGGGCGCGTGAAGCGTCATCTCCATATGCCCGTTCCGCATCGTGGGGACGTCCGTGGACGAAAGGCCGTCGGTGGCGCGCGCGTGGACGAGCGCCAGACCTAGCGCGGCAATCAACGCGGTCGCGGCGATGAGGCCGATTGACCCAAAGCGTTTCATGCCTCGATTATACCCGAGCGCGGCAAGCTTAAGAGCAAGGCGCGGTGTATGCTCCGGGGATGATCGGCCTTATCGCCTCCGTTTCAATCGCGTGCAACGCTGCCGCGCTGTTCGCGCAAGTCGCCGCCACCACCGGCGGCGCGGCCTGGAATCGCGCCCGCGAGGTTACCGCCTCGGGCGCGTTGGTCAGCTCGGGATTGCGCGGCACCGCGCAGCTTAGCGACGAGATCCGCGACGGACGCTACGCGCGCTGGTCGACGCTTCCGGTCAAGGGGAGCAACGCCGAAGTGTACGACGGGCAGAGGCTCTGGGTGCGCGACATCTCGGGCGGCGTGCATCCGTACGACTCGTGGTATCCGCGGACAAGGGCCGTCACCGAAGCATTTCTCACGCGCCGCGGCTACCTCGATCCGCGTTCCGGCGCCGCGATGACGTGCATTGGATTTACCGGGAGGGGCCCCGATCGCGCCGAGATGGTGCGCGTCGCGCCGCCGGGCGGGATTCCCGTCGTCGTGACCGTTGATACGCGCAGCCATCTGATTAACTCCGTTGCGATTCGCACGCCGATCACCACCGACGTGACGACGTTTGGCGATTATCGTCAGGTTGGCGGGATCGTGCTGCCGTTCTCGATCTCCAGAGCGAGCCTCTTCGAACCGGCAAACGGCGCCCTCGTCGAGGTGACGCGGTACGCGGTGTCACCGCGCGTACGTGCGGCCGATTTCGTAAGGCCCCGAATGAAGGAGAACGCGCGAATGCTGGCCGGCGCGAGCACAACGACCGTGCCCATCGCGCTCGAAGGGAATCAGCTCTTCGTGTGGGCCTCGATCGACGGCCGCGCGCCGATGCCGTTCATTCTCGATTCGGGCGGTCACGCGATCCTCGATGGCGCGGCGGCGAAGACGCTCGGGCTGCGGGGAACGGGCGGAGGCGTGAGCGGCGGTGCAGGGGCGGGGACGATCGCGCTGCGGTATACGCGCGTCGCGAGCGTTCGCATCGGCGATGCGGAGCTGCTCGATCAGCCCTTCCTCGTGATTCCGTATCCGTACTCGTTCTACGAGCGCGGCCGCAAGGCGCCGCTTGCGGGCATCCTCGGGCTGGAATGGTTCGAACGCTACGCGACCCGGATCGACTACGCTCGCAAGCGGCTGACGCTCACGCCGCTTACGAGCTTCGCCTATCGCGGGCGGGGAACGGCCGTGCCGATTCGGTTTCAAGAGGACATGCCGCTTGCGCACGCCGCGGCCGACGGCAGCGTCGGTGATTTCGGCGTCGACACGGGAAACGCGGGGATCCTGATTCTCTACGGTGATTTTCTGCGGCGAACGAACCTGCTGACGAAATACGGTCAGGGTTCTACGGTGCGCGGCGGGGGAACCGGCGGCTCGAATACGGGTCGGTTGGAAACGCTCGCCCGCTTCGACATTGGCGGACATGGGATCCCAAAGCTTCTCGCCGATTTCACGCAGATGAAGACCGGCGCGTTCTCATCGTGGACCGAGGCCGGTGATTTAGGGCTTTCGGTGCTGTCGCACTTCACCCCGACATTCGACTACGCCGACCAAACGCTCTACCTCGAGCCGCTGGCGCACCCGCTGATCATCCCGCGGAACCGCTCCGGGATTGGCTTCACGAAGAACGGACCCGAGGCCATCGACGTTGTAGGCGTTCGCCCAAACTCTGCCGCGTCGGCGCTCGGCATCGTGGCCGGCGATCAGATTCTTGCCGTCAACGACATCG
>DATMKR010000131.1:0-36573 GCA_035571115.1 Candidatus Acidiferrum sp. | reverse complement strand
CGTATCCGTCGTACTCGCATAGCTCGTATCCATCGTACTCGCATAGCTCGTATCCATCGTACTCACACAGTTCAGCTCCCTCGTACTCGCACGCGTCAGGATATTCGCACCCCTCGGGTGGCGGAGGCTCCGGCCACGGGGGCGGCCGCCCACCTCGATAAGGGAAAAGTCGCTCCGAGAACCCAATGAGGGGCGGTGCCAAGGCACCGCCCTTTCGTTTGCAGAAGGTTGCTTACCCAGCATTTCTCGGCATCTTCTTCATATAGGAGCGTAGTATCGATGAACACCTTACGGCTTTGGCTCGTCCCCCTAGCGCTTTGTTTAGGCGCCCTCTTGCCCGCCGCCGCGTCGGCGCAAACCATGGTTGCGGTCCGCGTCGCGCATCCGATTCAGGTCAACGCTTGTAATCCGGAGCGAAACGTCAGCTATAATTACGCAGGTTACACGCCTGGCTACTATCCCTACGGCTACGGGTACAACCGTTTCTGGGGCTGGCCGTCGGTCTACGGTCCAACCTACTACCAGGCTCCCGTCGCGAACAATCCGACGCTCGGGATCGATTACGTGAACGCGACCAGCGTCGTGATGAAGCAGATCGAGTTCGGGCTGATCGTGCGCGGTTCGCTGGTCGCGGAAGTGAAAGACGTCGGAACCTTCTCGCCGGGCGCGGAGATCAAGCACAAGTTCGGCGTGAGCGCAAATATCTTTCCGATTCAAACGAGCTATGCAAAGTGCGTTCCGTTGCACATCCTCTTCGTCGACGGCACGAAATGGAAGAACCCGCATCTTCCGGCCTACCGTGCCAGCATGTACGGCGCACCACGGCCGTAAGATCGTAACGTCGTAATGGCTCAAGATCTCTCGGCGGTCCAGTCGCAAATCAACGTTTGGGATATGGCGCAGCGTCAGCTCGATGAAGTCAGCAAACTCATCGGCCTGAACGAATCGCTGCACGGTTATCTGCGCCAGCCCAAACGGGTTCTCGAAGTCTCAGTGCCGGTTCGAATGGATGACGGCGCGTTTCGGATGTTCACCGGTTATCGCGTGCAACACAACTTATCGCGCGGTCCGGGCAAGGGCGGAATCCGTTTTCACCCCGACGTGACGCTCGACGAAGTCAAGGCTCTCGCGATGTGGATGACGTGGAAGTGCGCGCTCGTCAACATTCCCTTCGGCGGTGCAAAAGGCGGCGTGATCTGCGACCCTAAGGCGATGTCGATGCAGGAGCTCGAGAACCTAACTCGGCGTTTCACGACCGAAATCTCCATCATAATAGGCCCCGAGAAGGACATTCCGGCGCCTGACGTCTACACGACGCCGCAGATCATGGCGTGGATTATGGATACGTTTTCCATGATCCATGGGTTTTCGATTCCGGGCGTCGTGACCGGAAAGCCGGTGTCGATCGGCGGATCGCTCGGGCGCGACAAAGCGACGGCGCGCGGCTGCAGCTACGTCGTCGACGAAGCGATGGAAGAGCTGGGCCGGGAGATCGAAGGGGCGACGGTTGCGATTCAAGGCTTCGGCAACGCCGGAATGTACGCGGCGCAGCTGATGTCCGATCGCGGCTATCGTATCGTCGCCGTCTCGGATTCGCGCGGCGGCGTCGCGAACGATCGCGGCCTGGACGTCAAGGGATTGACGGCGCATAAGGCCGAGACGGGCTCGGTCGCCGGATTCGCCGGCGGCGAACGCGTCGACAATCGCGAGGTGCTCGAATACGCGTGCGACGTGCTGGTGCCGGCCGCCCTCGAAAAGGTGATCACGAAAGAGAACGCGCCGCGCATTCGCGCACAGATCGTGGCGGAGGCCGCTAACGGTCCGACGATGCCCGATGCCGACGACATCCTGTTCGACCGCAACATCATGGTTTTGCCGGATATTCTGGCCAACGCGGGCGGCGTGACGGTCTCTTACTTCGAGTGGGTGCAAGACTTACAGGCGAACTTCTGGGAAGAGGCCGAGATCAACGAACGCCTCAAACGGAAGATGGTTCGCGCGTTTCGCGAGACGCACGAGCAGGCGAAGCGTCGCGAGGTTTCGATGCGCAAGGGCGCGTACTGCGTCGCCGTCGCGCGCGTCGCCGAGGCAACGAAACTGCGCGGCCTCTATCCCTGACCCAGCTCGGATTCTTTGGCGATGGGCGGCAGACGCTGGTCGACGACGAAACCGGCCGGATCGTCTACATCCCGGCGTTCGTGGATCCGCAGACCGCTGCGGCGTGGCTTGACGCGCTTCGCGAGGGCGTTGCCTGGCAGAGCGAACGCCGCCGGATGTACGACCGCGACGTCGACGTGCCGCGGCTCGTCGCGCGCTACCGGCTCGACGATCCCGACTTGCCGGCGACGCTCGCCGATACAGCAGAGCGCACGTCGCAGGCCACGGGCACGCGGTTCAACAGCGTCGGTCTGAACTATTATCGCGACGGGCGGGACAGCGTCGCGCCGCACAACGACCACTTGTACGAGATCGTTGCCGAGCATCCCATCGCCTTGATCTCGCTGGGTGCGACGCGCCTGATGACCATTCGCAGCAAGAAGGTCCCGCGGCGGATTCTCGATCTCAACCTCGAGAACGGCAGCCTGTTAGTGATGAGCTACGAGACGCAGCTTCACTACGATCACGGCGTACCGAAGACGAAGAATCCGGCAGACGCGCGCATCAGCATCGCCTTGCGCGTGCGCCCGGCGTAGCTCACGATGACATCCTTCGACAGGCTCAGGATGACAAGGTGGGCTCAGGATGACAAGGTGGGCTCAGGATGACAAGGCTAGACGCCGATTTGGCCGAGGTCTGCAAAGAAGCGCTGGACTCTGGGATCGTCCCACCAGTTGACGACGATCGCTTCGAGTTCGGGGAGCAAGCGCAAACGCGCTACGTGCTGCTCGACCGATCCGCGATGAGGCGCGGGTTTATGAAGCTCGGCATGGAGCGCATCGACCGTCGCGTGCTCGGCGTGCGCCTCGGGAAGCGCGGCGTGCAGATCCTTATGAGGCAGCGACTCGCGCAGGCGTAAGAGTGGAAGCTCGGTCTCCGCTTGCGTTATGAGCTCTTCGCCGGCGACGAGACCGGTCGCGTCTGCATCTTCGATTCCATCGCGAAGGTTGCGATTCTTGTCCATGGCCGGTTCGTACAAGGTCCGGCAACGGCGCTCCTTCGAAAAGAAACCAATGCGAGTCCCCCCGTCGCTCTGCCTCTGCGTAACGATCGCCCTCGCGATGACGCTGGGGGGCTGCGAGGGCGCGAGCGAGCGACACGTCCTCGTTATCGCCGACAACGCCGATCCGTCATCGCTCAATCCGCTGCTCGCACACGATCAAGACACGATCGGGTACGATCTGCTCGTTACGCAGACGCTGGTCGGTCTGTCGCCCCGCAATCGGCTCGTTCCCGTGCTGGTGACGCGGATCCCGTCGCGCTCGAACGGCGACATGTCGCCCGATGGCAGAACGATTCTCTATCATCTGCGTCGTAACGTTCGGTTTGCCGACGGAAGGGAGCTGACCGCCGCCGACGTCGCGTTTACGTACCGCGCGATCGTCGACGCGCGCAACCCCGTGGAGTCCGTGGACGCCTACCGCCGCATCGCGTCGTTGCAAACGCGGGATCGCTACACCGTCGTCGTGCGTTTGAAGCGGCGATGGAATGCGGCGGTCGGCGAGCTCTTTGCCGAGGCCGACTTTGCCTTCGGCATCCTTCCTGCGCATGCGTTTACGTCGGACGACGTCACGCGCGCGGCGTGGAACGATCGGCCCTTTGGAACGGGTCCATTTCGAGTCGTGGTGTGGCAACGCGCAAGCCGCATCGTTCTCGAGCGGAACCCGTACTACCGGCCGCTTCCGAAGCTGCGCCGCATCGTACTCGATTTAATTCCCACGACGCAAGGCTCGCTGCTTGCGCTGCGGGCGAAGAGCGTCGACGTCACCGAGATCAGTCCGGTGCAAGTGCCCGAGGCGCGCGCTATTCCGGGGGCTCGCGTCGTCATCACGCCCATCAATGGCGTCTATCTCCTGATGATGCAAGCCTCTGCGCGCCCGACCAACGACGTGCGCGTGCGTCGCGCGATCGCGGCCGCAATCGACCCGCAGCAAATCGCTCGCGCCGGCTACGGCGCGCTGCGTGCGGCCGATTCTTTTCTTCCGCCGGTCTTTGACTGGCACGACCCGGGGAGCGCTACGAGCGATCCGGCTACGGTGACGCGCGAGCTAACCGCCGCCGGCTGGGAGAAGCGCGACGGCCGCTGGACGAAGGCCGGAGCGCCATTGAGCGTAACGCTCGCGCTGGCGCCGGAGCGCGGCACCTGGATGCAGCTGATCGAACAGGAGCAGCTGCGGCGTGCCGGTATCGATGCGCAGCTCAAGCCGTATTCGACCGCGCTGTTCAACGCGCCCAACGGCCCGTTGCGGACCGGTGCCTTCACGCTCGCCGCGACCTGGTGGATCGGCGCGGCAGATCCCGAGGAGTCCGTGATTTTCGCCTGCAGTCAGCGCGGACAAGACGGGAATAACTCGATGAACTACTGCAGCCGGCGGTTCGACACGCTGTTCGAAGAGCAAGCCGCAACCGCCGATCCGCGCCGGCGCCGTCGCGATTTCGTCGAGATGCAGCGCATCGTGCGCGCCGACGCACCGGTCGTTGCGATCGCGTTTGAATCGAATGCCGACGTCGTGAGCGATCGCGTGATGGGGTTTCGGCGAAACATGCTAATGTATCCGGTCGACGCCGAACTCTGGGATACGCGCTAGGCCGCTACTGCTAGGGTGTCGTCGATGGCTCCGGGGTCGGGCCGTAGATGGCGCGCGCGGAAGAGCAGACGGTCTTCGAGCCGAGTTTGTAGTCCACGAGCTCATCGCCGGCCGCGCTCGTGGCCGTCGAGCCGACGGCGATATCTGCGCCGGCCGGCAACGCAATCCGGTTATAGAGCAAGTCCGTTTCGCGCGTGAGCGAGCCGATGCTTCGGTCACCGTTGAGATTGTCGTCGAACCACTTGCAGGTGTCGACCGCACCGGGAAGCCCCGTGAACGAAAAGAGAATTGGCTGCGCCGGTGCCGCGGCACTGGCGATCAGGACGATCGAGGCGAAGGCGGTTCCGGCGATTGCGTTGCGCTTCATCTTCGTCAGATACTACACGCTCATGCGACGCCCTGTTCGCTTCGCGGCCGCAGCGAGGAGGCGCCGGACTTCATCGTCGCTGGTCTGGTCGAAGTTTTCGTAGTAAAGCCCGACGGCGATAAACGGCTCGGGCGTAAACGGGCAGACGATCCCATCGGCGACCTCGCGGAGCGCCACGCACGTCTGGTACGCGGCCACGGGCACCGCGACGACGATCTCGGCGGGATTGTGCCGGCGCAGCGCGGTCGCCGCCGCGCGCATCGTCGCGCCGGTAGCCAGCCCGTCGTCGACGAGGATCGCGACCTTGCCGGCGACGTCGGCCTGCGGACGCCGATCCCGATAGGCCTCCTCCCGGCGACGAATCTCGTCGGCCTCGCGATGGATGACGTCTTGAAGCGTCTCGTCGTCGAGGTGCAGGGAAGCGATCAGATTTTCGTCCACGACGCAGGTTCCGTCACTGGCAAGCGCGCCCATCGCCAGCTCTGCATGTCCCGGAACCCCAAGTTTGCGTACCACGTACACGTCGAACGGGAGCCGGAGGCGTTGTGCAACTTCGTACCCGACCGGAACTCCGCCGCGCGGGAGCGCCAACACGAGGGCATCGGGCCTATCGGCGTAGACTGCGAGCGCCTCGGCGAGCTGCGTGCCCGCATCGGCGCGGTCTTTAAAGGTTACTCGGGCACACCCCCGTCGTCGTTTTCGATTATTTGTTGAACGGTTACGCCACTTCCGTTACTGCAGGTTGCCTTGGGCGGCAGCGGCTCCTCCGGCGCGAACTTCGTAGGCTTCTGCGAGAAGTTGAACATGTCGCCGATCGAGGTCGAGGTCTCGTCGGTCGTATGAAGCGAGCCCAAACCAAAGTTCTGCTCGATGAACTTCAAAATGCTTCCGAACTCGTACTGCGTGTGCACGACCGTGTTTGGGCGCACCCACGGCGAGATCACGACCGTTCCGACCCGGAAGCCGAGGCTGGTATAGTTGGTCTGCGGCGGCGGGACGGAGTCGTACCAACCGCCCCAGTCGTCCCAGAGCACGATGACGGCGGTCGAGTTCCAGTACTTGCTCTCGCCGATCGCGTTGACGACGGAGCTGACCCAGCGCGGGCCGCCGCTGCAGCCGCTTTGGGGATGATCCGAATCCTTCAACGAGGGGATCACCCAAGAGACCGCCGGGAGCGTACCGTCCTTGATGTCGCTAAAGACGCTGGTGTTCGGGAAGCTGATGTTCGCCCAATCCGAGCCGTAGCCATGGCAGTCGTTTGGCCCCTTGTATGGCGGTCTCCATGTTTTACAACGGACCTTGGCGATCGCATCGTAACCGTTCCAAACGCTGCCTGAAAAATCTTCGCCTTTGCCTCCGGTTGGGCTTAGCTCGCGGTCGACGTAGTACTTCCACGAGACGTGCGCGGGATCGAGCAAGTCGGCCAGCGTGCCATATTCCGTGAAGCACGGAAACGGTCCATCATAGATGTACTTGCCGTCCTTCTCGAGGACAGGCGTTACCTCGCCGAATTGACCGTCGCAGCCCCAGGGCGTGTCGTTGGGCTGATCGGTGAGCGATTCGTGCGAGTTGAGGGCCACGGTGCCCGAGAGAATTATCTGGTGCGAGATAAAGCTCGCCGCCGTCTGGCTGAAGAACATGTGATCCGCGAGGGAATACCGCTTGGCGAAGTCCCAATACGCCTTGCTCTCAGAGCGTTCGACGTAAGCGTATGGGTAGGTCTTTGCAAGCTCTCCGGTACCTTCCGCGCCGAAGCGAATCTTGTCGAACCCGTCGTTGCGGCAAACTCCCGTGGCGGAGTCAAGGTCGCATTCCTCTACGAAACCGCCCGGCTCGCTTCCCCCGCCTTGGTGGCTGTGATCGATGTCGATGCCTTTCGCGAGTTCGTTGGTTTTGCTTTCCAGCTTTACCGGCTCGAGCGCGATCGTGCCCGTCTTGCACCATTTTGCCGGTTTGCATTTCCCCACCAACGCGGTTTCCGCGCCGGGAAAGCCCGCGAAGATATTATTGAAGCTGCGGTTTTCCTGCATCATGATGACGACGTGCGCTATCGGTTTGGGCGCCGTCACCGGCTGCGGCACGGCGCTGGAACTGTTGCATCCTGCGATGGCCGCGGCTGCGGCGAAGACGAGAATAGAGCGAAAGCGGTCCACGGTAGCCCTCCGAGCGGCTTAGGTTACTCCGGTACGCCTCCATCGTGTTCGATGATCTGTTGCGCATTTGCGTGGCCCGTGCAAGTTGCCTTGGGCGGCAGTGGCTCCTCCGGCACGAACTTCGTAGGCTTCTGCGAGAAGTTGAACATGTCGCCGATGGAAGTCGCAGTTTCGTCGGTTGTGTGGAGCGAGCCCAAACCGAAGTTCTGCTCGACGAACTTTAAGATGCTGCCGAAATCGTACTGCGTGTGCACGACCGTATTCGGGCGCGCCCAGGGCGAGATCACGACCGTTCCTACGCGGAAGCCGAGGCTGGTGTAGTTGGTCTGCGGCGGCGGAACGGGATCGTACCAGCCGCCCCAATCATCCCAGAGCAATATGACGGCGGTCGAATCCCAGTATTTGCTCTGACCGACGGCGTTGATGACGGAGCTTACCCAGCGTGGTCCGCCGCTGCAACCACTGGCGGGATGGTCCGAATCCTCCAGCGAGGGCATCAACCAGGAAACGGACGGGAGTGTGCCGCCACTGAGGTCTTTAAAGACGTTCGTGTTCGGGGAGCTGATGTGCGTCCAGTCCGAGCCGAAGCCTCTGCAGTCGTTTGGCCCCTCGATTGGCAGCTTCCACGTTTTACACCGGACCTTGGCGATCGCGTCGAACCCGTTCCAAACCTCGCCCGAAAAATCTCCGTCCTTGCCGGTCTCGGCATCGACGTAGTACTTCCACGAGACGTTTGCGGGATCGAGCACGTCGGCCATCGTGCCATACTCCGTGAAACACGGAAACGGCCCGTATTGAGACTCTTTTCCGTCCGTCCTGAGAATCGGCGTGTGGGTACCGGGCGAAGCATCGCAACCCCACGGCATGCCGTCGGGCTGATCGGTGAGCGATTCGTGGGAGTTAAGCGCGACCGTGCCGGAGAGGATTATCTGGTGTGCGATAAAGCTGGCTGCCGTCTGCGTGAAAAACATTTGATCGGCGAGGGCGTACCGTTTGGCGAAGTCCCAATACGCCTTGGTTTCGGAGCGTTCGACATAGGCGTACGGGTAGAGTTTTGCATATTCTCCGGTACCGCCGGCGCCGAAGCGAATCTTGTCGAACCCGTCGTTCTGGCAGATGCCCGAAGCGTTGAGATCGCATTCGATCTTGAAGCCGTTGTGGCTGTGATCGATGTCGATGCCAAGGCCGAGCTTGTCGGTCGTTTCGAGCGTGACGGATTTGAGCTTGGCCGTGCCGGTCTTGCACCACTTTGCCGGCTCGCAGGCGCCGGTCAACGCCGTATTCGCGCCGGGGAAGCCGGCGAAGATGTTGTTGAAGCTGCGGTTCTCCTGCATCATAATGATGACGTGCTGAATCGGCTTGGACGGCGTTATCTGCGACGGCACGACGCTCGAGGTGTTGCAAGCGGTTAGGGCGGCGGCTGCGGCGAAAATGAGAAGGGCGTGAAATCGGTGCACGGGATCCTCCATGGCGATGCGCAGCGAGTCCTTTCTTCCGAATGCGACGAGCGCCTTCTTCGGTGCCGGTGCGAACGCCGCCGGCCTTACCTGCGTTACTAGAATGGGCCCGGCTGGCGGCGGAGGAAAGGTCGAAGTAGCGTCGCAGCATCATGCAATAGCAAGAGGAATTTTATCGTGAGACTTTCAGCGAGCATTTCAGTAACTTTAGTTATCGCTTTAACGGCGTGCAGCGGAGCAATGAACGCCGTACCCCAGGGAAACTCGGCGCAACGGCCGGGCCTAACGCCGGCGCAACAATCGCTTCATCCCAGCGCTGCGGAGCTCGGACTTTGGCCGCGTGCCGGACAAGCCGAACGAGCCTGTGCCGACGCCCCCGCCGGGTACGCGCAGTGCTTGGCGCTCGTGCGGACCGACATTCAGGGGTTGATCGCTCCGGATACGCCCGCGGGATACTCGCCTGCCGATTTACAAACCGCGTACGATCTCACAAAGTATAGCTCGAGTAAAGGCAGCGGCGAAACCGTCGCAGTCGTGGACGCGTATGACGATCCCGACGCGGCTGCAGACTTGGCGATCTACCGCCGCGCCTACGGGCTGCGGCCGTGCACGTCGGCCAACCACTGCTACACGAAAAAGGCTTTCACACTGCAGGGCAACTCCAGTTGGGGAGAAGAAGAGTCCGTCGACCTCGACATGGTTTCGGCGATCTGTCCGAACTGCAAGCTTTTACTCGTCGAAGCGGCCAACAACAGCATCGGCAGTCTCGCGAGCGCCGAAAAGTACGCAACCGCTCACGCGGACTACGTCAGCAATAGCTGGAGCGGCGACGAAGGCTCGAGGGCGTACGACGGCGACTTCAACGTCAGCGGCGTCGCGATTACCGCGGCGACCGGAGACGTCGGTTATAACAAAACCGCGCAGTGGCCCGCCATTCTTCCAACCGTGACCGCCGTCGGCGGAACGACGTTGTCGTCCTTCAAGCCCCGCGAGGAGAGCGCGTGGTCGCGCGCCGGGAGCGGCTGCAGTCATGTCTACGCGAAGCCGAGCTTCCAGCACGACCTGAACACCGGCTGTTCCGACCGCGCGGAGGCCGATACCTCGGCCGATGCCGATCCGAATACCGGCGTCGGCGTCTACGATACCGATGGCGAAAGCGGCTGGCTCGTCTTCGGCGGGACTTCCGTAGCAGCGCCGATCATTGCTTCGGTCTTCGCTCTTGGCGGTAATAGGGCGAACAACAACGACACGCACCTTTACGGCCACAAGTCCAGCCTTCACGACATCACGAGCGGGGAGAACGGCACCTGTGGCAAGCCGCTCTGCGAGGCCGGTCCAGGCTGGGATGGCCCGACGGGACTCGGCACCCCCAACGGCATCACCGCCTTCTGATCTGAGCTTCTACGGAACTGACTGATCTGGCCGACTGCGTCGTGGGGGCTCATCGCAATCTAAGGTTAGGGCGCCAACGCACTCGGGTATGAAAGCAAGGTCTTTCTTGCGCACCTGAGAGGAGAGTTTCAGCGATGAGGTTTTTTTCAGGAATGACGGCGCTGGTCGCGGTGATGCTGCTCGTCGGCGGCGCCTCGACCGCACCGGTGGCCGCTCAAGATTATGGGGTTCCGGCGTACACGACGTGGCAGCCAGGCTGGGACGCGCATCAATACGATAAGCACCACGTGATGCTCGGGACCGTCGCATCATTCGCGCCGTATCGCTTGACCGTGGCGCGCCGAAACGGCAACGTGCAGACGGTGGATCTCAAGAACGGCACGGTAATCTATCCGACCGGTGCCACGCCTACGACGGGAGAGCGCGTCGCGCTCGTCGGGTATTACAGCAACGGTACGTTCATCGCCAACCGCGTAATTCTGCATCCTTAGCACGGACCTCGCGACCGCGCCGCCTGCGCTCGCGCAGGCGGCACAACGGTTCGTCGAGACGACTCGCGGCATCGTCGGATTCCGGCTGCATCGAGTCCTCGACGTGCACGCCGGTTTCTCACACCGCCACGAAGATCTCGTGATGACGGGCGTCTATCAAGACGGAACGACGGTCAAAGTGCGGATCGTCAGCTACACGATCAATGGAAATCCGGCGAGTGCGTCGGCCGACGCGGCGATGACGAAAGCCTTCGAGCATCCCAAGCCCGGCACCGCATTCCAACCGCCCTTCGATCCGCGGTATACCGGCGGATACTCCTACCATACGGCCGGTCCCTCGACGATCGGGTTTGCATCCGGCGTTCGCGACGCGGCGCACGGAAGCGGAACCTTTGCCTACGATGCGAGCCACGACGTCGTCTGGTACGCGTATCAGCCGAACGCGCTGCCGCCGCACGCGACCTCGGGGACGATCCTCGATCGGCGTTCCGAAGTCTTACCGAACTACTGGGCTGTGACGCACGAGACGCAGCAGTATAAAGGTCACTACGGCCCCTTCCCCGCCGCGGGGCTCCAAGAGGCCGACTATTCCGGCTTTAGTCGCTTCCCGAACCTGGAGAGCGCGCTTCATTCCCTCTGAGTGAGAGGCGGGGAGGCTTTGCGCCGCCGGCAGAAAAGCGTGAGCAGCAGAGGAGAAGAGCATGCCCGATTTTCTGAAGACGTTGTTCGTGAACCCACCCACCTTCGAAGGCTTCGACGGCGGCGCGGGATCGCGGTATCAATGTCGCCGTGAAGTGCGGTCGTTCTGGTATCCCACGTGGCTGGCGCAGCCGGCCGCGATGGTGCCGGGAAGCCGGCTGATCGACGCGCCGCCTGACGGCTTGACGTTCGATCAGGTCGCCGCGGCTGCGAAGGATTACGAATGCATCATCCTCCACACGAGCACCCCGTCGTTTAACAACGACGCTCGCTTCGCGGCGCGAGTGAAGCAAGAGAATCCGAAGGCGCTGGTCGGCCTCGTCGGCGCGCACGTCGGCGTGCTGCCCGAGCAGTCGCTGCGGCTTGCGCCGGCTGCGGATTGGGTCAGCGTCGGTGAGTTCGATTACACGTGCGTCGAGGTCGCATCCGGCAAACCGATCAGCGAGATCGACGGCGTTGCCTACCGCGAGAACGGCCAGATCGTGCGAACGCCCGAGCGCCCGATCATCATGGACATGGAAGCGTTTCCATCGGTGCTCGACGTCTACCGCCGCGATCTGACGATCCCAAACTATTTCAACGGCTACTTGCAGCATCCGTACCTCTCGTTCTATACGGGACGCGGCTGCAAGTCGAAATGCACGTTCTGTCTCTGGCCGCAAACGATCGGCGGCCATCTCTATCGCTTCCGCAGCGTCGATAGCGTCGCGGCCGAGATGGTCCGGGCAAAAGCGATGTTCCCTGAAGTCAAGGAGTTCTTCTTCGACGACGACACGCTCACCGATAATATTCCGCGCGTTGAAGAGGTGGCGCGACGCTTGGGCCCGCTCGGCCTTACCTGGTCGTGCAATGCCAAGCCGAACGTACCGCGCGCGACGCTCGAGGTGATGAAGGCCAATGGTTTGCGGCTTTTGCTGGTCGGCTACGAGTCGGGTAACCAGCAGGTGCTCAACAATATGAAGAAGGGCACGCGCCTCGACATCATCCGCCGGTTCGCAAAAGACTGCCACGAGCTGGGTATTAAAGTGCACGGCACGTTCATCCTCGGCATGCCGGGCGAGACGCCGGAGACGATCCGCGAGACGATCAACTTCGCTTGTGAGATGGATCCGGAGACGATCCAAGTCTCGCTGGCCGCGCCGTATCCAGGAACGTATCTCTACAAACAGGCACAAGAGAACGGCTGGCTCGAGGCGCAGAGCGAAGAACTGGTGGATACGCACGGCGTGCAGCACGCGGCGCTCAACTATCCCGGTTTGAACTCGACGATGATGTTCGAATCGGTCGACGAGTTCTACCGGCGCTTCTACTTCCGGCCGCGCAAGATGTTCTCGCTGCTGGGCGGGATGATCGGCGACCGTCAGGTGATGAAGCGGCGCGTACGCGAAGGCGTGGAGTTCTTCCACTTCCTGCGCGAACGCCGGCGCGAAACCGCCGCGGCATCGGCAGAAAGCGTCGCCGCGTCTACCTGACAGTCGCTACGTCATCCTTCGACAGGCTCAGGATGACACAAGCGACAGGCTCAGGATGACACAAGCGTCAGAATCGAAATGCTGTACGCCGGGAGCGTCAGCGGTACGGTCGTTCCCACCGTGCCGAGGCTCCGGCGAACCGGACCGATCCAGCGGTTCTCTTTCGATTTGTCGTACTGCGTTTTGCCGTAGACCGCCAACGTTGCCGTAAAGCTCGTCTTCCCCGAACCGCTCAAACGCACATCGACGGCGATGGCCTTTAGCGTGTTGTTGAAGAGCACGAACGCGTAGCCGCTCGTCTGCGCGAAACCGTACGCGCGCACGTTGGACGAGAGCGACCCCGGCACGGTGACGGCGCGCACTTTCGAGCCCGCGGGAACTTCTGAAGCGAAGAGCGCCATCACGCGCGCCGTCGGGAAAGGCGTGCCGCCCGGGATCTTCGGCGTGTTGGCGCAGCCTTCGTACGGATCCGGCAGGCCGTCGGAGAACAGCCCCTCGCTGCCGAAGTGCTGCCAGCCGTAGAGCTTCTTCGAATAGTCGCCGGTCTCGTCGCAGCTTCCATAGGCGAGCCACCACGTCGTCATCGGAACGCCGGCTTCGAGCAGCGTGCCGAGCATTTGCCCCAAGAACAGCCCGTTGACGATCGAGACCGATTGCTTCCCTTCGCTGCCGGCATCGTTGTTGAACTCACCGAGATAGATCGGGACGCTCTTAGCAACGCCGGCGGCCGTCATCTGCTTGCGAAGGCCCGCGAGGTCGCTCGCGAACGTGTCGATCGCCGGGCCGAGAAGGAACGAATCGCTGTCGACGTTGTATTGCGGATAATAGTGCAGCTCGACGAAATCAAAGGGCTGCGCTTTGCGCAACACGACGTCGTTCCACGCCCGATCGTTCGGCGTGTCTACGACGACGCCGAGTTTGGCCTGCGGATTTGCCTTCTTTACGGCGGGATAGTAGCCGGTGCGAACCGCATTCGAGTACGTCGCCGGATCGTGCGGCTTAGCGTGCAGATCGTACTCCCACGAGCCGTACACTTCGTTGCCAACCGTCCAATATTCGGCGCGATAACCGTGGCTCTTGGCCTCGGCCACCCAGGCACCCGCCTCGCTCGGCTCGCCGCCGCCGTTGCAGGCGCGATTGCTTCCGTAGTTCAGCGTAACCGCGACGTCGATGCTCAACGGAGCCGAAAGATCGGTCATCAAGTTATCGAACGTCGCTCCCGGTGTGATGTAGCCCATCTTGTCGCAGAGGGAGCCGCCGCTTTCCCAGTGGTACGCGTCGGATTCCGAGCCGCCCGGAAAGCGTACGAGTTTGATCCCGGTCTTACGCAGCGACGGATTGACGAACGACTGCGTGAAATCGTACCAGGTTACGATCGATGCACCGTATGCATCGGGGGCGACGGCTGGGCCGCTAGAGCGCGCGTTGAGCTCGATCAACGGGACCTGCTGTGATACGGCTGCCCCCAGCGACGCCGGGGGAATCGTTCGCGCCGCCGTACACGAGGTGGAAATGGTGAGAATGAGAGCGCCGAGCCCCAATCGGTATCGCATACGGGCCTCCTGCGTCCAGTATAGTACGTACATCCCGTCACGGAGCCCCGGCGATTGACGAACATACGTTCGCATGATAGAGTCGGTAGCGTGATGAGGTGCGGCAAGTGAGCTGGCTTTCACGGATGCGCTCCTCACTCGGTCGCGCGCGCGAAGTCTTTTCGGCCGTCGCGCGCCTGGGTGCCGCGCAGCGGCCCTTGACGCCCGAGTTTTGGGACGAACTCGAAGATCTGCTCATCGTCGCCGATTTCGGCGTACCCACGACTACGAAGATCATCACCGGGCTGCAGACCGTCGCCAAACAGGAAGATTGGAAAACGAGCGATCAAGTCGTCGCGCGCTTTCGAAAAGATGTCGAGCGGTTTCTCACGCTGCCCGGTGCGGAGTTGAATCTGAAGCCGGTGCCGGCCGTGATGCTGATCGTCGGGGTCAACGGCAGCGGCAAGACGACGACGATCGGTAAGCTCGCCGCGCGCCTTCACAAGGAAGGAAAGCGCGTGCTGCTGGTTGCGGCCGACACGTTCCGAGCCGCCGCGGCCGAGCAGCTCGTCGTCTGGGCCGAGCGCAGCGGCAGCACCGTGGTTCGCGGCGCGGAAGGCGCCGATCCGGCCTCGGTCGTTTTCGACGGCATGCGCGCGGCGAAGGCGCGCGGGTTCGACGTCGCCATCGTCGATACGGCGGGCCGGCTGCAAACCAAAACCAATTTGATGGAAGAGTTGAAGAAGATGCGGCGCGTGATCGAGCGCGAACTCGGCGAGCCGCCGGCGGAGACGCTGCTGGTGCTCGACGGAACGAGCGGTCAGAACGCCATATCGCAAGCAAAACTCTTCAATGTGGCGACGCAGCTCACGGGTATCGTGGTCACCAAGCTCGACTCCACCGCAAAAGGTGGAGTGCTCGTCGCCATCGTGGACGAGCTGGAGATCCCCATCAAGCTCGTCGGGCTGGGCGAGGGCACGGACGACTTACGCGCCTTTTCACCGGCCGAGTTCATTGACGCGCTCTTCGACGAGGCGGAAACCGCCGCAACATCGTGAGCGGTTCGAGCAGAATGCCATGCCCTTGGCACTCGGCGATGAGAGCGTGATACGTAAGGCGCCTAACGGCGTAGAGAAAGGAAACAGAATGGCTGCAGAAGACGAACGACAACTCGCCCTCGCCAATGCGCTCACTCAAATCGAGCGCCAGTTCGGCAAAGGCTCGATCATGCGCATGGGGGATTTTCAGGAGCGCATGGGGTTCGAGGTCGTACCGACCGGCTCGATCGCACTCGATTTAGCGCTCGGCGTGGGAGGGCTTCCCCGCGGGCGAATCGTCGAGATCTATGGGCCAGAGTCCAGCGGCAAGACGACGTTGGCCTTGCACGCCATCGCCGAGGCGCAAAAGACCGGCGGAACGGCCGCCTTCATCGACGTCGAGCACGCGCTCGATCCCAACTACGCCGCGGCGCTCGGAGTCGACCTCGACAGCCTGCTGGTCTCGCAGCCGGACACCGGAGAGCAGGCGCTCGAGATCGCCGAGATGCTGACGCGAAGCAATGCCGTCGACGTGGTCGTCGTCGACTCGGTCGCCGCGCTCGTGACTCGTGCCGAGCTGGAAGGCGATATGGGCGACGCGCACGTCGGATTGCAGGCCAGATTGATGTCGCAGGCGCTGCGCAAGCTAACCGCCGCGATCTCCCGCAGCAAGACCGTGATGATCTTCATCAACCAGCTGCGCGAAAAGGTCGGCATCATGTTCGGAAATCCCGAAACGACGTCGGGCGGCCGCGCGCTGAAATTCTATGCGTCCATTCGGCTCGACGTTCGCAAACTCGAAACGATCAAAGTCGGCCAAGACAGCATCGGAACGCGCACGCGCGTCAAAGTGGTCAAGAATAAATGCGCTCCACCGTTCCGGCAGGCCGAGTTCGACATCACCTACGGTCACGGCATCTCGAAGATGGGATCGATTCTCGACGTGGCGCTCGATCAAAACATCGTCGGCAAGAGCGGCTCCTGGTACACCTACGGAGAGCAGCGCATCGGCCAAGGGCGCGAAAACGCCAAGGCCTTCCTCGAGGAGCATTCGGATGTCGCCGTTGAGATCGAAAGCAAGATCCGCCAAGCACTCGACCCCCTGCGACAGGCTCAGGATGACAAGAGGGCTTCGAGCAACGGCAAGGCCCCGATAGCGGTTGAGTGAGGGTTGATTACTTGCGCGAGCGGGTGGTTCGAACCGATCTCGAGAGGACGCTCGTCGCGCCGCATCCATGCGGCGCTCCTGCTGCCGGCCTCCTCGCTCTCGACATCCTGTCGAAGCCTGTCCTGAGCGAAGTCGAAGGGCTCGTCGTGCCGAGCCCTCTCGAGATCGGTTCGAACCACCCGCTCGCGCAAGTAATGATAAGAATGTAGCGTGGCGAAAGCGTACCCGACGGCGCTGGCGATGTTGGCGAGGCAGCGGCTCACTGAGGCGCAGCTTTGGCAACGGTTGGAGCGCAAGGGCTTTAGCGACGAACTCACGCGTGAGGCGGTGGAGCGCTGCAAGCGCGAAGGGTTCGTCGACGACCGCCTCTTTGCGGCGCTCTATGTCGAGGGCAAGCGGAAGGCGGTTGGCGATAATCGGCTCGTCGGCGATTTGATTCGCAAAGGCATCGACGCAGCGGCGGCGGCCGACGCCGTCGCGGAACTCGAGCAGAGCGAGAGCTCGCGCTGCACCGCGGCTTTCGACAAACTTCTCGACAGGAAGCCCGATGTAGCCTATCCTTCCGCCGCTCGGCGTTTGGAGCGGCTCGGTTTCCCCGCCGCGACGATCTATCGAATCTTGCGCGAACACGCCGCGAAGCACGGTCCGCTAGCGACTGAAAAAGAGGCGCTCTCGTAGCTGTCCCAGTCGTTTGCGAGCTCGGGCACTGGTCCCGTCATGGCGACGCAAACGATTGTTCTAGCCGACGACGATCGTGCGATTCGCGAGCTGCTGACGCACCATCTCGAGCGTGAAGGTTTTACCGTCGTCGGCGTTGCCGACGGCAACTCGGCGCTTCGCCTGGCGCGCGGTGCCGCGGATCTTCTGGTGCTCGACGTCGGACTGCCCGGGGTCGACGGCTACGACGTGGCGCGAACGCTTCGACGCGAAGACCGCACCGTACCGATCGTCATGGTAACGGCACGCTCCGACGAACTCGATCGCGTCGTGGGTTTCGAGCTCGGCGCCGACGACTATCTGTGCAAACCGTTCTCCCCTCGCGAGCTGGTCGTCCGCGTCAAGGCGATCCTGCGGCGCAGCGGTCGCCCCGTCGCGCAAGCCGGACCGCTCCTGCGCTTCGGCCGGTTGGAGATCGATCCGGCGGCGCGCGAGGCGCGCGTCGACGGAACCGACGTCAAGCTCAAGCCACGCGAGTTCGCGCTCTTGATGGAGTTCGCAGACAATCCCGGGGTTGCGCTCTCGCGAGATTGGTTGCTCCAGCGCGTGTGGGGCTTCGATTTCGACGGCGACGAACGAACGATCGACGTCCACGTCCACCGCTTACGCGCGAAAATCGAAGAGCCGTGGAAGCTGCCGCCGATGCTGCGGACCGTGCACGGATTCGGCTATAAGTTTCTTCGACCGTAGCGCATTGAGGGCATCGTGCTGGATCTCGAACGCCTTGCAAATTCCATCGGCGAGTGCGCGGTGCTGCCGACGGTCGGCCACGAGCTGCGCACGCCGCTGACCTCGATTCGCGGCTATATCGAGACCGTGCTCGACGGTCAGATCGATCCGCAGACATCGCGCCGCTTTCTCGAAACGGCGCGACGCGAAGCCCTTCGCCTCGGCCGGCTGATCGACGGCATGCTGGAGATCTCGATGCTCGAGCTGAGGCCGGGCCTCGCTCGGTGCGATGTCGTCGAACAGATTCGCGCAACCGTCGACATCATTGCGCCGATCGCCCACAAGCGCGACGTCACGATTCGCACGCGCTCGCCAAAGCGCGCCGTAGCGCGCCTGGATGGCGACGAATGCGTTCACGCGCTCTCAAACCTCGTCGAAAATGCGGTGAAGCATGGGAGCGAGCACGGCACCGTCAAGGTTGCGTGCCGACGCGCGGACCCGTTTGTCGAGGTTGCCGTGGACGACGACGGCGGCGGCGTCGATCCGGTGCGGCGAAAAGCGATCTTCGCGCTGGGCGTCCGCGGCGCGGGTACGGATCGGACGGGGAGCGGCATTGGATTGGCCGTCGTCAGGGCCATCGCCGAACGCGCCGGCGGCGACGTTCGGGTGGAGTCGTCCTCGCTCGGCGGCGCCCGATTTGTTTTGCGGGTTCCGGCGGGATAGCGGGGTGGGCCCGTCGTAGATAACAGTCCGTGGCTATGTCCCGGGTTCCGTTCGCACATGCGAGTGAAGCCGAGCTCGCGCGGATCTTTGACTTCTACCAAATCGTCTGGCAGTACGAACCCCGCAGCTTCCCAATCGCTTGGAACGAACATGGTCGCCCGATCGAGTTTTTCACTCCGGATTTTTATCTTCCGGAGTTCGACCTATATCTCGAGCTGACCGTCGCCAAGCCGATCCGCAACTCGCGCAAAAACCGAAAGATCCGCTTGCTGCGCTCGCATCATCCGCGCATCAACGTCAAGCTTTTCACCCGCCGCGATGTCGAGCGCGTCTTCTCGCGTTCGATGAAGCGGGCCTCATGATCGGAGATCCGCTCTTCGACTCCACTTCGATCGCTACGCGCGTCGCACAAATCGGATCGGCTATATCGCAGGACTATGCGGGCAAAGTACCGGTCATGGTCGGAATGCTGGCGGCCAAGGACACGTTTTTCGCCGACCTGGCGAGGGCTATCACGACCCCCTGCCAGCTCGACGTTATCTCGGTCAACCGCTACGGCGACGGCGACGGCATCGTGCTGGAAAAGGACCTGGCGATCCCGATCGAGCAGCGGCACGTCATTCTCGTCGACGATACGGTGGATACCGGCCTGACGCTCCAATTCGTCGTCAAGACGTTGCTGGCGCGCAAGCCGGCCTCACTTGCCGTCTGCACGTTGCTCGATCGACCGCACCGAAGGATTGCCGACATCGAAATTAAGTACAGGTGCTTCGAAGCCCCCGACGTATTCGTCGTGGGCTATGGACTTGGTTATCTAGGGCGCTATCGGGAATTGCCGGCTTTGTACGCACACGGAACGTGGCCCGCATGACGGGCGCGAGGCTGGCGAGAATTACGATCGCCGTGCTCGTCTGCCTGGTGACGATCGCGCTGATTCCGGCGCGCGGCTTCGCGCTCGAGCTGCGCTCGATCGAACAAGCCGCGGCCGACTATCGCAGTCCCAACGAGCACCTGGAGGAAATGTTCCGCGCCGCGTTGCTCGACACGAGCCGCCTCGCGGAGTACGCTCCCGACGGCACCGCCTATATTCCGACTGGGGACATCCCCGCGGAGTGGCTGCGCGACGCCAGCGCTCAGGCGCGTCCGTATCTTTTCTTCGCCAAAGAGGACCCCGACGTTCGCGGGTTGCTGCGCGCCATAATCGCGCGCATGGCCAAGTACCTGCAGATCGACCCCTATGCCAACGCCTACACCCTGGATTACCGCGTCTGGGAACAGAAGTTCGAGCTCGACTCGCTCGCCTATCCGACGACGCTGGCGTGGAGCTATTGGAAGACCACCGGCGACACCAGCATTTTTACCGGCGATTTTTCCACCATGCTCGACGACGTGCTGGCCACGATGCAGCGCGAACAGAATCACCCGCGCTACTCGCGCTACACGCATAAAGAGCTTTCCAACGACGGCGCCGGCCGGCCGGTCGGCTACACCGGAATGATTTGGACCGGCTTTCGGCCGTCGGACGACGCGTGTTACTTCAACTTCTTGATTCCGTCGGAGATGTTCGCGGTCGTCGCGCTCGGCGACATGTCGGAGATCGAGCTCAAGGTCTACCACAACGTGGTCAAAGCGCGCGAGGCTCGCGCGTTACGCGACGAAGTGCAGCGCGGCATTCAGACCTACGGCTTGGTGCTCGTTCCAAAATACGGCTACATCTACGCCTACGAAGTGGACGGTTTTGGCCACGCGATTCTCACCGACGATGCAAACATCCCGAGCCTGCTGGCCGCTCCCTATTTCGGCTACACGATGCCCAACGACCGCTACTACGAAAACACGCGGCGTTTCTTACTCTCGCAGGACAATCCGTCGTTCTACCAAGGCCACGTGGCGCGGGGGATCGGCAGCTATCACACGCCGGAGCATTATATCTGGCCGCTTGCATTAATCGTCGAAGGCATGACCGCGACGTCGGGCGCCGAGAAGCAGGACGTTCTCGGACAACTGCTGGCCAGCGATCCCGGCGATCATCTGCTGCACGAGTCGTTCAATCCCGATAATCCGCAGCAGTTCACGCGGCGCAGCTTCGGCTGGCCCAACGCGTTGTTTTCCGAGTTTGTGATCACGCAGTTCGAAGGCGATCCGGGGATCCCGATGGGTGACACGAGCGACCTAGAGTTTCGCTCGGAGTAGCCCGTGAAGGCCGACATCATCCTCGGCTGTCAATGGGGAGACGAGGGCAAGGGCCGCATCATCGATCTGTATGCCGCCGATTACGACGTCGTCGCGCGGTTCGGCGGCGGCGATAATGCCGGACACTCGATCGTCGTCGGTTCGCAAGAGCTGGCTCTGCGGATCGTTCCGTCGGCGGTGATGCATCCCGACGTCGAGCTTTTCATCGGGGGCGGGACCGTCGTCAATCCGCAAACGTTGCTTAACGAGATCGGACGTCTGGCGGCAATGGGCATCGATACCTCTCGCGTCAAGATTTCCGATCGCGCGCACGTCGTGCTGCCGCATCACGTGATGCGCGATGCGGCAGCCGAGCGCGAACGCGGAAGCGGTGCCATCGGCACGACCGGGCGCGGGATTGGGCCGGCGTACGTCGATCGCGTGGCGAGAAGCGGCATTCGCTTTGCGGACGTGATGCGCGACGTCAGCGGCGATAACGATGCCGATACCGCGCAGGTGCTGGAAGCGGCACGGCGGCTGGCGCCCCACGTTGTCGACGGCGTCGAATATATTCACGAACGGCTGGACGGCGGGAAGCGGATCTTGCTCGAAGGCGCTCAAGGCACGCTGCTCGACGTCGGCTACGGCACCTATCCGTACGTGACGAGCTCGCACACGATTGCGGGCGGGGCGTGCGCGGGACTCGGCATCGGACCCGGCGCCATCGGCCGCGTGATCGGCGTCTTCAAGGCCTACTGTACGCGTGTCGGCGCGGGCCCGCTGCCGTCGGAGCTGCACGACGAACGTGGCGAGAAGCTGCGCCGTCAAGGCGGCGAGTTCGGAACGGTGACCGGGCGCCCTCGCCGTTGCGGATGGTTCGATGCCGTCGCCGCGCGATACGCCGTTGCGCTCAACGGCTTGACGACCGCGATCGTCACCAAGCTCGACGTGCTGACCGGCTTCGAGCGAGTCGGCGTCGTGACGGGCTATCGCCTGGGCGGGCGCAACGCCGGTTTTAGCGCCGCCGGGGAGCCCGATCTGCAGATCGACGTCGAAGAGTTGCCCGGATGGAGCGAACCGATCGCAGACTGCCGGCGAATCGCCGATCTGCCGGCGACCGCGCGGGCGTACCTGCAGCGGTTGCAAGAGGTGCTCGCCGTGCCCGTCGAGATGGTTTCAGTGGGGCGGGAACGTTCGCAGTTGGCTCGCTGAGGCGGCGCGGCGGGAGTTCTCTACGCATATGACCCGATTCGTTTTCGCGCTGCAGCCTTTGCTCGATGCGCGCCGGCGAACAGAAGAAGAGAAGCAACGTGCGTTCGTCCGTGCGAAAGCGGCGCGCGACGAGAACGTGCGCGACCTCGGTCGGATTGCCGGCGCGTTACGCCTTGGCGGGCGTGCGCTGCATGAATGCGCGATGACCGGCTCCACGTCGAGTCTGCGTGTGTACGACGCGCACCTTCGCTACCTCGAGCAAACCCTCCAATCGCGCGAACGGAGCAACGCGGAATCGGCGCCGGCTTTCGATCGGGCCGCGTCGGAGCTGTGCGCGGCGAATCGCGAGCGCCGCCTGATTGAGAAGCTCAAGGAGCGCCGGCTCCAAGAGTTCGAGCGCGAAGAGGCGCGCCGTGACGAGCGCGAGCTCGACGAAGCCAACGCCAGGTCCTTCGACAAGCTCAGGACAGGCTAAGCTGAGATGGGATGACAGCCGACAAGCTATGATTACGCTTACGAGGGTGAACGGGCAGCCGGTGATGCTGAACAGCGATTTGATCGAGTCGATCGAGGAGAACGGGCACACCGTCATCACGCTTACGACCGGAAATGCGGTTGTGGTCTCCGAGCGCATGCCGGAGATCGAGGCGCGGATCGTCGCGTTCAAACGGAAGATCTACGGCCCGCGCGAGCCGAGCGTTTAGCGAGGCCGGCTCATGCCCTGGAGCTTCTGGGAAGCGTACGCCGTAAAGCTGCTGATTCTCGGACTCGTGCTGGCGGCGCTTTACGCCGTGGCGCGCCGGCTCAAAGGTGCGCGGTTCTTTGCTCGCGGCGTCGACCGATACGTCACCGTCATCGAATCCACGATGCTATCCCAGCAGGCTGCGGTCCATCTGCTTCGCGTCGGTACGCGCTACCTTTTGATCGGCGGCGGCAATGCCGGGCTCTTCAAGCTCGCCGAATTTAGCGCCGGCGAGCTCGAGGTTCCTTAAACCGCAAAATATCTGAACTGAGCGATCTTATTGCCGGCGGTTTCGACAAGGTAGATCTGGCTGTCGATCCCGAGCACCATCGCCGTCGGTTCCGAGTTCGCCGTCGGAATCTTGTAGTAGTTGATGTTGTGACCTCTGAAGAAGAACTGTCCGATTTTGTTGCCGGCCGTATCGGTAAAGTAAAAGTTCCCATCGACGCCTTGAAGGATTTGATTGGGAGTCACCGCTCCAGGGAGCGGATACTCAGCGGTCACGACGCCGCTCGTCGAGATACGCCCGATCTTGAGCGACTTTTCCTCGGTAAACCATAACCCGTTGTCGAGGGCGGGCGCGATGCCGGTCGGCTTGGCATCCGCGGTCGGGACGTCGTATTCGTTTAACGGGGATCCGCTGACCGGCAAGCGGCCGATACGGTTCGTGCCGGGCTCGGTGAACCAGAGCGCGTCGTCGGGTCCGTTGGTAATCGTCAGGGGTTGCGCGTTGCCGGTTAGCCGGTACTGCGTGAACCGCACGAAAGGCCTTTTCCGGATCGATTTGACTCGCCAGATCGAGTTCGTACCCGGATCGGTCACCCACATGTTGCCGTCCGAGCCCAACGTGATGCCGATGGGCCGGGCCGCGGGGTCGGGAAGCTTGTACTCGACGAACGGCTGCCCCACGACCGTAATTTGTCCGACTGTGCCGCGACTGGTTTCGGTAAACCACAGGTTCAAGTTCGGTCCCGAGCCCGACGCGATGCCGTTTGGCTCGGCCTTGCGTGTGGGTGTTACCTGTTCCATGATGTGACCGCCGTGGAGCAGCTGCCCAAGTTTGCTCGCGGCAAACTCCGTGAACCAGAGATTGCCGTCGCTTCCGACCGCAATGCCCACGGGCTTGCTCGAGGCCGTCGGGATCGTATACTGCGCGACCACGGCCGGCGGCGGCGTGGGCGGCGGCGTCGGCGTGCCGCTGGTGATCGGCGTCCCCTTGCCGCACGCGGCCAGAACGACGAGCGTCAAGACTGCGAGCAGAGCGCGCGCCTTTGGCAATTGCTTCTCCTTAGGAACCGGCAGGGTAAATAGCCCTCCCCTTATTGGCAGACCGTTTCCGCATTCCCCCGACGGGGCAAGCGGTGCGGCTCCCCGCGCTTGCCTTCTAATACTAATTGCTTAGTTGACAACGCGATTCTGGTGCGCTACCATTCAACTAACGAATTAGTAGAAGCAACCCTCCACACGCAGAAAGCGAGCATGGCACGACGACGTTCCAGCACCCTGACCGAAGCCGAGTTGCGGCTGATGGAGGTCCTCTGGGAGAAGGGCCAAGCGACGGTCGCCGAAGTGACGGCCGCGTTGCCGCCTCCACCCAGCGCCTACAACAGCGTCCTTACGACGCTGCGTATCTTGGAACGAAAAGGATACGTCGCGCACGACGAGGCCGGCCGCGCCTTCGTCTATCGGCCCCTGCTCGCGCGTGAGGATGCCGCGAAGAGTGCGGTGGGGCATTTGCTCTCGCGCTTTTTTGACAACAGCGCGGGAACGCTGGCACTGCGCTTGATTCAGAGCGAACGTCCGTCTAACGAGGAGCTGCTGCGGCTCAAGGCGCTGATCGAGACCTACGAGGAGGGTCCGAAATGATCGCGATTGCGGCGACCGTCCTCAACGCGCTCTGGCAGGACGCGCTGCTGGTCGGCGCCGTCTGGCTCGTCTTACATGCGTGGCCGCGGATCAACGCGGCGACGCGCTACGCCGTCTGGATCGTGACGCTTATCGGCGCACTCGTCGTGCCGATCGCCACGACGCTGGCCTTCTTTACGTCGTCATCGCCATCGGCAGCGGCGACCACCACCGCACGCATTTCCGCAACGAGCGCTTCTCGCACCGTCATCGTGCCGCAACGGCGGCCTCACCGCGAGATTCGGAGGATCGGCTCGCCGGCTACGATGGTCTCGCTGCCCACGCGTCTGCACGTCACACTGCCGTTACGCGTCGCGCTCGTCGTGTTCGCGGCGTGGGCGTTGCTGACGGGCTATGCCGTACTTGGCCTTCTTATCGGGCTCGTTCGCCTCGAGCGGCTCAAACGGGACGCCTTACCGCTTCCCATCGAGTATCGCGACTCGATGCCGCAGTGGAGCGGGGCCAATAAAGGTCGGCGCGCCGTTCGGCTTTGCGTGAGCGAGGCGATCGACGTACCGGTGGCCGTCGGCCTGTTCGACGCAATGATTTTGATACCGAAATCGCTGCTGGAGCGTCTCTCGCCGGCGGAAGTCGAGCAGATCAGCCTGCACGAGCTCGCTCATCTCCGTCGCGCCGACGACTGGAGCAACTGTCTGCAGCGCCTGATCGTCGCGGCGCTCGGGTGGAACCCGGCCGCCATCTTCATCGGGCAACAACTCGAGTTGGAGCGTGAAGTAGCCTGCGACGATTGGGTGCTCGCATCGGTGGGCGCCGTGCGCCCCTATGCGATGTGTCTGACGAAAATGGCTGAGACTGCGGCATGGCCGCACCACCCGATGCCGGCACCGGGCGTCTTTACGACCCGCAAGCAGATCTCGCTGCGGATCGAGCGGCTCTTGGCGACCGGGCGCGACATTGCGACGACGCTCACTCTCGGGCCGGCCGCAGCCGCAGCCGCTACTGTGGGCGCACTGGCGATCGTTATCTCGTTCGTCGCGCCATCGGTTGCCGCTCCCTCCGCCGCGGCGCCGGTGGCGAGCGCTGCGGCGGTGACGGCTGCGCCGGCGATTCGGAAAGCAACCTTAGCGACGCCGACGCCCCTGGTAAGGATCGTTCGCGTTGCCGTGTCGATTGCGCCGATGGTGCCGACCGCGCGGCCGGCACACGTCACGACCGAGCCCGTGCGTGTGAGCGTCGCCAAAAAGCTCAGCGTCGCCGCGAGCCAAGTGGCCGTTGCGCAGAGCGACGGGAAGTCGTGCGCCGGCTGCGACCTGCAAGGAGTGAACTGGGCCGGCCGCGACCTTCGCGGCGCAAACTATACCGGGGTCGACTTCAGCGGCGCCGATCTCGCGGGCGTCAACCTCTCGGAGAGCGTCCTCAACGGTGCAGATTTTACGAAGGCAAATCTCAGCGGCGCCTTATTTCGTCACGCGCACTTGACGGGCTGCGACTTCTCGCAAGCCAACCTGGAGGGCGCCGATTTCACCAACGCCTGGATATCGGAGTGTCAGTTCACCGGCGCGCGGCTAGAAGGCTCACAACTTCGCGATATCCTCAACGGCTGCAAGGGCTGCGATTTCAGCCACGCCGACCTCGCGCGGCTCAACTTAGCCGGCGTGCGTATCAGTGGGGATGATTTTGCGCACGCCGATCTACGGGGCGTCAACTTCACCGGCGCGGAGCTCGTCGCTTGCGACTTTAGCGATGCGCGATTGGACGGTGCAAACTTCGCCGGCGCGACGCTCAACGGGTGCGACGTCGACGGCGTCGACCTCAGACACGTAGATTTCTCGAAGGCCAAGATCATCGACATGGATATCCCGGAGAGAAACGCTCCGCCGTAATCTAAACCTCGCGATCTAGACGTTTTTCAAAAAGCCTCGCGACCGAGGTCAGGTTTCCTGCGCCCTCCGGCCGCATCCTGAACGGGAGCAACACCATATGAATTACCTAATAGCGGCGCTGTTCATTTTCGCGACGAGCGTCGCGATGGCAAGCGACATTCCGGCACGCTGCACGGGCTGCTCGTTTGCCGGGCGCGACCTGCGAGGGGCCCATCTCGCAAACGTCGACTACGCCGGCGTTAATCTCTCGCACGCGAAACTTCGAGACGCCGACATGCACGGCGCGAGACTAGCGGGAGTCGACTTTTACGCGGCCGATCTGCGCGGTGCGGATTTTACCAAAGCGAAGCTCGCGGGAGTCGACCTTCACCGGGCGCAGTTGTCGGGCGCGATCTTTACCGACGCCACGTTGGCGGGAGTTAACTTGCGAGGCGTGTTCGACGGCCTGCCCGACATCGATGCGCGTGGCCTGCTGCATAAGTGCGCAGGCTGCGACGCGCGCGGCGCAGTCATCGCCGGGTTCGATCTCTCGGGCGTCTCGATCGTGGGAGGCGACTTCCGCGAAGCTCGCGCGCAACGCGTACGTCTTTCCGGCGCCGAACTCGAGGGCGTGGATTTTGCGCAAGCCGACCTTCGCGGCGCCGATCTTCGCTACGCCAAGCTCTGCTCACGCAATGCCGACGGTCCCAGAGTCGAGTGTATCGATTTGCGGGGCGCCGACGTTCGCGGCGCCGATTTCCGAGGCGCGCTGCTCTGTCAAAACGATCGCGGGCCGCGCGACTGTATGCCAGTCGACGCGACAACGCTGCGAGAGGGCAGCCGATCGAGCCTCGCAGGCGCCATACTCCCGTGAGAGCGACGGTCGGCGCAGCGCTGGTCGCGCTCGCGATGGCCGCGACGGGCGCGCCGGCACTGGCTTACCCGCGACTGACGGTGCCGCAGTCGGCGACTCCTCCGTTGGATCCGAGTGCGCCGGCCACGCAATGGTCGCAGGCCGCGAGCCTTACGCTTCCCTGGGACGACGTTCGCTCGCGCCTCGCCAGCGAGCCGACGAAGGCGTGGATCACGACCGATGGGCACGCGCTCTACGTGCGATTCGATGCGGTCCAGCGCGAACCGATCGCCGCGAAGCAACACACCAACGACGTCGGGCAGGGCAACGACGACGAAGTATGGGTAGACCTTTGGCCCAACGGCGTCAGCGGCTACTTCTATCAGTTTTACGCAACGCCGAACGGAACGCATTACGAATTCTCGTCGGAGAATACCGCATACTCGCCGAACTGGGAGTCGGCCGGAGCCGCGCGTAACGACGGGTATACCGTAACGATGAAGATTCCGTTCGATGTGCTGCGTAACGCCCACGGCGGCACTTGGACGGCACAGTTCGTGCGCTACGTTCACGCAACGGGCGAGCAGCAGGTCTGGTCGTACGACAAAATCCAGATGCAGCCCGATTCGTACGGCAACGCAGATTACGCGCACGCCGGCTCCATCGAGGTCCCGCACATTGCGGGCATTTCGGCCGCGCGGCCGAAACCGCGGGCTGCGCTGTACGCCTTGGGCGAAGCGGCGAGCCACAGCATCGGCGGATCCACGTCGCGGGTCGGTGCGGACCTGTCGGTCCCGATTACGCCGACCGCCTCGTTCTACTCCACTTTCCATCCCGACTACTCGAACGTCGAGCTCGATCAGCAGTCCATCGCGCCGACGGTCTATCAACGGTATTACAGCGAGGTTCGGCCGTTTTTCACCCAAGCCGCAAACTTCTATAACGCGTTCAACTGCGATGCGTGCCCAAACGTTCAGGCACTTTACACGCCCGCGATTCCGACGCCGAGCGAAGGATATGCCGTCGAGGGTAAACAGGGGCCGCTTGGCTTTGCCTCCTTCGACGCGATTGGTGAGAATCGAAACGATCTGGCGGGGACGCTGGACTATACGTCGCCGGATACGAGGTGGCAGGCCAGCATTGAACGCGTCGCGGTAAGCCTGCCCGGCTTAGTCGACGACGTGACGGAAACCGGAATGGCGTACTCCGATCTCAAGCACGTCAGCGCCTATTTCAACTACGGCGACGACGCGGGCACCAACGTCCTCCTGCCCGACCAAGCGCAGTATTACGATGTGGGTGGCGGCTGGGCGAATCAAACCTTCGGCTTCTTCGGCGCGACGCGTAAGATCGGCGAGTATTACGATCCCGTCGATGGGTTCGTCTCCCATCCCGGGATCGCCGGCTACGCGCTCTACAGCGCAAAGATTTGGGATTTCGACGGGAACAGCGATCTCAAGGCGGTGGGCGTCTCCGGATTCGTCGACCGCTACCAGGGGCCGTCGATGGGGAGCGCGCAGAGCGACAACCAAGTGCTGCTCGACGTCCTAACGAAGAACGCGCTCGATTTCCAGGTGTTCAGCGGTTCCAACTATTGGCGCTTCGGAAATATCTTGACGCCGATTTCGCAGAACGCCGGCTTTTCGTTCACCTACGACAGCGGCTTGCAGACGAACAATCCAGGGAACTTTCCGTATCACGGAACGTCGTCGACGCCGACCCAGATCAGCTATAACACGGGGCGATACGGCACCGGGCGGCTCGACACGTGGTTTCGCACCACGACGATCCGCGTGGGCAATCGCGGAGCGCTTACGCTGGCGCTCGACGATACGGCCCAACGGTTGCCGAGTCCAGGGCCCGACAACATTCAGTGGTTCGAAAGCCTGAGCTACGCGTACCAGATCGGAAGTAACTCGTCTTTTGCCGTCGGAATACGGAGCGTGATCGGCGATCCGCCGATCCCTAATGGCGGCGGCGATTGCATCGGCCGTTGTTCGAACGTTTCGGTGGCGTACCATTTGCGGCTCCGTTCGAGCGAGATTTACCTCGCGTACGGCGATCCCAACACGCTCACGACCGTACCGCAGGCAATCTTTAAACTAATCTTCTACGCAGGAGCGCAAAAAGGCACGTAGACAAAAATGCAGATCATCTCTTTACTGCCACCGTGCCGAGCGGCAGGTCGAAATTGCCCGTAAAGACTGCAATCGGCGAACCGCCGGCCGGGTAGTTGAAGACCTCTGCGCCATAGTCACCCGCGTCCGCGCAAAAGACAATGCCTGTAGCGATCCAGGTCTGCGCGCATTCGACGGAACCCGAGAGCGATACGGTGCCCTTCAACGTTGCCTTCGTTCCGCTGACGGTGTACTGATACATTGCGTTCGCTTCCTGATCGGTGACGGTCAGATACGTGCCGTCCCACTGCACGGATCCGGGGAACAACACACGGTTGCTCGTTCTGATCATTCGGAAAGTACGTCGGCCCTTCGGAAGCTCGACGAGCTTGACATCAGAGCCGGCAGTGAAGCCGTCGAAGAAGAGATTCCCCTGGGGGTCGTAGCCGTCGAAGTACTCTCTGGACAACGGTGTGGTCATCACGGTACCCGTGCCCCTAGCGTGCTTGAAGAAAATGATGTCGCCGTTGGCCAAGTTCCCGACTGCAAGGTCGCCGCTGGTATCCATGGCGCAGCTGGATGGCTGACCGGAGGGGACGGAGAGTGTCTCGAGCGGCGTCTTGGGGACCCTGTACTCCGTGATCCTGTCGGCGCCCGCGACGATCCAGAAGGTCTTCTTTCCGTAGCCGTAGAGGACGTTCGTGCACCCTTGGCCGCCGACGTCCTTGATCTTACCGATCTGCTGATCGCTCTTCGGATAGTCGAAAACGCTGGCGTAGGTACCGTAGAAGTTGATGATGTACTCAAAGGCCTTCGGCTTCGCATGCCGGTTGGGAACAAACGTTGCGTAACGAGGCAGGGCGCTCAGATTCGCGTGCGCTGCCGTTACCAGCCTTCCGTTCACTGTGAGCGTATGGCCCATGTACGTGTTGTTGAGCGCGGCGTTTGAGGGCGCGACCGCCGAGCCGCAAGCTGATATTATTGCGAGCCCAACCAGAGCACCGGCGCATTTCACGAAGCCAGTCGTATTCATAATCTACTCCTTTCTGAGTAGACAGGATCGCAGGTTATTTTTCGACCGATACCGCGCCGATCGGTAGATTCAACGCTGGCCGGCACGCGACGGACCGACCCAGAAGACCTCCTTCCCGATGCCGTAAGAGCGCGTTCGTGCGGAAGACTTTTCGGGCTTCACGCACTTCACTTTATTATGACTTTAGTCGTTTTCTCCGCACCACTCCTTTATTAAAGGTGGACGGCGGCCGCTCGTTCTTGCAGGCGACGAAAGAGGCAGTTCGAAGCCCGCTTCATCACTGCGTTATGAGCGAGGTTTAGGATGCCAACTTTCAACAATCGCGTGCTTATGCTGACGGCGGGAGCACTGCTTGCAACTTCGGCGGCGTGTGGAGGGAATGCCACAGTTCCATCCGGAGTAGCCTCCGCGCCGGCCGCGAGTTCCGTCGTTCCAGCCGACACGACCTCGATTCTGAAGAAGCTTACGAAAGATGTCGAAATCGGATCGACCGTCGATCGGAAAAACGGCGACACGGGCCCGCGCGCGATCTCGGTGGCCCGAGCGACCTTCGGGCTCAAGAAAGGGCAGCTGCTCGTTTGTAACTTCGACGACTCTGCAGGCACCGCGGGGAAAGGCACGACGATCGAAGTACTGAATCCCGACCCGCACTCCAAGGCGGTGACCTTTACGCAAAGCACCAAGATCGAGGGCTGCGACGGCGATGCGGCCAGTGCGACAAATCAAGTCTACGGTGCGGGGCTCGTCAGCGGTCTCGTTTCGCGGTTCGATCAAACCGGCGAATTTGAGAAGAGTCACGGCTCTCCAATCCAAGTTCCGTTCGCCGACGCCGACGCATTCTGCGGCGAGGCGTACGCACCTGAGGACATCTACGTTGGGGATTCCAAGACCGGCTCGATCATCAAGTTGGCGTTCGTCCCCGTTAGCTCCGGCAACGTCCGACTGACCCAAGTGATAACCGGTTTCGGGGTCAATAAGGGCTCCGGTTGGAGCATCTTGGGTCCATCCGGAATTCAATACGATAGCCGAAAAACCGGCAGCCTTTGCAACGATACGCTTTACATCGTAGACGGGGTCGATAATACGGTCATCGCCGTTTCGAACGCCAGCAACCTACTCGAGAAGAACGAGATCGTCGTGCAGCCCGGCGGAAAGACGTTCAAATGCGCTCACCCAAAAAGCACATGCGCGACGCTCGTCTACAGCGGCTCTCCGCTCAATGCACCCGTAGCTTCTGCACTTCTACCGAACGGAAACCTGATCGTTGCGAATACTCAAGGTGGAAACGAGCTTGTGGAGCTGACGCCGACGGGAAAGGTACTCGACACCAAGACCATCGACACGAGCACGGCTGCTCACGTCTTCGGACTCCTTGCGACCGGCACGAGCGACAGCGATACGGTGCTGTTCTATACCGATACCGGAACGAACACGCTCCAAGAACTCAAGCAATAGAATCCGGCCGCCACCCGGCCTCGAGGACTCAAGCCACACACCGGAAACAAGAATCGAGGACCGCGCTCTTGGTTGCTAGAACAGCCATCGTTCCTGAGGGGGTCCACGATGTCTGCACGGCACCTCGCCATCCTCGCCGTAGCCTGCGCGCTTCCTGGCTGCTCGCTGTCCGGCGAACAAACGCGGCCTGACGCGGCGTATTCGACCTACCGAACCGCGCCACTCGTCGAGCAAAAAGGCAAGGGCGCGCAGTGGATCCAGTTTACCCCACACACGGTCGGAGCATTGTATAGCGCGATGGCGCTCGGACCGGACGGCAACGTCTGGTTCATCGACGAGGACGCCGATAGGCTCGTACGCATATCTACGAACGGCTCGATCAAGGAACTCTCTTTTGAAAGCGTCGCCGGTGGAAGCGGCGTCTCGATGACCGTGGGCGCGGACAAAGATTTTTACATCGGCAATGAGTCCACAAGCATCATCCGCGTTACCGTTAAAGGAAAAGTGCAGGCGTTTCCAATTCCTAGCGGCGACAATACCTCTGTCGACGGGATGGCCCTCGGCTCGGACGGCAACGTGTGGTTCGCGGAGTTTAACCACATCGCCAAGATCACGCCTTCGGGTAAAATCACCGAGTTCGCGTACCCTTCCGGCTACTCGACCAATCAATACGGCGGCGTAACCACTGGTTCCGACGGCAACGTGTGGTTCGCCGAATCGTTGGACAACGCGATCGGCCGAGTCGTTCCGTCGACGGGAAAGATCACGATGTTTCCTATTCCGGTCTCATCGTGCACACCGGCAGCGGTCGTACTCGGAAGTGATAAGAACGTTTGGTTTTTCTGTCTCTCGAATGGGCCGCTGCTCGGGAACATCACGCCGCAAGGCAAGGTCGCAACGTTTGCGATCGGCGGAGCGTTCGGGTCGAACGAGACCGAGCAGTTCTGCGCCCGCGGTCCCGACGGCGAGCCGTGGTGCGCGAGCGGAAGCGACGGCACGGTATTCCGAATCGACACCACGTCGCACAAGATAACGACGTTTACCCCTCCCCTTGGGGCGGGCGCTCGACCAGACGCCGTGGCCCCCGGCTCCGATGGTAACCTCTGGGTCGATTCGGTGGGCGGTGACATCGATGTGCTCGTCACCAATCCAATGACCGTCACACCGACTAAATTATCTTTCTCTGCCCCCGGAGAAAAAAAGAGCGTTTCGGTAAGCGAGGCGGGCACGAGCACTTGGACGGCCAAATCGAGCAACGCGGCGGTCGCAACGGTCGTTCAAGGGAGTTCCAAAGCGTCGTTCAGCGTGTCGTCGGTGGGAAAGGGAAGCTGCAAAATCACGATATCCGATACCGTCGGCAACTGGGTCGCCGTCAAAGTAACCGTGATGTAGCGTATGCTCGAGGGAGCACGGTAATCGGTCTAGCTACGTAGGCGCGCGGCTAGCCTAAAACTCGTCTGGGTCGGTGGCGACTCCCGATGGATTATCGAAGCCGCTGGCGATGCTGTATTGGAACTTTGTGGACGGGTAGGCAAAGCGGTCGACCTGGTTAGCATTGAAGTATTCGGCGGCGAAGAGTGCCTTGCTCTTATGGTTTAAGGCGAAATTGAAGGGCTCTCCGCCTCCGGGCATGGAGATGCTCTGAGACGGCTGCGTTTGCCCGGGTGGAAAGATGAGGATTTCTGATGGGTCCAACTGCTGCGCCACCAGGATGTTGCCGGCTGGATCGACTTGGATGCCCCCTCCGCTGCTAAAGGCAAGGTTGAGGTTCGTGCCGGTTTTCGCGCCCGGCTTGTATTCGTTGACCGCGCTGCCCTTGTTGACGTCGTACATCACGTAGAGATTTTCCTTGGAGTCGAGCGCGACCGAAAGCGGGGCGCCTCCGCCAAAATCGGAGAGGCGGTATTCCTTAGAAACATTTCCTTTGGGATAGACGGCCACCCAACCGTTGCTCAGACCGTTGAAGTTCGCAATGTAAATGGTTCCGTCTTTGGCGACGACCGAGTCGGTTGGCGAAGAGAGATCGGTCGTGTAGCTCTTGGTAGGCGACGTCGCGCCGGGTGCGTAGACCTGCACGGTCCACTTTCCGCTGATTTGACCCTCGTCGGCTACGTAGAGATTGCCCTTTCTATCGGTCGTGAGACCCCCGGGACCCAGGATACCGTTTGTAATCGTTGCGATTGGCGTTTGGTTTTTGCCGTGCTGATAAAAAACGTCGACTTCGCCCGCGCCGAGGTTACACACGTAAGCCAGCTTCGAGCCTCCCTTGGCATCGTATGAGGCGCTGCCGTGCGCGGGCCTCGTGGTACGCAGAAGGCTCGTGCCGGGCTTCGTGCCATAGGCGCCCAGCGGGTACGTATTAACATTGATGGATTGCGCGATAGGTTGCTGCGGGGAAGAGCCGGCGCCGGCGCACCCGGCAAGAAGTGCCGCCGCCGTTCCGGCGGCCAGGGTATGCAATAGCTTCATCGTCACAAAAACACGTGCCTTTCCAATTAGCGGTGCGAGCGCTGCGACGCTCGTCAAAACGTCGGCGGTGCCGGATTAAACCAGGCCATGCCGTTCGCGTACAAAACCCTCAGTACCACGCCATGCACCCGTGGCGCGAGCGGAAATACCTCCTGTCTCGGCATTACGTCGTGACGGATCCGCTCGTATACGGAGTAAGCCGGAACCCGGTGTTTGAGGCAAGGTAGCGGCCGCCCCTGTCGCACAAAGCAAAGCGGCGGTAGCTATCGTCCGGAGAACGTTGAAGCGCATGTGACGTCCCTCCTGATTCTAGCGTAGCGCTCGGCCTTTCCGAGATCCTTGAAGAATCCTGTGACGCATTGCTCCCTTCGTCCTTCGGACGAACGCTCGAAAGGAAATGACATGGCGGATTCAAGCCTTCTGATGCCCGGCGTCGACGAGGCGTACCGTCGATCGCGCGATCGCCTGCGTAGCGCGGAGATCGAGTTGCGCGACCGCATCGAAGAAGTTGCGGCGATGCGGCGCAGCCTGCCGCCGGGTCCGGTCGTCCCCGACTACGAGTTCTTCGAAGACGGCAATCGCGTTCGTTTGTACGCGCTGTTCGCAGAGAACAAGCCATACTTGATCCTCTATCATCTGATGTACTGGGCAGACGACGATAGCTTCTGTCCGATGTGCTCACTCTGGATCGACGGATTCAACGGTGTCGCGCCCCACGTAACGCAGCGGGCGAACTTCGTCATCGCGTCACGCGCGCCGGTCGATAAGTTACGAGCTTGGGGCGCCCACCGCGGGTGGCAGCGCCTGCGCCTGCTTTCGGACGATGGTCCGGCGTTTGCGCGCGCCATCGACGCCGAAGATGCCGATGGGAACCCGGATTCGACGATCGTCGTGTTCGCAAAGGATGGCGATGAAGTGCGCCACGTCTACACGGCTCATCCTATGCTCGCGGACCGCGAGCGCGGGATCGACTTACTCTCTCCGGTTTGGCATCTCTTCGATCTCATGCCGTCCGGCCGTGGCGACTGGTCTGGCTCCAATGATGGGTTCGATGCTGCCACGCATGCGTCGGCGCCGAAAAGGAGTGCGTCGTGAGAGTTTTGGTTCTAGTGCTGCTTGTGGGATGCGTGGCTCTCCCACAATCTCAGAACGCCAGAGGTCCCAGCGGTGCGGCCGCAATGCCGCCGGTGCGCTCGCAAACGAGCAGCGGAGATCTCCTCTATGTCGTGGACTCCTTTGGAAAGCGTGTCGACGTCTACACCTATCCGGGACAGAGCCCGGTGATGACGCTTACCGGCTTCGACGAACCATCGGCGCTGTGCACCGACAAGGCCGGGGACGTGTTCGTCACCGACCTGGGTGCGGGGGACATCGTGGAGTACGCGCACGGCGGGTCGAGCCCGATTGCGACGCTATCAGATCCCAATTCGTCTCCTATGTCGTGTTCCGTCGATCCCACGACCGGAGACCTCGCGGTCGCCAACTCGTATGTCCCGAGCCACAAGGACGACTACGGCGATATCGCGATCTATAAGCATGCCCGCGGCGCCCCGAGAATCTACGAAGATTATCCGAAGATCCGCTTCTTTGAGTCGTGCGCGTACGATGACAAAGGCAATCTCTACGCCGTCGGCGAGATCGCCAGTGCCAACGGACTCGCGGTCATGCCGAAGGGGAGCACGAGCTTTACGATCGTCACTCTAAACGAAGGCTCCGATTGGGTGTGGGGCGGCCTTCAATGGGATGGCAAATACCTCGCGCTCCAGCGCTACAATCGTAATCGCAACGCTATCTACCGCATCGCCGTTTCCGGTTCGACGGGAACGGTCGTAGCGCGAGTTCCGACCAGGGGCACCAAGTTTATCGGTGGGTTCTGGATTGCGGGCAACACCGTCGTCGTGCCCAACGGTCTGCGAAGGGTCGACCAGATTGGAACGTGGAGGTACCCGGCCGGCGGTCAGCCGGAGACGGAGTTCAAAGTGAAGGGCACCTATTTTATCGCCGCCGTCGTCAGTTCGGCGGAGTGACCTACCACGAGATAACGATCTGGCCGTTACCTGGAGGTGCCGCTCCCTGCAGGTTCTTGACGTGCGTCGCGCCTTTCTCAACGTACGAAGAACCGCCACCGCCACCGCCGCCGGGGCCGACCTGTAGGCTTTCGCCGTAATAG
>DATMKR010000130.1:0-21862 GCA_035571115.1 Candidatus Acidiferrum sp. | reverse complement strand
GCCGTAGGAGCGGCAGGCCTTTTGGCAGCGGCTTACGCGGCCTGGCATGCGGGCGGGGGCTAAATCGTTTATTCGGTGTCCGGCGCCAGACCCGAGGGCGTCTGATGCAGGAAGAACGACTGCGAGTGCTCCGACGGGATTACCTTTAACGAGCGTGGCGTCTGGGAGAAATTGAACGAATCACCGATACTCGTGGCTCGCGTGTCGGGCAGCTGCAGCGGCTTTAAGCCCCAGTTTACCTCGATGAACCTCAAAATGCTGGCCGTCTCGTATTGTGTATGCGAAATGTAGCCGGGCTGACTCGACGAGGTCTCGCGCGCGTACGGCGAGACGATCATCATCGGCACGCGGAAACCCAAGCCGCCCTGATCGTCGAAGAACGCCGGCGACTCGTGATCGTAGAATCCGCCATAATCGTCCCAAAGGATAACGATCGCGCTGCTCTTCCAATATTTGCTCTTGCCGATCGCATTAACGATCGACGCCACCCAGGACGGTCCGTAGTCGACGTCCTTGCCCCCTTTGAGTTCCTGCGGGTGATCGGAGTTTAGGGCGTCGGGCGTTACCCATGAGACCGCCGGAAGGTGACCGGCCGAAATGTCCTTGAAGATCAGCGTGTCGTTGAACGTGACCTTCTTCCCCCACTCCGCACTATGCCGAACCGCGGAGATTGCGTCGAACGCGTTCCAGATGCCGGCGGTATCGCCTTTTGGCGGAGGCACTACCTTCTCCGTATAGTATTTCCACGTAACTTTGGCGGCGTCGAGCCGATCGCGCAACGTCTCGTACTGCGTGAAGCAGGGAAACGGTCCTTGACCGGGCTCGTATTGGCCCGCGGTCGTAAAGAGCGAGGTCGTCGTATTACTCGGGGAGTCACAACCCCATGGAAAGCCCGACGGATCGTCGATGATGCTTTCAGACGAGTCGATCGCCGTACCGCCGGCGATCAGGTCTTGATGCGCGGTAAAGCTTCCGCTGCCTTGCGTTTGGTACATGTGGTCGGCAAGAACGTACTGTTGCGCGATGTCCCAGTAGGGCGCAATCTGCGACGGGTTCACATACTGATATGGGTGTAAACAGGCGATCTTACCGCCCCCCGCCGGAATCGGATCGACGTCAAAGCCATCCATATTTCCACCGTCGTAATCGATTTGAACGTCGCTGTACTTGTGACCGAAATCATCGCCAACCGCCAGGTTCCCTTCGGTCAGGTTAACCGTCTCTTTGTGATCGATCGGGCACTGACTCTGCTCGGAGGCCGGAACGGCCTCGGCTTCTCCGGTCGTCGTCCCATCCGCCCCGGGGAACGTTGCGAACAGGTTATCAAAAGTGCGATTCTCTTGAATAACGACGATGACGTGCTTGATCGGGCTGCTCTTGCCGGCGGAAATGCGCGTCGCGGGCAGTGGCGCGTACGAGCCGTTTGCCGAGCCGCCGAACGAGCAACCCGCGATTCCGAGAGCTGCAACGACGACGGTGAGCCAGCCGGCATTCAAAGCGCGCATCTTAGCTAAAGCGAAGCCAAGACTTCGTCGGCATGTTCGTCGACGTTGACCTTCGGCCAAACCTTGACGATCTTGCCGCTGCCGTCGATTAAGAAGGTCGAGCGTGCGATCCCCTTGCTCGTCTTGCCGTACATATTCTTTTCGACGATTACGCCGAAGGCATCGCAGAGCTTCGATTCGGTGTCGGCCAACAACTCGAACGGGATCGAAAACTTCTCCTTGAAACGCCGATGCGACTCAGCCGAATCCCGGCTGACGCCCACGATCCGCGCTTTCTTCGCTTGAAACTGCGGGTAGAGATCGCGAAACTGCGAGGCTTCGCTCGTGCAGCCCGGCGTGTCGTCCTTGGGATAGAAATAGAGGACCAGCGGGCCGCCGAGAAGGTCGGTCGTCGTCAACTGCGCTCCTCGATCATCCAGTAGCGTGACGGCGGGAAGCCGGTCGCCTTCACCAAGCAAGATTTCGTCCTTTCTCGAAGATTGTGGGGTGACTGCTCATCCGTTGGCCGAGACCCTTATCGAGCACCTGCGAGGCGCGCCGGAAATCCGCGTCCTCGAGTTCGCTTGCGGCGCCGGGCGTAATACCCGAGCCCTGCGCGGCGCGGGATTCGACGTCGTCGCAATCGACGAGCGCACCGCTGCATCGGGGGCGCCGTTCGCCGGCGTCCACGGCGCATTCGCGGCCGCGATCTCGACTCACGGCCTGCTACACGGCACGCCCGCGATAATCGCCGGACACGTATCGGAGATCGCCCGGCTTCTCGCCGAGAGCGGAGTGCTCTATGCGACCTTCGGGTCCATCCGCGATGCGCGATTCGGCCAAGGAGAGCGCATCGACGCTTCGACCTTCGCGCCGGCCGAGGGCGACGAGCGCGGCGTGGCGCACGCTTTCTTCACTCGCGACCAGGTGCGAGCGCTGCTCGATCCCTATTTCGCGATTGAGTCGTTGGAGGAACACGATGCCGATGAAATCGCGGGATCGTGGGCCCATCGAAAGCGGCCGCTCTCCGGCGCCGTCCACTGGTTCGCGGTCGCCAGGAGCCTGCCGGCTCCTAAGGCAAGATGAAGGCGGCGATGAACGCGACGATCAAACCGGCGGCCACGACGCCGGCGGCCGTCACGTGTGTCATCGGCTTGCGCACGTGATGGTGCGGGTTTTCGCGCACTGCCTTTTCGTGACGGTGCAACGGAATGTAAACTGCGGCGATCGCGATGAGCACGACGAGCGGCGGGACGATATACCTCAGCGGATGATGCATCATCGTAGTTATGGCACCTGCGTCGCGATCAAATCCTGCATGGGACTCGACGCGTTGGCGTAGAGGCGCTTGGGCATCCGCCCCGCGAGAAAGGCTTCACGGCCCGCGACCACGGCGTGCTTCATGGCACGCGCCATCCGGACCGGATCGCTCGCTCCGGCGATTCCGGTGTTCATCAGCAGCGCGTCGATGCCGAGTTCCATGGCCAACGCCGCGTCGGAGGCGGTGCCGACGCCGGCATCAACGATGACGGGAACTCCCGCGCGCTCTTTGATGATCCGGATCGAATAGGGGTTGCAGACTCCCAGGCCGCTGCCGATCGGAGCCGCCAGCGGCATAACCGCGGCACATCCCATCTCTTCGAGCTGCCTGCACGCAATCGGATCGTCGCCGATGTACGGAAGAACCGTGAATCCGTCCGCGACGAGCTGCTCGGCCGCGGCCAGCGTCCCTCGGGTATCGGGATACAGCGTCTGCGCGTCGCCGATCACTTCGAGTTTGATCAGATCCGTCGAGAGCAACTCGCGTGCCAAGTGTGCCGTCAAGATGGCGTCTTTGGGGGTGTAACAACCGGCGGTGTTCGGCAGAATCGTAAACTGGTCGCGGTCGATGTAATCGAGCATCGTTCGCCCTTGCCGGTCGTCGAGGCTGATGCGCCGGATCGCTACCGTCACCATCGCGGCGCCGCTGGCCGCATGCGCCGCCTGCATGACTTCCATCGACGGATACTTTCCGGTTCCGACGATGAGGCGCGACGCAAGTTCCAGTGCGCCGATGCGCAGCGAATCCTTTTCCACGCTAACCGCCCGCCACCGCGGTGATAATTTCGACACGGTCGCCGTCGCGCAGACGATCGCTGTCGTATTCGGTTCGGCGGACGACGCGATCGTTGCGAGCGACGGCGATCCCGGCACGGGGCGAACCCAGCAGGTCGAGCAGGGCGCTGACCGAGAGCTCGTCGGGCAGATCGCGCAGATGACCGTTGATCGTTGCTTTCACGCGTAAGTGATTCGGCTCGGCGACGATTCTTCCGTGCGCCGGCGTTCGATCGAGAAGGACCGCAGCTCCGAAACCGTTCCGGTTTCGATCGCATCGGCCATCAGCCGCGCGGTTGCCGGGGCGAGCAGAATGCCATTCCGATAATGCCCGCTCGCAAGGAAGAGGCCGGCAATCGGCGTCGGCCCGAGGAACGGAAGCCCGTCGGACGTGCCCGGACGAAGGCCGGCCCAGCTCTCCGTCACCGCGAACGAACGCAGCGACGGTGCCGCCGAAAGCGCGGCGTGCAATAGCTCGTGCATCCCTTTTGCCGTGACGCGTTCGTCGAAACCCGCCGGCTCCATGGTTGCACCCACGAGCAGCCTCCCGTCGTCCCGTGGGACGAGGTAGGCACCCGGCACCCACGTCGCGTGGCGCACGAAATCTGCAGGCGCCGCCAAGGCGAGCATCTCTCCCTTGATCGGCTCGATCGGCGGAACGCACGATGGAGGCACGCCTTGCAGTTGGGCGGCCCATGCGCCGCACGCGTTAACGATCGCGCCGGCCGTTACAAAACCAAGGTTGGTGCGGAGGCCGAGCACTCGCCGCGCATCGCATTCCACGCGCAGCGCCGAGCTTTGCTCGATGAGCACTCCGCGCGTCTGGCACGCGCTTACCAGTGCGCGCCCGAGGCGGCGATTGTCAACGCGACCTTCACCGCTCACGATCAGGCCGCCGGCAACGTGAGGGCCGAGCCACGGTTCAGCGGAGAGCAGCGACGATCGGTCGAGCATTTCCGTCGCGACGTCGCGCGCCGCGAGCGCTTGCGCGTGGCGTTGTAGCCGCTCCAGATCCGCATCGCCGAAAGCGGCGTGGACGACGCCGTTGAGCCGCAGGCATGGATCGATGCCGCTCGCCGCCCGCACCCGCTCGACGAAAGCCGGATACTCGCGCAACGAGGAAGCACAGAACTCGAGCAGCGCTTCATCGCGCACGCGCTCCGTATACGGCGCCAGCATTCCGGCGCCGGCCCACGAGGCCGCACGCCCCGGCTCGCCACGATCGTACACGCGTACCGTCGCGCCGCGCTCGGCAAGCTCGAAGGCAATTGCAAGACCGATGAGCCCGGCACCGATCACGACGACGTCGCCGTCGCGGTTATTCATCAGAGCATCGGGTTTTGACGCGGCTCCATCGAGTCCAGCTTTTGCCATCCACGCCATGGTATCGTTTAAGACGATGAAGCGCATTCTATGTTGCCTTGCCCTCTTCGGCCTCGGGGTGCGGCCGCTAAGCGCTGCAGCGCTGCCGGACGCCGCGTTTCTTCAAGGCATTGGAAGCCGGGCATTAGCGACCGGTGCGGCGCCGGGCATCGCGCTGGCGGTCGCGTACAAAGGGCATATCGTTTATGAAGGCGGCTTCGGCTTCGCCGATGTTGCTGCGAACGATCCCGTCACGGCGAACACGCGGTTCGCGATCGGCTCCCTCACGAAGCAGCTCACCGCGGCCGCGATCGCGTTACTCGTCCGGGAACACAAGATATCGCTGAGCGACGATCTTTCGAGCTACGTCCCGTCGCTGCCGGGTGCGGGCCGGATTACGCTTCGGATGCTGCTCGATCAGAACAGCGGCTTGCACAACTATCCGTTGTTGAGCGAACATGCATGGCCGACGCAGGGCGGCATCCCGCTTGCGAGCATCCTCGCTATCCTCTCCACCGATAAGCTGGACTTTCAGCCAGGAACACAGTGGGAATACAGCAACGCAAACTACGCGGCGCTGGCGGCGGTTGTGGAAAAAGTAAGCGGCGTCGCATTTGGAACCTTTCTTCGCTCGCAGATATTCGAGCCGCTTCATATGACGGCGAGTGGCTTCGGTTATGCGGCGCAGCAGAACGCAGCCGTCGCCATTGGCTACGTTAACGGCAAACCCGAAACGCCGCCGCTTAGCCTCGACGTCGCCAGCGGAGCAGGCGGCGCGGTCTCCACCGCGCACGACTTGGCGCTCTGGGATCTGGCCCTCATGAACGACACCTTCCTGTCGCCGTCTTATCTAGCGCAGGTATGGCAGGACGGCATATCGACCGGCCGGGCTACCCAACGCTATACCATGGGATGGGAGCTCACGAAGGTCGACGGTCGCCGCGAGCTCTGGCACAACGGCCTCACGCCCGGCACCGGCGGCTATTGCTACAATGCAATCTTCCCCGATGACGGCCTCGCCGTCGTCATACTAACCAACGGATTCGGAGCCATGGGGCTTCCGGAGCGCATGACCCAGGAACTTGCCGCTGCCTACGGCGTTGGCACGCCGCCGCCTCCTACGACGGTGCCAACCATCGCTCCGGACGACGTTCCCGCCATCGATGCGCTGGTGCGGGCGTTTTGGAATCAACTTACGACGGGCAATCTCGACCGTAGTAACCTTACCGGCGAATTCTCGACGGCGTTGACGCCGCAATTTCTTGCGCGAGTACAGCAGAGCGTCGCCGTGCTCGGCCAACTCACTTCGTTTACCTTCTCGGGCAAGAGCACGGCGAACGATCTGACGACCTATCGCTACACGCTCACCTTCGCGAGTGGAACCGTGCATGAATGGGACGTCTCGATAACGCCCGATGGGAAGATTGCAGGTTCTCGACTCGTTCGCTAACGGTCGCGTCCTACATACCCGTGTAGACGGGTCCCTCGCCGCCTTGCGGCGGCACCCAAGTGATGATCTGATAGGGATCGGCGATGTCGCAGGTCTTGCAGTGCACGCAGTTGGTAAAGTTGATCTGTAAGCGCCCCTCGAACTTGCCGTCGCTCTTTTCGAACAACGGTTCGTAGACCGCTGCCGGACAGAAACTTCGGCACGGGTTGCCATATTCGAGGGTACAGCGGTCTCGGCAGATATTCGTATCGGCGACGATCAGGTGAGAGGGCTGATTCTCTTCGTGCATCGTGCCGCTGTTGTACACGTCGGTTAGCTTGTCGAAGGTCAGCACGTTATCAATTTTGGCCCGCGGCGTTTCCTTGGGCTGCCAGCCCATTTTCACCATCCGCGCGTACCCCGGTTCGCCGGGCAGCTTGTTGATGAATCCGAATCCGGCACCGCCGGTGAACGTTGCGAGTCCCGCGTTGATCAAACCGGCCAGGAGGCCGTTGTGGAATCCCTGGTGGAAGTTGCGCGCCGTGCGAAGCTCGGCGTAGGCCCACGATTCCTTGAATCGGCGTTCGTACGACGCGAGCGTCTCGCGATCGAACGTATCGGCTAGCAACGCTTCCCACAGCGTCTCGGCCGCGAGCATCCCGGACTTCATGCCCAGATGAATGCCTTTGAGGCGCATGCCGTTCAAGAAGCCGGCCGAGTCGCCGACAATCAGAAGACCGTCGGCATACGGGCGCGGCATCGCGAACAGGCCCCCTTCGGGAATCGCTTTTGCTCCGTAACGGATCAACGTGGCGCCGTCGAGCATGCGCGCCACCGCGGGATGCTCTTTCATCCGCTGCAGCTCGTTGTGCGGATCGGTCGTCGGATTCTTGTAGTCCAGCCCCGTGACCATGCCGATGTCGAGCACGTTGCCCGCCATGCCGTAGATGAATCCGCCGCCGAAGGTTTCCGGTGGAAGTGGATATCCGAGCGTGTGTATGACGGACCCGGCCTTAAAGCGGTCGTCGGGCAACCGCCAGAGCTCTTTGACGCCGGCCGCGTAGACTTGCGGCTCGCGGTCTTGCGTCAAACCGAGGCGCGCCTCGGCCTGCTTTGCAAGCGTCCCGCGCGGACCTTCACCAAGCACGACGACTTTGGCCAAAATATCGGCGCCCGGTTCGTAGTTCGACTTCGGCTGGCCGTTGTGATCGAGACCCTTGTCGCCGGTGCGCACACCAATGACGCGCTCGCCATCCCACAGCAGCTCTTGCCCTGGAAAGGCTGGAAAGACTTGCGCTCCCGCCTCCTCGGCTCGTTCGCCCAGCCACACGCACAGTTTCTGCAGCGACGTCACATACTTGCCGGCGTTGCGCAGCGGCGGCGGCGTGAGGGGCGCTTTGATTTTGCCGCGCGTCGTGAGAAACCACAGCTCGTCACTGGTAACGGGCGATTCCACCGGCGCGCTCTCGCGCCAGTGCGGCAACAGCTCCTCGATGGCGCGTGGATCCATGACCGCTCCCGAGATTCCGTGATTTCCGACCTCGGCGGCCTTCTCGATCACCAGAATCTCGAGCGCGCGTCCCGCCTGCTGCGCCAGCTGACCGAGGCGAATCGCTCCTGCAAGACTCGCCGGACCCGCACCGACGAAAAGGACGTCGACTTCCAATTGATCGCGTTGCGGCATGGCGACTACTTACGCGGACCGGTAGGGCTTGCCCCTTGCGCTCGCGCAACGTCAGCGCTGTGGACTCAACACCCCGCCGCAGCTTCGCCAGCGATAATACCGCGCCGATCGCGCCCGAGATACTCCAGGCCATCCTCGATGCGAATGCCGGGGATGCGAACGCCTACGGCGCCGATCCCTGGACGGCGCGCGCCGTCGCTTGCTTGCGAGAGCATTTCGGCGACGACGCGGATATCTATTTCACGTTTAACGGCACCGGCGCGAACGTCGCGGCGCTGAGCTCGCTGCTGCAGCCGTGGGAATCCGTGCTCGCGCCCGCAACGGCGCATCTGCAGACCGACGAGTGCGGCGCGCTCGAGCGATTTAGCGGCTCGAAAGTCGTACCGATCGCCACCGGCGACGGCAAGCTCCGTCCCGGCGACCTCGAACCGTATCTGCGTACCGGGCACGACGTCCACTTCTCGCAGCCGCGAGCGCTTTCAATCTCACAAGCGCCGGAGTTCGGCGGCCTCTATGAAATCGAGGAGTTGCGGGAGCTCTGTGACTTCGCGCACGATCGCGGACTGATCGTCCATCTCGACGGCGCTCGTCTCGCCAATGCCGCCGCCGCGCTTGGCGCGGATCTGCGAGCCGCGAGCCGTGACGCCGGCGTGGACGTGCTCAGCTTCGGCGGCACGAAGAACGGCTTGATGCTCGGCGAAGCGGTCTGCTTCTTCAAACCCGATCTGCACCGCGAAGCGGCGCCGTTCGTGCAGAAGCAATCGATGCAGCTCGCTTCCAAGATGCGCTACATCGCCGCCCAATTCGTCGCGTTATTGACCGACGACCGATGGCGTCGCTACGCGGCGCACGCCAACGCGATGGCGCAGCGCCTGTTCGAACGCGTGCGGGCGATCGAAGGCGTTCGCGTGACGCGGCCCGTGCGGTGCAACGCGATCTTCGCGACGCTCGACCGCAGAGCCATCGACGCGATCCAACGCGACTTCTTCTTCTACATCTTCGACGAGGCGCTGCCCGAGGTGCGCTGGATGACGCACTGGGCGACGACCGAGACCGACGTGGATGAGTTCGCGGACTGCATCCAACGGGCGACCGCGTGAACAAGGCTCGCTTCGAAGCATTCTCCGACGGTGTTTTTGCCTTCGCGTTCACGTTGCTCGCGCTGGGCTTCGTTCTTCCGGAGTTGCATGCGCCGTCGAACCGGGAGCTGAGTGCCGCCCTTCTGCGCCTCTGGCCCAATCTCATCGCCTACTTTCTGAGCTTCTCCGTTATCGGCATCATGTGGCAGAATCACCACGCGCTCTTCCGCCTCGTGCAGCGCGTCGATCGCAAGACCGTTTTCTGGAACCTTTTGCTCCTCGCCGGAGCCGTGTTGATTCCGTTCGCCACCACGACGCTGGGCTCGTACCCAACACTCTCCGCCTCGACGTTTTTTTACGGCGCCGTCCTTTCGGTCTGCGCCACGTTCTATAACCTCTTGCTTCTGCATCTCGCGCGTTCGAACGCCTTCGTGCCGGAGGTATCGCAGGCGACGATCGCGTCCACGATACGGGGATATCGAACCGGGTGGCTCGTGTACGTCGGCGCCACGCTCGTCGCGCTCGTACTGCCGATCGTGAGTTTCGCGGCCTACTTACTGGTAGTCGTCTACTTTCTGGTGCCGCGCGGCGCCGACTCCGACACCCACCTCAGCGCCCGCCATTGGTGACGTTGTCATGCTGAGCTTGTCGAAGCACGACATTACTCCTCACCATCGAAATAATCCAGCTCCGGCGTCGCGCGTAACAGAAACGAGCGGCGATCGCCCTCGAGCGGTGTCTCCATATCGACGAGCAGCTTATCCGAATCGGGATAATAGCAGGCCTCGAACGCTTCGGTGCGCCCCAGGAGCAGCACGGTTGCCGGCGCATCGCTCTCGTTGAGCAACTGATGCGTCCCGCTCTCCCCGACGGGGAATGCGACAAAATCGCCTTTGCGGCAACGCAGCGTTCCGGTTAACGTCCGAATGCTCGGCTCGCCGTCGAGAACGAAGAACATCTCCTCTTCGCGCGCGTGACCGTGCAGCGGACAGAAGAAATGCCCAGGCGGCAGCGTGCTCACGCGATAGCCGAGTGTGCGCGCGCCGATGACGAAGCCAACTTCGGCATCAAAGCCGTGATAGCGCTCGGGCTGCCGCACGTGTTCGGCACGTTCGTCGCGAAACTCCAACTCGTCGAGGTTGACGCGGTGGATCTCAGCGCCGGCGCGGGCGTAGAGCGTGTGATACAGCAGGTCGTACGCACCAGAGAAGATCGGCTCGCCGACGGCGACCAAGAGCGTCTGCGGATCCTCTCGAAGAATTCGGCGCAAGCCCAGAGCCGCTTTGCGCGCGTTCGCATACTCGCTCTCTTCCGGCAGCGAAAGCGCGCCGGCCGGTGATCCGACCACCGCGCTACCCGCTACGACAACCTGATGCGCGGGAATGCTGATCGCGAACTCGCCGTAGCGGCGCTGATCGAGCAGCGCAATGGCCTTGGCTCCTTCAAAGAGCGCATCGCGGTGCGCCGGGGTGCTGATGAGCCGCACACTGTGGCGCTCGGCAATCTCACGCGCAACGGCGTCGCGACCGTCGGACAGGACGACGACGCGCTCGATGCCGCCCAAGCGTTCCAGCTCAGCGTGCGCCGCCTCGTCGAACGGGAGCGGGTCGACCAGTACGTTTCCCGCCCCGGTCATAAAGAGGTAGCAATTTTCGGAAAGCGCGCCGGGCGTCCGCTGTGCGTACCAGAAAATCCCGGGGATCTTCGTCGTTTGAAACATCGGGCGCGTCAGGCCGTCCAATCGAGCATCGCGTTCCACTCGGGTTTTGGGAAGCGCTCTTTGCTCTTGATTGCCTCGACGTATTTGCGTTTGCCGGCGCGGTTGCCCTTACCCAGCATCAAGCCGCCGACCAGGCGATCCTCCCAGAAAAAAAGCGCGCGGTACCACTTTTTTTCGCGATCGATCTTGCGAGCGATTTCCAGATCTTGTCGCAGATCCGTGCCCAGGCCGAACTGCGTGATCGTTTGACCCTTGAACAGCAGCGAAGAATACTCGGGAACGTCGTGGTACTTCTCGCTCCCGCCCATCATGTTGAGTGCGACGACCTTGCCGTGCGCGCCGGCGTTATTCCAGGTGCCCATCCGATATCTGATTTCGAGGATGGGATCGTAAAAGTCGGCGACGTCGCCGGCGGCGTAGACGTCTTTCACGTTAGTCTCCAGGTGATCGTCGCACATGATGCCGTTCTTGCTCGTCTCGATTCCCGAGCCGTCGCAAATCTCGGTATTCATGGCCAGTCCAAATCCGTACGCATAACACTGGGCCTCGATCTCGCGTCCCGCGGTCGTGCGGACCTTCGTTATCGCGCCGTTGGAGCGCACGAACTCCTCGACCTCTTCGCCATAGTGCATGTGAACGCCGTCGGCCGCCGCGGCTTCGTGCAGCAATTCCCCGGCGTCTTCGTCGATAATCCGGTGCAGGCCGCGCGGGCCGCGCATCAGCCAATGCGTCTCCAGTCCGCGCGACGAGAACGCCTCGGCCAGCTCGTAGGCGATAAACGACCCGCCGATTGCGACCGCCGCCGTGCTCTCGTCGATCTGCTGCGAGATCGCGCGCGTGTCATCCAAATACTGAAACGGAAAGAGGTTTGCCGCTCCCTCGGCCCCCGGTTTGCCGGTGGGGTTGGGCCGCCCACCGGTCGCGATCAGCAACGCATCGTACGGATAGGACGTGCCGTCCACGACGACGACGCGTTCCTCGGGAACGATTCGCTCCACGTGCGTACGTAGGCGCAGGTCGATGCGATGCTCTTCGTGCCACGCGAGGTTGCGGATCATGACTTTCGCTTCGGGAATCTGCTTGCGCAGCATAGGCGGCAGGGAGATGCGGTTATAGAGCGTGTACGGCTCGTCGCCAAAAAGCGTTATTTCGCAGGCGGGGTCGTGCTTGCGAAGCTGCTCGGCAGCGGTGGTTCCGGCAAAGCCGTTGCCGACAATGACATACCTGCGAACGTCTGAGTTCATACCAGGCCGAGCTTCGCCGTCGGCAGAAGTCGTCATTCCGATGGACGTCCGGTTGACGCAGCTTTTGGGTTCCTTTACCGCGGCACACGAGCAGTATGCGTTGGCGCGCCTGGAGTATGCGCTGCATCATCCGGCCAAGCCCGCGCCGCCGCTCGTGAGGTGCTTCGCCGATCCCGGCGAAGGCGCATTGCGCGCGGACTGGCCGCAGATCGAAGCGCAGCTTGAAACGGCGCTTGCCTTCACGGATCGGATCGAACGCTCTCGGCGCCGGCGCCGCATTGCCGACCGCGCCTTTCGATCCTTCGCACGCTCGCTGCGTGAGTTGGACCGATCCGCGCGTGCCATCCGCTGGGTGCTCACAATCACCGAGAGCAACTACGATCTCTGACGATCCGAGCCATCCGTGCTGCACCACGTAGATCTCCACGTGCGAAACATCGACGCCGCTCGGGAGTTGCTCGATGCGTTGGCCGAGCATATCGGTTACCGCCGGATCACCCGCTCGGACGAACCCGAGGAGCCCGGCTTCGTCGGTTACGAGACCGCGACGGGAGGCCGTCCTCGGTTTGGCCTCATTCCTGATCCCGCTTCGCTCCCGGGATCGACGAGGCTTGCCTTCGCGGTCGAAACGCGCGCGCAGGTGGACGCCGCCGCGGGTATCGCTCGCGAGCATGGTGCGAGAGCGATTGAAGGCCCCGGCCTGCACCCCGAATACGGGGATTACTATGCGGTCTTCTTCGAAGACGCCGAAGGCAACAAGTTCGAGATCACGGCCGACACGGGGCCGCTAGCGAGCGCCTCGTAGCGCTAAGCCCATCATCATCCTGTAGCCGACCTCCAGCGCGCGTTCGTCGATATCGAACCGCGCGCTATGTTGCGGCTCGATTCCCTTGCGCGGCCCGCGGGCGCCGACCAAAAAATAAGCGCCAGGGCGCAGCTCTTGCATGAACGACATATCCTCCGACCACATGACGATCTCGTGAGGGTCGACGAGGTTCTGCTCGCCAACGACCTCGCGCGCGACTCGGCGCACGACGTCGTTGGTTGCGGAATCGTTCACGGTCGGCGGATAGATCCAATGGTAATCGAAACGATAGGTCAGGCGCATCGCCTCGCAAACCCCCGCGAGCAGACGCTCGATGCGCACGGGAAGCTCCGCGCGAGTTGTCTCGTCGAAGGCTCGAACGCTTCCCTGTAGCGTCGCCAGCTCTGGGATCACGTTGAAGGTCGTGCCGGAGTGCAGGGCACCGATCGTCACGACAACCGGCTGATTCGCGGCGATCTCACGGCTCGCGACGGTCTGCAGCATCGTAACGAACTGCGCAGCCGCGACGATCGGATCGATCGCGCTCTGCGGGAGCGCCCCGTGGCCGCCTTTGCCAGCCATTTCGATGTCGAAGCGATCCGACGATGCAAAGAACGCGCCGTCGCGAACGCCGATCTTCCCAACGTCCAGCCCGCTATAGAGATGCAGCGCGAACGTGCGATCGACGTGCGGGTGCTCGAGCGCTCCATCCTCGATCATCAGCTTGTTGCCGGAGTGTCCCTCCTCGCCCGGCTGAAAGCAGAACACGATCGTCCCGGAGATCTCGTCGGTACGCCGCCGCAGCGCGCAGGCGGCAGCCAAAAGGATCGCCATGTGGCCGTCGTGACCGCAGGCGTGCATGACGCCCGGCGTCAGGGAGCGATATGGTTCGTCGTTGCGCTCCTCAATCGGCAGCGCGTCCATATCGGCGCGCAGCAGCGTCACGGGACCCGGTTTCGCGCCTTGCAGCGTCGCCAGAATACCCGTCCTTCCGATCCCGGTGCGAATCTGCTCGTAACCCGACTCGCGCAGTTCGCGCTCGATGAACTTTGCCGTCGCAAACTCGATCAGCGAAAGCTCGGGATGCGCGTGAAAGTGGCGCCGATAGCGAACGAGTTCTCCTTGCGGAGCAAGGGTCTCGAGTGTGGAACTCACTGCGGCTCGAAATCCGCTCGGAAGAGATAGTATCCCTCGGCTTTTTGGCAGTAGGAGATCGCCGAGGAAAACGACGACGCTCGGGCTGCCGACAGGGCGCTTGCGTCAAGGGCGGCAACGCCCGATGTCTTGTAGACCCAAGCGTCGAGTATGGCGTCGGTTTGGCCCACGGCAACCTCGACCTCCGATGTGTATGAGGCGCCGATTAGCCGCGGCGCGAATCGCGGAAAGGGCGGTTGTACTGCATGCGTGACGGTTGCTTGCGTAAATGGATGCGGACACTCGGTCGAAAAGAGCGGCGCAATCGGCGTGGCCGCTACGTGCCGCAAGCCATTGCCACTTCCCGGTTTCCGGGGGCGATCGGCCGGTGCGGTGAACGCCGGCACGCCGCAAGAGACTTCCCCTAAAGTTTGCCAGCCGAACGCATCGCCGGCGACGCGCGCGTGCAAGATCCACGCGTGCCGAACGAAGACGGCTTTCGCAAAGTCGACAACCAACGGCGCCGATCGGCTTCGCGGGATAGCGCCCGTCAGCGGCAGATTTGCGACATCCCACGAGTACCAGCCGCCGTCAGTATCGGCGACGATCGTCGCAGAGACGATCGTTCTGGGAGACTCAGAGTTCAAAGCGAAGACGAGACTTGCCGACTTGCCGGTCGCGTCGGCCGGCACTGCGGGTGCGTATAAAACCGCGGCCGGACAGAACTCGGTTCGCGCCTCGGCCTGCGCTCCGCACGCCAGAAGGAGCGCAATCGTCGCGACACCTGCACGAATCATGGCATGCCTCATTTCAATCCTTTAGCCTCCAGCTACTTCCACCCGCAGGATTTTGCCGCGCGTGACCGAGTAGGAGCAGCGGTGGCCATTAAGCCGGAAGCGCAATCGAAGCTCTCCTTGGAGCGTCATGGACTGACGGACGAGCAGCTCGTCGCGATCCTCCGCACGATGCTCATGCAGCGCACCCTCGAGAACCGGGGCTTTCAACTGAATCGCCAAGGGAAGATTCCGTTTGCATCCGCGAGCGAAGGGCACGAGGCGGTGCAAGCCGGAGCCGCGATGGCCTTCGAGCGCGGCAAGGACATCCTCGTGCCCTACTATCGCGACCTCGGACTGGCGTTGGGAATCGGCCTCACGCCGTATGAAGTGCTCCTGTCGCTCTTCGCGCGCGCCGCCGATCATTCGGCAGGGCGGCAGTTTCCGCACCACTACGCCAGCCGGCGTCTGGGCCTTCACACGATCAGCTCGATAATCGCGGCGCAGCTGCCGCACGCCGTCGGCGCCGCGTTCGCGCTGCAGTATCGCGGTGAGACGGGCCGAGCGGTCCTCACAACCTTTGGCGATGGAGCGACCAGCGAAGGCGAGTGGCACGAATCGGTCAACTTTGCCGCAGTGCATAAGCTTCCGATCGTTTTTCTCTGCGAGAACAACGAATGGGCGATCTCGACCCCGCTCTCAAAGCAGATGGGCCAGCCGGACGTCTTCAAGCGCGCCGAGGGTTACGGACTGCCCGGAGACGTGGTGGACGGCATGGATCCCATCGCCTGCTATGCCGCGGTCGGCACCGCGATGCAGCGGGCTCGCGCCGGCGGCGGCCCAACTTTGGTAGAAGCCAAGTGCTATCGCTTTCTCTCGCACACGACGGACGACGACGATCGCACGTACCGCTCGCCCGATGAGGTCCAGGCGCGCCGCAAAGACGACCCCGTCCCGTGCTTCGAGCGGCTCCTGGTCGAGCGCGCCGTCTTGAACGCCGAGCAGGTGGAAGCATTGAAGCGTTCCGTCCTCGAAGAGACCAACGACGCCACGGACCGGGCCGAAGCGATGGCCTATCCGGACGCAGCCGACCTGTACCGGAAGGTCTATGCCGAGGGCTGGGAACCGTGGACCGTATAACGCGCGAAATAGGAAGAACGATGGCTACGACGGATTTACGAACGGGAAGTCTCGAGCGTCACGGATTGAGCGACGAGCAGTTGCGCGATATGTTTCGCAACATGCTTTTGCAGCGGCAGCTGGACAATCGCGGATTTCAGCTCAACCGGCAAGGCAAGGTTCCCTTTGCGCTGGGCAGCGAAGGGCACGAAGCATTGCAAGCCGGCGCCGCGATGGCCTTCAATCGCGGGCGTGACATTCTCGCTCCCTATTATCGCGATCTCGGGCTCTGCTTGGGCATCGGACTCTCGCCGTTCGAAATCTTGCTCTCGATCTTCGCGCGGGCCGAAGATCACAACGGCGGACGACAGTTCCCCAACCATTATTCTTCCAAAGCTGCCGGCCTGATGTCGTTCTCGTCGATTCTCGCAGCGCATCTGCCGCACGCCGTCGGCGCCGCTTTCGCAATTCAGTATCGTGGAGAGACGGAACGCGCCGTCTTGGCAACCTGCGGCGACGGAACGACGAGCGAAGGCGAGTGGCACGAATCCATGAACTTTGCCGCCGTGCACAAGCTGCCGTTCGTGATGCTGGTCGAGAACAACGAGTGGGCGATCTCGACGCCGCTTGAAAAACAGATGGCGCAGCCCGAGATCTGGAAGCGGGCGGCTGGATATGGCATGCCCGGCCGGCGCTTCAACGGCTTCGATCCGATCGAAACCTACGCGGCGGTGAAGGAAGCGATGGATCGCGCGCGCGCCGGAGGAGGCCCGACGCTCGTTGAGGGCACCTGCTACCGCTACCTCGCCCATTCGACCGACGATAACGATCTCACGTATCGCACGCGCGAGGCCGTACAGGAACGGCGCAAAGACGATCCGGTGCCGGCTTTCGAAGCGGTGCTGCTCGAGCACGGCATCGTGACGCCCGAGGGCGTCGCAGCCATGCGCGAAGACGTCTTGTGTGAAACGAACGAAGCGACGGATGCGGCGGAGGCGCTGCCCTATCCCGAACCCACCGACCTTTACAAACACGTCTACGAAGGAGCGTGGGAACCGTGGCAGTCGTAAGCAGCACGAACTCGACGGTGATGAACAACGTCGAGGCGGTTCGCGCGACGCTTTACGAAGCGATGAAGAACGACGAGCGGACGGTGATCCTCGGCGAGGACGTCGGCGCGCGCGGCAACGTGTTTTTGATCACGAAGGACTTCATCGGTGAGTTTGGCGAGCGACGCGTCATCGACACGCCAATCGCCGAGGCTTCGATCGTCGGGATCGCGGTCGGAATGGCGATGGAAGGCTTGCGTCCGATCGCAGAGATCCAGTTCGCCGACTTCATCTATCCGTCGTTCAACCAGATCGTGGGCGAGGCCGCGAAAATACGCTATCGCTCGAACGGAGAGTACACCTGTCCGCTCGTGATTCGCACGCCCTATGGTGGCGGCGTTCGCGGAGCCCTCTCTCACTCGGTTTCCATCGAAGCGCTCTTCTATCACGTTCCCGGTCTAAAGATCGTCGCGCCTTCATTTCCCGACGACGTCAAGGGTCTGCTCAACGCGGCGATCGACGATCCGGACCCCGTGCTCTTTTTGGAGCACAAGAAAACCTATCGGCTGATCAAAGGCGAAGTGCCCGACGGCCATTACACGATTCCGCTCGGTAAGGCCAACGTTCGCAAAGCGGGCACGCAGTTGACCGTCGTATCCTACGGGCTCTATCTGCACTGGGCGCTCGAAGCAGCGCAACGCTTACAGGAAGAGAACCTATCCGTCGAAGTGATCGATCTGCGATCGATTCGCCCGATGGACAAGACGGCAATTCTCACTAGCGTCGAGAAGACGCGCAAGCTGCTGATCGTTCACGAAGACAACAAGTTTGGCGGCATCGGCGCGGAGATCAGTGCCATGGTGGCCGAAGAGGCACTCTTTTCACTCGATTCGCCGATTCGGCGGCTTTGCGGTCCGGACGTGCCGTCGATGGGTTACGCCCTGCCGCTCGAAGAAGAGTTCATGTCGTCGCCTGCTGAAATGGCTGACGCAATGCGCGCAATGGTGAAGTTTTAAGCATGGCAACGACGATAACGATGCCGCAGCTGGGTGAAACCGTCACCGAAGGCACCGTGGCACAGTGGCTCAAGAGTGTCGGCGACTCGGTCGACAAATACGAAGACTTCGTCGAGGTTTCGACCGATAAAGTCAACGCGGGCGTTCCGTCGCCCGTCACGGGGACAATTCGCGAGCTATTGGTCAAGGAGGGTGAGACGGTTGCTACCGGGACGCCGATCGCCGTGATCGACGAAGCCGGCGCGACAAAAACCGCCGCATCTGAGGCACCGGGAGCAACTGCGGCACCCGCCGCCGTTGCCGCGCCCGTCGCTGCCGCGCCCCCTACGCCGGCGGTTTCCTCACCCAACGGCGCGACGGCCGCCGCCGCCTCGGAGAGTGTCGAAAGTGAGAGCGCCTTGCGCGGCGCCTCGCCGGCGGTTCGACGGCTGGCGCGCGAGCATCGCATCGACATTCGGGCGATCAAAGGAAGCGGTTCGAACGGCCGCGTCACGGCCGACGACGTGCTCGCCGCGGTCACTGCTGCGCCTTCGCCGGCAACGGCGCGAACCTCAACCTACGCGCAACCGATCCCGGGAAGCACCGTTACGCTTACGCAGGCTCGCCGGATCATCGCCGAACGCATGGTGGAAAGCAAACACTCGGCGCCGCACGCATGGTCGATGGTCGAGATCGACGTCACCGACGTTTGGAGTTGGCGCGTGCGCGAAAAGGACCGCTTCGAACGCGAGAGCGGCTACAAGCTCACGCTGCTGCCCTTCTTCATTCGCGCCGTCGTCGAGTCGCTGGCAGCCTTTCCGTTGATGAACGCCCGCTTCGTGCCGGCAAGCGGTTCGAGCCAACCGAGCATCTACGTCAACGAGGAAGTAAATATCGGCATTGCGATCGGGCTGGCTACCAATCTCGTCGTTCCGGTTATCAGACGCGCCGACAAGCTCTCGATCAAAGGCATTGCGCTCGCGGCCGGCGAGCTCATCGAAAAGGCGCGCAAAGGAAAGCTTGGCGTCGACGATCTCGCCGGGGGCACGTTCACGGTCAACAACAACGGCGCGAACGGCTCCTGGGCCTCCGCGCCAATCATCAACGGGGGTCAAGCCGGTATCGTCACCATGGAGGCCGTCGTCAAGAAGGTCGTCGTGCGCGACGACGACTCGCTCGCAATCCGGCGCATGATGAACTCGTGCCTGTCGCTCGACCATCGTGTCGTCGACGGTTACGTTGCCAGCGGTTTCCTCGCCGACCTCAAGCAGCGCTTGGAGCGCATGGGCCCGCAAGGGGATCTGTAGCCGAACTGCAACTCCGCAAGCAGTTCCGCTTCGAGGCGGCACACGTTCTGCCGTTTCATCCCGGAAAGTGCGCGCGCATGCACGGGCACTCGTACCGTCTGGAAGTCGCCATCACCGGGCCGGTCCAAACCGAAGGGCCGTCGCGCGGCATGGTCGAGGATTTCGATGAAATCGAACGCATCGTGGCCGAACGGATCGTCGACCGGTTCGACCACCAAAACCTCAACGACTTCGTCGAAAATCCAACCGCGGAGAACTTGCTCCTTTGGATCTGGCAGCATCTTGCGGACGATTTGCCGGGATTGGACGAACTGGTATTGTGGGAAACGACAACCGCCTGCGCCATCCTCCGCAAATCAATGTCATCGTGAGGTGTCATCCTGAGCCCTCCCGGTGTCATCGTGAGCCCTCCCGGTGTCATCCTGAGCCCTCCCGGTGTCATCCTGAGCCTGTCGAAGGATGACTAGGCGGAGAAGCATGGTTTACGATCGTGTGCGTGATGCTGAGGAGGCAGGCAGCAGGAGCGCAGCCGGGATTGCGGAGCGACGAGCGGCTCCGAGGCATCATGCACATGTCGTAAACCATGCTTCAACTAGCTGAGATCTTCTACAGCATTCAGGGCGAGGGAATGTGGACTGGGATGCCGGCCGTCTTCGTGCGCCTGGCGGGCTGCAATCTTGCGTGTGATTTCTGCGACACGGATTATTCGACGAAGTTTTTCGCGAGCGTGGATGAAGTGCTCGAAAAGGTGCGTGAAACCAGTGGTGATTGCCCGATGGTGATCCTCACCGGCGGCGAGCCGCTCGCTCAAGCCGAAACCTCTGCTTTGATCGAGGCGTTGCGAAAAGACGGCCGGCGCGTTCATATCGAATCGAACGGAACGATCTATTCCGAGCTCCCGGACGACGTTTGGCTTTGCGTCTCACCGAAGGAGCGCGTGGATCCTCGCATGGCGGCACGCGCAAATGAAGCGAAGTTGATCGTTGACGAACGCGTGCCCGAGGAACATCTGCCGCTCTTTGCCGATAAGCCGACGATCCTGTTGCAGCCCGAAGGCAATCGGCCCGCGAACGTCGCGATCGCGCTCGAGTACGCGAAAGCGCACCCGCAGCGTTTCCGCCTCTCGCTGCAAACCCATAAGTTTATCGGCGTACCGTGATTCTGCTCGCCTGCGCCGTCGAAAAGGAACTCGCGTTCTGGCGGCCTCGCGACGGCGTCGAAACGCTGGTAATGGGCGTGGGCCCCGTTGAAGCCGCCACAGCCGTTGCCACGGCGCTTGCGGGCGGGAACTATCGCTTCGTGGTCAGCGCCGGGGTGGGCGGCGCGCTTTCTGGTGCCGCGCAGATTGGCGATGGCGTGATCGTTGGCGAAGAGATGATGGACCTCGGACTCGAAACCGGCGAACCGGTCTCGCTGCCGCGCGGCGAACGCGTCGTCGACCGCGCACATTCCGACGTAACGATCGTCGAAAGGTTGCGCGCGCGCGGCTTTGCGGTGTTGAACGGCGTGACGGTTTCTTGCGTGACGGCCACAGACGAAACAGCTTCGCGACTGGCCGGCCGCGGTGCGCAGGTCGAATCGATGGAAGGCTTTGCCGTGCTGCGTGCGGCCGACCGTGCGAACGTTCGCGCGATCGAAGTGCGCGGCATCTCGAATCGCTGCGGCCCGCGCGGGTGCAGCGGCTGGAATTTCGTCGCCGGCACGGCAGGATTACAGCGCGTCGTCGAGGAGCTGTTCGACGTGCTCGATGCTACGATGACCTGACGCAAGCGCGACGGTTATGCCGTATAATATTTGAAAGCCGGCTGGTTCCGGCTGCGAGGAGCGGTGCAAATGAAGTCGGGAATACTTAACCGATATGTGCTCGTAGCGATGTTCAGCGCGCTTTGCACGGGGCTTCTTTCCGCATGCGCGCCTCCGTCGAATCCAGGGGCAGCGACCCCGAGCGTGCGGCTGCAGCCCTCCGACGGAACGGCGAAGTTCCGATACACGGGCGCCGAGCAATCGTTCAAGGTTCCGCCCGGCGTGACCCAGGTTACCATCACCGCAACTGGGGCAAGCGGTGCCACCGGCAACCGGCCGTACTACGCCCCTACGAGCGCAGGCGGTCGGGGAGGTCGCGTAAGCGCCGTGATTCCGGTGACCCCCCGAGAACGCTTGGCGATCTTCGTTGGTGGGAGCGGGCTGTCTGGCGGCTTTAATGGTGGCGGCGCCGGCAACGGTTTCTGCAAATACGGTTGCTACGGCCAAGGCGGTGGTGCATCCGACGTGCGCCAGGGGGGCGACCAGTTGGCCGACCGTGTTATCGTGGGCGCGGGTGGTGGCGGCGGCGGAGGCGACGGAGACGATTGCAGCAGCGGATCTTGCGGCTACCCGACCGGTGGTAACGGCGGAGGCGGCGGCGGGCACACGGGCGGATCGGGCAACCCCGGCTCCGACGAGCCTAGTGGTGCGGGCGGAACCGGCGGTGCGCGGAACCACGGCGGTACAGGCGGCGCGGGCGGTGCAAGCGGCTGCGAGGGTTCCGACGGAACGCTCGGTGCCGGCGGCGCGGGAGGCAACGGAGCGGGCTGCGGCGAGTCTG
>DATMKR010000129.1:0-13289 GCA_035571115.1 Candidatus Acidiferrum sp. | reverse complement strand
GCGGCTCAGACGCCGCCTAAGCGCTGTTACTTCGGCTTCGCGGTCGTCTCGGCGGCACGCGCTGAGTGGCCCTTGAACGTGCGGGTCGCGGAAAACTCGCCCAGCTTGTGACCGACCATGTTCTCGGTGACGTAGACCGGGATGTGCGTCTTGCCGTTGTGCACGCCGATCGTATGACCGACCATCGTCGGAAGCACCGTCGAATCGCGGCTCCACGTCTTGATCACTCGCCGCTCGCGCGTCTCGTTGAGCTTCTCGATTTTCCGCACGAGATCGGGCGCGACGTACGGGCCTTTTTTCAGCGAACGCGACATTACTTCGAGCCTCTCCTGCGAACGATCATCTTCGTCGTGCGCTTGTTGCGCCGGGTCTTTTTGCCCATCGTCATCACGCCCCACGGCGTCGTCGGCGGACGACCCGAGGTCGAGCGCGCTTCGCCGCCGCCATGCGGATGATCGACCGGATTCATCGCAATGCCGCGCACTGCCGGGCGCTTTCCGAGATGGCGCGAACGGCCGGCTTTGCCGATAACTTGGTTTTCGTGTTCGACGTTGCCGAGCTGCCCGATGGTCGCGCGGCAGTTGATGTGGATCCGCCGCACTTCGCCCGACGGCATCCGGACCTGCGAGTACTGGTCCTCCTTGGCCATCAGCTGCGCCGACACGCCCGCGGAACGTACGAGCTTGCCGCCCTCGCCGGGGCGCAGTTCGATGTTGTGGATGACCGTGCCCACCGGAATATTCTTGATCGGCAGCGCATTACCGATTTTGATGTCGGCCGTCGGCCCGGACTCTACGAGCTCGCCGGCGCGCAAACCCAGCGGCGCCAAGATATAGCGCTTTTCGCCATCGCGGTAGTGTAGGAGCGCGATGCGGCAGGAACGGTTCGGATCGTACTCGACCGTCGCGACCTTCGCCGGCACGCCATCCTTCGCACGCTTGAAGTCGATGATGCGATAGATCTTGCGCGTGCCGCCGCCACGATGACGCACCGTGATGTGGCCGTTGTTGTTGCGACCGGAATGCTTCTTGCGGACCTCGATCAGCGAGCGTTCGGGCTCAACTTTGGAGAGATCCGAAAAATCGAGCGTGGTTAAAAAGCGCTTGCCGGGCGAAGTCGGTCTATATTTCTTAACGGGCATTGCTATTGCTCAAAATAGTTCACTCCGCCGAGCTCGATCTTCTGACCGGCCTTGATGGTTACGATCGCTTTCTTGTAATCGCTCATCTTGCCGCTAACCCGAACGCCTCGGCGCGCGGAGTTGCGCGACTTGCCGCGCACGTTGACGGTGTTGACCTGCAAGACGTTGACGTGGAAAATTTCTTCGACGGCATGCCGAATCTGCGTCTTTGTGGCGTGCGGGTGCACGACGAACGTATATTGCTGCCCGAGCGCGTCGGCCATCGCTTTTTCGGTGATTCGCGGCGCTACGATGACGTCACGCGCGTCCATCAGCTTGCTCCTGTTTTTCGGCAAGGCGCTGCGTAAGGGCGTCGTACGCGGCCGTCGTGAAAAGTAGCCGATCGAAGCGCAGTACGTCCTTGACGTCGAGCGCGCCGTCGTCGGTGAACCCGACTCGCGTCAGGTTCCGCCCGACCCGCTCGATCTCGGCTGCGTGCGCCTCGCCGCGCCGACAGACGATCAGCGTCGTAGGGCCCACCCGCGCTGCTTTCGCGCTTCCGAAGAGGAGCTTCGCGAAGCCCGCCGTCTTTCCGATCGAAAAATCGGCCGTCTCCAACAATGTGACGGCGTCGTTATGAAAGCGGTCGGCCAGCGCCGCGATGAAGGCGACTCGTCGTTCCTTCTTATTGAGCGACTCCACGAAGCTGCGCGGCTGGGGACCAAAGACCACGCCACCGTGACGCCACTGCGGCGAACGAATCGAACCCTGACGCGCGCGACCGGTACCCTTCTGCCGCCATGGTTTGCGCCCACCGCCCCGCACTTCGTCGCGCTTGAGCGTCGATGCGGTTCCGGCACGGCAGTTGGCAAACTCGCGGTGCACCGCGCGGTAGACGACCGTGAGCTTATCGCTAAAGTCTCCATTGAGCACCGCAGGCGACTCGATCTCGCGGACGACCTTTCCGGAGGCGTCGATAACGTTCGGCACTAGGTCTTCGCCTTTTCTGATGTCACCCTGAGCTTAGCCTGTCCTGAGCCTGTCGAAGGGTCGAAGGACGAAGGACGAAGCGACTTGACGCTCTGACGCACGACTACGAGCGCGTTCTTGCCGCCGGGGACGGCGCCGCGCACGAGCAAAAGATTCCGCTCTCCATCGGCCCGAACGACTTCGAGGTTCTGACACGTCGTGCGATCGACGCCGTAATGCCCCGGCCGGCGGCTGCCCAGCACGGTGCGCCCGGCGTTGGTGTCGCCGTTGGAGGCGGGCTGGCGATGAATCATCGAGCCGTGGCTCGCGCCACCGCCGCTAAAGTTATGGCGCTTGATGGCTCCGGAGAACCCATGGCCCTTGGAAACCCCGACGACGTCAACGCGATCCCCCGGCTCGAAGCCGGAGACGGTCACGGCCTGGCCGAGCTCGGACTCCGCAACGTCGCCGCGAAACTCGCGGACGACACGCACCGGCTCGACACCTTGCTTCTTGAAGTGTCCACCCTGCGCGCGCGTCAGGCGGCGGCGTTTGATCGGCTCAAAACCTAAAGCAACGGCCTCGTAGCCGTCTTTTTCCTTCGTTCGCAGACCAACGACCGTGCAGGGACCGGCCGCGATCACCGTGACCGGCACATATCGGCCGTCGTCGGTGAAGATGCTGGTCATCCCGACTTTACGGCCAAGGATGTTCTTCATTCGCCCGTTTCTGTGAGAATCGCCAGGCCACGGAGCCAGGCGTACTGTAGTATTTTTTTCGCCGGCACGCATTGGAAAGCGAACCGGCACGAACCGCAACTTCGGCAGTGTATCAGGGCCGTCGCGCAAGGTCAAGGCGGCCTGCCACAGCGGCCGCTCAATCAACGCTTAGTTGCTTGCTCGAATTGCGCCGTGGTCGGGGGAGATCGCAGGGCGCTTCCTATGTGAAGGCGCCCAGGCCGGTTATCTCTTTGCCGACGACGAGTGCGTGCATTTCGCTGGTACCCTCGTATGTCAGCACCGATTCCAAGTTGTTCATGTGGCGAATAACGGGGTATTCCAGCGTGACGCCGTTTGCGCCCAGAATCGTGCGTGCCTGACGGGCGATCGCGAGCGCCTCGCGGACGTTGTTGAGCTTTGCAAGACTGACTTGCGACGGGTGGAGGCGCCCACCGTCCTTTGCCCGTCCGAGATGCAGCGCCAAGAGCGCGCCCTTGTTCAGCTCCAGCAACATGTCGACGAGCTTCGCTTGGGTCATCTGAAAGCCGCCGATGGGCCGATCGAACGCAATGCGCGTCTTGCTGTACTCGAGCGCCGATTCGTAGCAGCTTCGCGCCGCGCCGATCGCTCCCCATACGATACCGAAGCGCGCTTCGTTCAAACAGGAGAGTGGCGCGACCAAGCCGTCGCCGAGCGGCAGCAGCGCGTCGGCAGGAAGGCGGCACCCGGCGAGTACGAGCTCGCTCGTAACCGACGCGCGCAGCGACAGCTTTCGCTCGATGTTCGTCGCCGAAAAGCCGCGCGCGTCGCGAGGCACGATGAAGCCGCGAATGCCCGCATCAGTCTGCGCCCAAACGATGGAAAGATCGGCGATGGATCCGTTTGTGATCCACATCTTTGTCCCGTCAATGACCCAATCGGATCCGTCCTTGCGGGCGTAGGTTCGCATGCCGGCCGGATTGCTGCCAAAGTCGGGCTCGGTGAGGCCGAAACAGCCGATCAGCTCGCCCCGTGCCATCGGCCCCAGCCACCTCTGCTTCTGCGCCTCGTCGCCCCAGCGATGGATTGCATACATCGCGAGCGATCCCTGAACCGACGCGAAGCTGCGAACCCCCGAATCGCCGGCTTCCAGCTCCAAACAGGCGATGCCATACGCGACCGCGCTCGCTCCCGCACAGCCGTAGCCCTCGAGGTGCATGCCGAGCAATCCGAGCCGGCCGAGCTCTCGGCCGAGCTCGCGCGGAAGCGTCCCTTCCTCGAACCATTGCGCGATGTTGGGCAGGATGCGGTCCCGCACGTAAGCGCGCACGGTGTCGCGGACGAGGCGCTCTTCGTCGGAGAACAGCCCCGCGACGTCGATGAAGTCGACCGGGTCGGGCACGGGAACTAGCGCTTTAAAACGCGCGCGAGTTTGTCGAAGAGCGCCTCGGTCGAGCGCTCGAACTGATCCTCGAAGCGCCGCCAAAGCAATCGCCCGTCGGTGTCCGATAAGATTGCGTCGACGCGATACTCCACGACGGTCTCTTTGCCCAGGGTAGACAAGTGGAACCCGTGCGTTCCGTCGAGGCCTTCGTTTTGGAAACGCCAGACGATCCGCTCCTCGGGAACGGTCTCTTCCAAAATGCTGTGGATTCCCAGGTGCCATTCTTCGGTCCGGCCCGGCGCGAGGGGGCCCGGAGAACGCATGAAGGGCTGCGAGGCAAAGGGCCAGATCTGGTCGCCCGAGGTACCCATCTCTTCGAGCAAATGGTAGATGCGGCGTTTGGTGCCGTGGAACGAACGCGACCGGAGTTCGTGAAGGTCGATGGGCATGGCCGTTCGTTCGCGCAGTAACGCCAGAGCTACTCCTCGGGCTTTTTGACGAACGGCAGCTTCGCCGTCAAAAGTGCTTCCTTCTCCGCCAACTTTGCCAGACTCTGGACCACGACGATGGCGACGATCGTTATGATGACGGCATAGATGAGCTCTGCCAGTACGCCGTTGCCCGGCTTGAGGAAGAGCGCGATCGTGTCGCTGATGAATTTATTCCATGCACCGGCGGCGATGAGGCCGAAGGCGACGGTCGCCAGCCCGATCATCGTGCCGAGGTACGTCGATTTCACTTCCATGCGAGGCTAATTAAATGGAGGGGGCCGGATGCCTCCGCGGTTCGAGCGATGCTAACCGCCGCACGGGGTGATGGTGACCGCCGAGCTCAGCGAGCCCGTGTAGTTCTTTCCGCCGTCGCCGGTTCCGCCGGCGATAACGTACTGTTTGAAGGCTTCGGGCGTACCGGCGGGATCGGCGTTGTACGGAGGATAGCGAGGGTCGGTGAGGGGCTCCGTTTTAAGCGCACCATAATGGTTCGAAAGCTTGCTGTAGACGGCAGCACCCCAGCGCCACTTGATCGGACGATCGTACTTGCCATAAAATTTTGCCGACCAGGTCACGTTCGTGATCGAGCCCGGAAGGTGGTTCGGGAGCTGGTACGCGATGCTGTTCAGGAACTCCGAGCCGGTCGCGCCATAGGGCGCGAGCATCCGCCAATGGTACGCCGGAAAGCTCAAGCGGACGGTTCTGCCGCTATCAAGCGTGAGGTCCATGTTCGGACCTTCAATCGAATAGTGCGTTTGGCCGATGCTGAACGTAACGAACGATTCACGCACCGCGAGTCGAAGCGCCCCCTTCGTCCCCTGCTCCGATAGAACGCTCGAAAACAGAAGCCAGGAACCCTTTGAGATCGGCGTTCCGTTGAAATTTACCGAGGTCGAGCTCGCCGCACACGCTTCCCGATGCAACGCGCTCGCACCGGGAACGACCGCCGTGAAGTTGCTCTGGCTCGAGGCGGCTTGCGGGAGCGGCCCCCCGCTGGAGCAGCCGGCGAACGCCAACGTAAGAAAAAGAACCCCTAGGGGTAGGGCCTGTTGGGCTTTCATGCTGCCTTCCTGCTAACTAGATTGCGCGAGCCGGCTTCTCTAAACAGGAAGTCAGTGTCAGACGTGAATGCTAAAAGATGACTGCCGCGGAGAGCCTTCCTGGCTGTTTAGTAAACGTAGCACGCCCCATGCTAACCCGTCAACAAACATTAACGCTTTGCCGTAAGGCGGCCGTAACGTTCCCTAGGAGCTAGGCCTTGAGTTCGATGTCCACGCCGGCCGGCAGATCGAGATGCATCAGCGCATCCATCGTCTTCGGCGAGGCCTGCAGGATGTCGATCAGCCGCTTATGGGTACGCATTTCGAAGTGCTCGCGCGACTTCTTGTCGTTGTTCGTCGAGCGCTGCACGCAAAAGCGGTTGATCTCGGTCGGTAGGGGCACCGGACCGCTGACGAAGGCGCCGGTGCGTTTGGCGGTCTCAACGATCCGCTCGGCCGATTGATCGAGCACTTTGTGGTCGTACGCCTTGAGGCGTATGCGGATCATCTGTTTCGCCATACGTTAGCCGCTCTATTCGCTGACGGCCGTTACAACGCCCGCCCCGACGGTGCGACCGCCCTCGCGAATCGCGAAGCGGAGACCCTCTTCACACGCGATCGGCGTGTGAAGCTCCACGTCCATCTGCACGTTGTCGCCCGGCATCACCATTTCGACGCCGTCGGGCAGCTTGATCGTTCCGGTGACGTCGGTCGTCCGAAAATAAAACTGCGGGCGATAGTTTCCGAAGAACGGCGTATGACGCCCGCCCTCCTCCTTAGAAAGCACGTAGACTTCGGCTTTGAACTTCTTGTGCGGCTTGACGGAGCCCGGCTTGGCCAGCACTTGGCCGCGCTCGATCTCGTTGCGATCGACGCCGCGAAGCAGCACGCCGATGTTATCGCCGGCGATTCCCGAGTCGAGCAGTTTCCGGAACATCTCGATGCCGGTCACGACCGTCTTCTTCGTCTCTTCCTTGAGACCGACGATCTCGACTTCCTCGCCCACCTTTACCTGACCGCGCTCGACGCGACCGGTCCCGACGGTGCCGCGCCCGGTAATCGTGAAGACGTCCTCAACGGGCATCAAAAACGGCTTATCGACCTGACGTTCCGGCTGCGGAATGTAGTCGTCGATGGTGTCCATGAGCTTGAAGATCTGGTCGGCATCCGCGTCGCCCTTGCGTCCGCTCGAGTTGAGCGCCTTGAGGGCCGAACCGCGAATGATCGGCGTGTCGTCGCCGGGGAAGTCGTACTGCGAGAGCAGCTCGCGGATCTCCAACTCGACCAGCTCGAGCAGCTCTTCGTCGTCGACCATATCCACTTTATTAAGGAAGACGACGATCCGTGGCACGCCGACTTGGCGCATCAACAGAATGTGTTCGCGCGTCTGTGGCATCGGGCCGTCGGTCGCAGCGACGACGAGGACCGCGCCGTCCATTTGGGCGGCACCCGTGATCATGTTCTTGATGTAGTCGGCGTGGCCGGGGCAGTCGACGTGCGCGTAGTGGCGCTTCGCCGTTTCGTATTCCTGATGCGAGATGGCAATCGTAATCCCACGCTCTTTCTCTTCTGGAGCGTTGTCGATCTGATCGACGCCGACTTTCTGCGCGAGCCCCTCAGTCGAAAGGCAATGCATGATCGCGGCCGTTAACGTCGTCTTTCCATGATCGACGTGACCAGTCGTGCCGATATTGACGTGCGGCTTGTTCCGCTCGAACTTTTGCTTGGCCATCTCTTTCCTTCTCTTTAAGAACGCGCTGCACTTCGCGCAGTGCTTTGGCGCTTCGCGCGCCCCCGCGCCTACTTCGCGGCGCGGGTCCCCATTTTTAGTGCACTACACTATCGCGCAGTGCGCCTTACCACAAGTACACGGGTCCAGGCGTACTAGGCGCCTCTTTTTTCCGCCTTACGCGGTAAACGCCCCCGTCGAGGGGGCGCCACGACCCGAATAGTACCAATGAAAACCCTCTAAGTCAACGTGCTCCTAAGCTTGCCTTTACTGCTGCAAAGCAGGCTTACGCCGGCGCCAGTTTCTTGCCGGCAGCTTTTGCCACGATCTCCTCTTCGACCGACTTCGGCGCCTTTTCGTAGTGCGAGAACTCCATGGTGTACGTCGCCCGCCCCTGCGTTGCGGAACGCATGTCGGTAGCGTAGCCGAACATCTCCGAGAGCGGCACGTGAGCCGTGATCACCTGGGCACCGCCCGGCGCCTCTTCGGTGGCATGGATGGCGCCACGCCGGCGGTTGAGGTCGCCGTTGATCGCGCCCATGTACTCCTTGGGCGTCGTAACCTCGACCTTCATAATCGGTTCGAGCAAGATCGGTCCGGCCGCGCGGTTAGCTTCTTTCCAGGCCATCGAGGCAGCGATTTTAAAGGCCATTTCCGAGGAGTCGACCTCGTGGTAGGACCCGTCGAAGGCCACGACCTTGAAATCCATGACTGGAAAGCCGGCGAGCACGCCGCTCTGGGCCGACTCGCGCACGCCTTCTTGGACGGCTTTGCTGTACTCCTTGGGGACGGCGCCGCCGACGATCTTCCATTCGAAGACGAATCCGGTGCCAGGCGGCTGCGGCTCCACGCGCAGCCAAACATCACCGTACTGTCCTTTGCCGCCCGACTGCCGCACGAAGCGGCCTTCCTTTTCGATCGTCTTGGTGATCGCTTCTTTATAGGCGACCTGCGGCTTCCCGACGTTGGCCTCGACCTTGAACTCGCGGCGTAACCGATCGAGGATGATCTCGAGATGCAGCTCGCCCATGCCGGCGATGATCGTCTGCTGGGTTTCCTCGTCGGTGCGCATCCGGAAGGTCGGATCTTCTTGCGCGAGGCGCGTCAGCGCTAAGCCGAGCTTATCCTGATCGGCCTTACTCTTGGGCTCGATCGCCTGGTGAATGACCGGCTCGGGAAAGGTAATCGATTCGAGCGCGATGGGCGAGCGCTCGTCGCAGAGCGTGTCGCCGGTGCGGGTGTCGGAGAGTCCGACTGCCGCTGCGATATCGCCCGCACCGATGGCATCGATGTCCTCGCGATGATTGGCGTGCATTCGCAGGATGCGCCCGATTCGTTCCTTGCGTCCGGAGCGTGAGTTGAGCACGTAGCTGCCCTTGTTCAACACGCCCGAATAGACGCGAAAGTAGGTGAGATTCCCGTAGGGATCGGTCGCGATCTTGAAGGCCAGCGCGCAGAAGGGTTCGGCATCGTCGGTCTTGCGAGTAATTTCGTCGCCGGTCTTCGGCGCGCGGCCGACGATCGGTTTGGCCTCCAGCGGCGAGGGCATGTACTCGACGACCGCATCGAGCAGCGGCTGAATTCCCTTATTCTTGAACGCGGAGCCGCAAAGCATCGGAAGAACCGTTCCCTCGATCGTCGCTTTGCGCAGAGCGGTCTTCATGCGGTCGATCGGCAGTTCTTTGCCGTCGAAGAACATCTCCAGCAGTTCGTCGTCTTGCTCGGCGATGGCCTCGACCAAATGCTGACGCCATTCCATCGCCAGCTCTCGCAGTTCACCATCCACATCCTCTTGCGCCGTCGTGGAGCCGAGGTCGTCCGTATAGACGGTTTTCTTCATCGTAAAGAGGTCGACGATCCCGCGGAACTTGTCCTCGGCGCCGATCGGCACTTGAATGGGAACGACGCGCGCGCCCAGGCGCTCGCGAATCTTGTCGACGACGTTGAAAAAGTCGGCTCCGACCCGATCCATCTTGTTAACGAAGACGATCCGCGGCACCTTATATTTGTTCGCTTGGCGCCAGACGGTCTCCGATTGCGGCTGCACGGCCGCCACGGAATCGAAGAGCGCGACGAGGCCATCGAGGACCCGGAGCGACCGCTCGACTTCAACGGTGAAGTCGACGTGCCCGGGCGTGTCGATGATGTTGATGCGCGTGTCGCGCCAGGTCGTTGCCGTTGCGGCCGACGTAATCGTAATGCCGCGCTCCTGCTCTTGAACCATCCAATCCATCGTCGCGGCGCCGTCGTGGACTTCGCCCATCTTGTGCACGCGTCCGGTGAAGAAGAGGATGCGTTCGGTACAGGTCGTCTTGCCGGCATCGATATGCGCGGCAATGCCGATATTCCTCGTGCGTTCGAGCGGATATTCCCTTGTAGCCATGGTCTTTTAGTCTAGTGTGCCGCTACCAACGATAATGGGCAAAAGCTTTGTTGGCTTCAGCCATCTTGTGCGTGTCTTCACGCTTCTTGATCGTGGCACCGGTGTTATTGGATGCGTCGAGCAACTCGCCCGCGAGCTTTTCTTCCATCGAGCGCCCGTTGCGGGCGCGCGCGAAACCGATGAGCCAGCGCATGGCCATCGCCTGGCGGCGATCCGGCCGCACTTCCATCGGCACTTGGTACGTCGCGCCGCCTACGCGGCGAGGACGCACTTCCACCAAGGGCATCGCGTTGGAGAGCGCCTGCGAAAAGATTTCCATCGGGTCGCGCCCGGTCTTTTCAGAGACGATCTCGAGTGCCCCATACGTGATGTGCTCGGCGGTCGATTTCTTGCCGCAAAGCATGACCTTATTGATAAAGCGCGCCAGCACTTTCGAGTTGAACTTCGGGTCGGGCAGAATCTGCCGTTTTGGAGCCGGTCCTTTGCGGGGCATTACTTCTTCTTCTCGCGCTTCGCGCCGTACTTGGAGCGGCCTTGCTTGCGGTTCGCCGTACCCGCGGTGTCGAGCGTGCCGCGAATGATGTGATAGCGGACGCCGGGCAGATCCTTGACGCGCCCGCCGCGCACCAAGACGACCGAGTGTTCTTGCAAGTTGTGACCGATGCCGGGGATGTAGGCGGTAACCTCTTCACCGTTGGTCAGCCGGACGCGTGCGACTTTGCGCAGCGCCGAGTTCGGCTTCTTGGGGGTGACCGTCTTGACTTGCGTACAGACGCCGCGCCGTTGGGGATTGCCGCTTACCTCGAATGCACGGGTCGGTAAATCCGGATGGCCGGGCTTGGGCCCGGTCAGGATCACGCGAAATGCCCGCGTCTTGACCTTTTGCTCGGTCTTCTCTCGCCCGCGGCGCACCAGCTGGTTGATCGTCGGAATGGCTTGCTCCCCACAAAAGTAAACGACACAAACAACGGCCTCACCCGCAGGTGGGACCGAGCATCAACTATATCAGGGCCTCTTTTTGGCGTCAAATGGGGGGCGCGATGGCGGCAAGCGGCGGACTGCATGAAAATCCGCGGTTGGGCGTTCTGGATGGCTTGCGCGGCCTGGCGGTCCTGCTCGTCCTTTGGTACCACGTGTGGGAAATCTCGTGGCTCTCGCCGCCGAAGCCGCTCGCTTTCCTGCCCGCCACCGGCTTCATCGGCGTCACGCTCTTTTTCTTTCTGTCAGGCTTCGTCATCTCGTATCCGTTCTTTCGAGCCGGCCAGGTCGGGACGCCGGCGCCGTCATGGGGCCATTTCGCCTGGCGCCGATTTATCAAGATCGTGCCCTCCTACACCCTCTCGATCGCCGTCGCCTATGCGCTCGGCTACGCGCAGCGGCAACCCAACGCCGCGCTCCTGCCCGACCTCGCCACCCACCTGCTCTTCATTCATACTTGGTTTCCCGAGCGGTACGGCAGCATCAACGGCGTGCTGTGGACGCTCGCCGTGGAAGTGGAGTTTTACTGCGTCTTCCCGTTGATCTGGTGGGCGTTCCGGCGCCAACCTTGGCTTTGCGCGGGATCGATGATCGTGCTCGCTTGGATGTGGCGCACTTGGGCGGCCCACTGCTGCTACGACACGCTCTTCGCGCAGTATGAAGAGAACCTCCCGGGTTATCTCGACATCTTTGCGTTGGGAATGCTCAGCGCATATCTTTTCGTTACTCGCGCTACGCTGCTGCGAGTGCCCGCAATACGCGGCATCGCGCCGCTGATTGCCCTCGGCGGATTTGCGATGCTCGCATTGCTGCTAGAGAACTGCTATTCGTATCGGCTTTCCGATCAGTGGGCGGGCGTGTGGCAGATCGATCGCCGGCCACTGCTCGGAGTCGCATTCAGCGTAATCGCTTTAGGCTCGCTTGCGAGCCCGCGATGGTGGCAGATCCTCCTCGATAACGCGCCGATGCGTTTCCTCGCGGCGATCTCGTACAATCTTTATCTGTACCATCAGATCGTCGCGCGAGAGCTCTTCTGGCATCACATCCCGCCGTATACCGGCAATCCCCATCACAACGCGCACTGGCAAGCCCAGTATACCGGGCTCGCCTTTGCGGCAGCCATCGCGGTTGCGACGGCGACGACCTATCTTTTCGAACGCCCGCTGCTAGGGCTGAAGGGACCCCGCCGAGCGGAAAATCCGATCAGAGCTGCGACTTGAAAATGCTCGATGCGAGCGCGTCGACGCCCGGAACGCGCACTTCTTTACCTTGGAATCCCGTAACGGTGGTCCAAATCCAAACGACCAACGCAAGTATCCACAGGATCGGATAGAGCACCCAGAGGTGAATGAAGCTCAATACGAACCCGAGGATGATGTAGAGGGCCCAAATGGTGATCGACTGCGCTGCGGCCCACTTGACGAACTTATTCGTCCCGCCGCCGACGAGCATAATGATGCCGCCAAGGAGGCAGAACAGGTAAGCGAGCCCGGCCGCCACATTCGGCTCGAGCCCGAACGGCGTATCTTTGGGAGGTTCGGTTACGGACATAAATGCTGCCCCTTTCGGCTCAAACGCAAGTTATAAACTTGTCGGTGCTGCTTTGCTTTGCAACGGGGCCGAACCTTTATCTAGCGCTCGCTCGTAACAGGCTGCATCGCGAGCGTGTGAGAAGGGCTGGGCGGTGAGCCAAAAGGTCGAACCCGAGGGCTGGCCGCGGGCCAGCGGCTACGCGCACGGCATCGTTGCCGGAGGCCGGTACCTCGCCATCGCCGGTCAGATCGGCTGGAACGAGCGTCACGAGCTGGTCGGCAACGACTTTCTCGAGCAAGCTGGGCAGGCGCTACGCAACGTCGTCACCGTGCTTCGCGCGGCGGGCGGGGAGCCCGCAGATCTCGTGCGGCTGACCTGGTACGTAACCGATAAGCGAGAGTATCGCGACAATGCCGCGGCGCTCGGCGCAGCCTATCGCGAAATCGTTGGCACCCACTATCCGGCGATGGCGCTCGTGCAGGTCGCCGATCTGCTCGAAGACGGCGCAAAAGTCGAGATCGAAGCAACCGCAGTTCTCCCCAATCCGTCATCCTGAGCGCGCATTGTCATCCTAAGCGTGCGCCCATTGTCATCCTGAGCCTGTCGAAGGATGACAGTGCAACCCGCCTCTCACAGTCGACCTTGAGCCCTTCCAGTGTCATCCTGAGCCTGTCGCTTGTCATCCTTAGCGTGCGCCCATTGTCATCCTGAGCCTGTCGAAGGATGACAGTGCAACCCGCCTCTGACAGTCGTCCTCGAGCCCCGTCGGTTGTCATCCTGAGCCTGTCGAAGGATGACATTGCAACCCGCTTCTCACCGTCATCCTTGAGCCCTTCCAGTGTCATCCTGAGCCTGTCGAAGGATGACCGAACGATCACGCATCCCAATGTCACGCTTGTGGGCGTTGATACACAGTCGTAAGGTGATCTCTGTGTCATCCTTCGACAGGCTCAGGATGACAATG
>DATMKR010000128.1:0-39292 GCA_035571115.1 Candidatus Acidiferrum sp. | reverse complement strand
TGTATCGGTTTAATGCACCGCGGTCGCGCCAAGTTTCACTTTGGGGCCGCCTACTGGGTGGCGGCAGGTTGCTTGATAATGCAGTACTTGCGCCGAGTTACGTCTTGGACTTTGAATCTTTCGTCAGCTTCAGTTCGATCGAGTCGTTGCTATAGACGCTCCTCATCGGGATGTGCGTGCGCACGTCGTTGACGATCGCCGGAACCTTTAGAACCGGGTCCCACACGATGCGTTGCTTGGAAGTCGCCTTGAGATATCGTCCACTTTGTTGATCGAGCGTGCCCTGCGCCGTGACCAGGATCAATGCGCCGGCACTGGCGATCGGGCCCTGCCCGTGGAGACTGTAATTGCAGTCCCATGTGTAAGGCTGGCCCGCGAACCCTGAGGCCCCAGGCACTATTGCCGCCTTTACGCGGTAGCTGCGCTCCCAGCTCGATTTCCCGTTCGCCGACAACCCTTTGAAAAAATTGCGTGCCAGCAGTGGAAAGAGGGTTAGCTGCATGGGTGAGAGAGCGTAAGGAGTCTGCGAACAAGAGACGTTACCGTTCGGGTATACCTCGCACGTGTTCGTGGCCCTCGGCCGCACGGTGTTCCACCAGAAATCGGTTCCGCTCACCATGACTCCGCCATCCGCGACCGGGCCGGAAATATCGACTGTCGTCGTCCCAGTCCCCTGTCCCGAACTTGCGACTTTGGTGTTGTAGCCGAATTCATAGACGAGATGGCGCACCGCTGCCGGCGCTGGGGCTTGTCCACTAAGTCCGACGAGTGCTGCTAAGAGCAACCCAATAGCTTTCACTTTTCTATACCTCCGCTTCTGCGCTAACCGTTCGGCGGCGGAGCGCTCCGCAACTGCCCCGTTCGCGACGATTACTGTAAGTGCGGCTTCGGCCGATATTCCAAGTCCTCGGGAGCAAAGCGGTGTTCGATCAGCTCGCCATCGGCTTTCTCGTAGCGAACGACGACGGTGCGGGTATCCACCTCGATCACCTGTCCCTCGATCCCAAGATTTGTAATGAGCACTCGATCGCCATAGCGTAGTTCCATGCGGCGCTCCTTCGGCCGACCGCCCGCCATGCCTTGTGGGTTTTAGGAGCCTAGGGCACCTCAGACTCCATCTCTTCGGGTTCTTCGAGCGGCTTGAAGAGCGCTTGCGCGATAGCGGTGGGAACCACCGCCGTCAAAATAACGACGGTTACCAGTGCGGTGTACTGCGCCTGGTTGATGTAATGGTGCGTCAATCCATAGAGGCTCGAAATCGTGCCAAAAGTTAACCCCGTTGCCATCATCAACGTTAGGTAGTTCGCATTCGAGCTCGGATATTTGAAGGCATAACGTGCGAGTGGAAACACGGCAACGATCTTCGCGATCACCTTGACGAAGAACAGCGTGGCGATGAGAGCCGCATTAGCGAGCGCCGCCCCGAACTCGATGTAGGTTCCCGCCTTGAGAAAATAAAAGGGCGCAAGCAGCGTCATCGTCATCGTTTGGAGGCGGCGCTTGACGTCCGGATAGGTGATCATCATGCCCGCGCACGCGAGACCGAGGAAGTACGCCGGCAAGACGCCTTCGCTCTTCGCGTACGTAGCGACGGCGGCAAGCAGGAAGATAACGGCAAAAAGGACGCGCAGCGCGGGTTCGCTGACGTAGCGGCGGGTGCGATCGATCAACGCCGGCAGCATCTTTGGAACGAGCACCATGGCAGCGACGATCGATGCAATCAGCGCAACCAGCCATAAGTTATAGTTCGCAAAGAGCATTCCGAGGGCAACGACCGTGCCGAGATCGGTGAAGAAGCACGCGGCGAGAATTATCTGGCCAAACTCCTTGCCCGCGAGTCCGGATTCAATCATGACGGCGTAAACGACGGCGACGGAGGTCGTCGACATTGCGATGCCTGCGATTTTTGAGGCGTCCAGGCTCCAATGCCCGAAAAGATATGCAAATGCCATCGCTGCTACGAATGGAGCGCCAAAAGAAGCCGCGCCAAGCACGGTGGCGGGGAGGAGCTGCCGCCGCAGCACGACCGGATCGATCTCTGCCCCCGCAAGAAACGTGAGTAGAATGCTTCCAAAGCCGGCCACGAAGTCGATCCAGGCATTCGTCCGGAGCGCGATGAGGTTTCCGGCAAGCATGCCTACGATAATCTCGACGAGCGCCGCCGGCATCTTGATCCGGATGGCGACGAAAGCGCTGATGGCTGCCAGCAGCATCCACGCCCCAGCCACCATCCACATATTGCTGCTATCGAGTAACTGGTGCAAAAGAAAAACTCCTGTCTATCATGTCGACAGGAGCCATCAGCCGTCGTTCGGCGGTTAGACGGGAGCTCCATCCCGCTGGTAAACGAGGCGTTCAACCTCCACGTTTTGAATCCTGGAACCTCGATCCAAAATTGATCGGGTAGGGGAAGCGCATATGATTGCTTTGACTTTATGCCGCGATCGGGTAACGCTGTGCACGCTCGCGGCGATTTGCGGGTTCTTTGCCGTTCCGGTGGCCGCTCGAGCCTGCGCAGAGCCCAATCGTGACGCCACGATTACGAAGGCAGAGCAGCCCGACTATCCACAATCCGCACGCGGGCTTGGGTACGTAACAGTTCAGATTGAGGTTGCGGTCGATGCGTCCGGGAACCTCGATCAAGTTCGGGTCTATAAGAGCTCCGGAAATCAGGCGATCGACGACGCCGCGCTTCAGGCCGCGTCGAGATCGAAATACTCGCCGAAAATCGCCAACTGCCAAGCAGTCACGGGGTACTATCTATTTCGCGCAGACTTCGAGCCGGATTCGGCTGCGTCGATGCCGGCCAGGTCGTACGCATCGGTGGCCGCCGACCTACCGCGAGGCTCGGAGTGGGAGAATCCTTTTTGCAACGGCTCTGCCGTTGCCGTGCCGTGGGACGAAACACGGAATGCTGCCGCTTACGGATCGAGCAGCAAAACCGTCGCCCTATTTCTCTGGGCGAACGCCAATTCCGATTACGCCGCTCGAGTGACGCTGATCGGCAACGGTACAGCCTATGCCGTCGAGATCCCGCGCACGGCGGTTCCTTCCGGCAACGCGGGGGAGCGCCTACGTTACGCCTATCTGGTCGCGCTTCCGTCGCCGTTATCTCTCAGTTACTATTTCGTCGACGGCGCCGGCGTCGACGGAACACCCGTCGGAGATTGTCCGTCGTTCGTGAAAGAAGTGGCTGCGCCGACGGAGAACGGCGCGAGCCTCGTTGCGGCGCCCGCGAGTTTCACTCACGTCGAGGCGAAGCTCTTGCAAACCCTGTCTACGCCCGCGTGCGGGGCGATCTACAAAGGCCCTGAGCTCGCGAAGCCGTTCGAGCCGGTCACCGGCTTTTACGGGTACCGATCGCGAACCGCACAGATTGCGGCGTTCATCGACTCCGCCGGGCATGCCATTCGAACCGAGATCTGGCAATCGAGCGGGGTGCCAGGAATCGATGATACGGCGCTCGCAGAGGCTCAGGGTTCAACGTACGAACCCGCGCAGTTCTTATGCACGCCGGTCGTCAGCATCGCCATATTTTCGATTACGTACGAGGTGAGGTAGCTTAGGAGCCTGTAAGGCTCCTAAACCCGGCCGACTACCAGTGAAACGCACCCGCGGCGTGCGGTTTTACCCAGACGATGAGATCCCATTGAGTTGGAAACTCGAAGATCGTCGCGATGTAGTTGGCGCTCGGGACCTTGCCGATTTTAACGACCGTGTCTGCCGACGGTTTTGAGAGGCTGCCGCCGGCGTTTACGAAATCGCTATTCCAAATCCACTGGTCGTAGAGGTAAGCGCCGGATTGCGGGTCCTTGACGACATAGTGCACGTGCCCGTTGAACTCATACCAGCGGCCGGGATCGATGCCCCAAACCTGCGGTCGCGGCTCTCCGTTGGGGCGCGGAACCGAAAAATCGGCGCCCATGAGATTCCCGTCCTTGTCGTACCAGAGTTGGCTGGGGTGCGTCGGGTCCGCCGTCCATTGCTGGTTGGCGTAGCTGATCGCGCCCGTGTCGTCGGCGCTCGTGTATCGAACGTAGCCCGCCTTTAGGGCGTCGCTGACGTGCGGAAATCGCGCGAGAAGATCGGCGCGAACCGACGTGACGAACTTTGTCTCGCTCGGGGTAAGCGGCCCCATATTGGTGGCCTGCTCGTCTGCGCGCGCGGCAGCGGCGGCGAACGTGCAAAAAGCCGCCAGCAGGGCGGCGGTCAGCGGTGCCTTCATCGAACCTCCTCGGTCATCGGCGTGCTGACGCTTTCCAACGCGGCGGAAGTTCGACCTGTGACATCAAAGCCGGAGGAAGGCCTTTTAACCTCAGGAGGTGCGCGATGCGGCCGGTTCTCGTTGCTACTCTCTTTGCGCTACTCACGGTACCCGCGCTCGGACAGACAAACCCGCCTGGATACACGCCGTTCGATCAGGCGCAGCAGGCGAAACTGCGCGGCCACGTCGGAACCTGGCAGTGTGTCTCGGTTCCGGCCGCGAACCCGCCGCCTTCGTTTACCGAGACGGAACAGGGCAACTGGTTTGTCACGCGCAGGACCGGCGCCAGTCCCGGAACTTCCTACGAACGCTGGAGCCACGTGCTCAAGGCCTACGTCGTGATCGCGATCTTCGATTCCGGCGCGAGCGACATTTCGGAGACGACGTCGCTGGATCCCGACAACGCGACCTATATCGAGATGTGGCCGGCGCTCGACAATCAGGGCCGAAAACGGTTTGATATTGCGGTCTCGCGGGCGGGGAACGTCATTCGCTCGAGCTCCCAGTTCTACGGAGAGAAGGGCGATGTCCGGAGTGCTGAAACGACGTGTACGAGGCAGTAGTTAGTACGACGGCTGATCCTGGCAGTGCTCGACCGCCGGATCGTCGCTTGGAAAGATGCTGAACATCGTCCCTCGCGGAACGACGATGTTCTTGCCCTTACGAAAATAGTTGAACATGCCGATAGCAGCTCCGACCCCGAAAAGCGGGATGGCACCGAGATAGCCGGGCAGGCTATCGTTTCGGCCCGATTCTTGCAGCGAATCGGTATTGTGATTGAGGACGACGTTCAAGTGGTGGCCGTTGGGCAGCATGAGGTAGCGCGGTTCGAGAACGAGCGTTCCCGGCCTCGCGTTGCGCCCCGCGGGCGATGCGACGGCGACGATGCCTTCTCCCATCGTTCTGGCGGGAATCACAACCGTCGCGCCGCTGGTCACCGCGTTAACCGTTTCGAAGCGAAAGAAATCTCCCGGCCGCGCGTCCGTGGAATCTACCGTATCCATCATTTGAACGGCGACGACCGTGCAGCGGTCCACCACCAGCGCGTGTGCGGGAGCGCCGGTCGCTAAGCACAGAATCGCGCTCCAGGCCGCGAACCGTCGTAACACTTACGCGCGCCTCGGAATTAGATGCATTTCCCCGTTGGCATAATCCAAGCCAACGATGAACTGCTGCCAGAAAGCCGCACCGAGGTGGCCCGACGCCGTGCCGTGCAAGGTCCACGTCGTTCCGATGCGTTGGGGCCCCGTGCGGTATCCGCCGATCGTCACGTCGCCGATCTCGCCGATCAACTCGACGCTGCTGCCGCCGATTCCGCTGACGAAACGGCGGCTCGTGACGGTAAAGAGCCCGGAATGCTTGGCATAAAAATCGTAAGCGAGATTGACATTCGACTCGTCTCCGGTATCCACTGCCAAGTCCGCGTCGAGATTTCCGAGTGCGACGCGCACGACCGGCACGGAGTGTTGGAATGAAATTGGAACGTCGGTCGAATGCTGTGCGAGAGGCTCGCCCAACGTCACGAGGTGCGCGGCGAGGTCCAAGACGACGTCGGTCGCGCCGAAGAGGTCGGCTCCCAGTACGACGTCGTAGCCGTAGCGGCGCAAGTCGTTGAGTACGACATAGTAGGCGTCGGGATAGAGGGCGTTGCCGACACGCAGCGGGCCGGCCCGAACGACCTGCGTCATATAGCCGCCGAGGCCGCGAACTTGATATGACCCGACGACGGGCGCGCCCAGCCGGCTTGCAAGCTCGGCGCTCATTGAGAGACCGGAGTTTCCGGTGTCGATTAGGCATCGCAACGCGATTCCGCCGACGTTACAATCGACGATCGGCTCGGCCGCGTTGGCATCGGTTGCAATCGACGACGGCGCACCGTGCAACGACGGAAGCAAACCATGCGGCGGGTGAAACGCCGACGACACCGCGGCCCGATCGTCGTACCGCTCGAAAGGCTGGCCGTCGTGCAAGACTTCAAAGGGAAGCGTAAAGGCGCCGACGCGCCGATAGTCACGGAACTCGAACGTGTCGTTCCCGCCGAACTCGCGCGCGTAGCGGACGAGGCTCGTGTTCGGATCCACGTACACGCGCATGGCAATCGAGTCGGCGTCCCCTACCACGATCGTGCGATACGCGCGGCCGTTCAACGTCGTCGTTCCGGCATCTCCGAAGCGGCCGCCGTGGGTCACGAAGGACGGGGCCAAGAAAGCCAAGCTCGCTACCAGGCGCAGCGAGCGCAAATAGGGTTGCGGCTCTACCGATTCCGGCAAGGTCGTGCCGTTGAGGTTGACCGTGAAGAGGCGTTCCCCGTCGAAATAGGTGCCGTCGCAGAGTCTGCCGGTGCAGTGGTTCAGAGAGGTCCGCAGCCCTTCGCTCTCGCTCACGACGACGGCCGGCTCGCCCTCGAACGTAAGCCGGGAGACGGAAACGAAGTGTGCCGCCCAAACCGGTCCCGCGGCGTTGCTCATCCGCTCGAGCAGCCGCACGACATCGTTTTGACTCCGGCCAGCTCCCAGCTCCGTCAGTAAGAGCGCGAAGAGCATGCCGGTCCGTGCGGCGAACCCCATGGGCGATGGACTTCGAGTCGCTCGACGCCTACCTTCTCGATGGGCTGCCGCATAAGGCTGAGGTCGTGCGCCGGCTGCTCGAAGATCGCCCTAGCGAACAGGCTGCCGCGGCTTTTTACGAAGGCTTCGAACGACTGGGGGCACGCACACCCGATCTCGCCCTCATTGCGCTGCGCCTCGTGCTCGCCGGCGTGAAAGCCGACGACGCGGCGGTGACACGGGCGCGCGACCTCATCGCCCGGGTCCGCGCCGGCGACCCGGCGGCTCGCGACGACTACCGCGCCCTCGTACGGTCCCCGGAGTAATGTGCCTTTCGACGCACGCACTGGTCGCCAGCTATCCCCGGCACGCGCGGCGCGCCCTCGATTGCGTTTCGCTCGAGGTTTCGCGTGGCACGACGCTCGCGATCGTCGGACCGTCCGGGGCAGGGAAGACGACGCTGCTGCGCGTCATCGCGGGCTTGCTTCGCCCGAGCAGCGGCGAGGTTTGCATGGACGGTGCGTCGATTGCTGCGCTGGCGCCACAGGAGCGCCGCGCAGCGCTCGTCTTTCAAGACGATGCGCTCTTCGACAACATGACGGTTCGTGAGAATCTGCGGTTCGCGCTTCGGCGCAACGGCAGGCCGCCCGAGGTACGCGTTACCGAACTCGCTTCGGCCTTGCACGTTGCAGACCGGTTGGAACGGCGCCCGCGTCAGCTCTCCGGCGGCGAGCGTCAACGCGCCTCGATTGCCCGCGCGCTGCTGTCGGAGCCCTCGGTACTGTTGCTCGACGAGCCGTTGGCTCATCTCGATCCGTCACTGCGGCGCAGCGTGCGCGATGAAATCATCGGCGTGCGGCAACGCTTTGCCGGCCCGGTCCTGTATGTTACTCACGATCACGTGGACGCGATGAGTGTGGGCGACCGGTTGGCCGTGCTGATTGACGGACGCCTCGAAGACATCGGCGAGCCGCAGCGCGTCTACGATGCGCCGCGTACGGTCGCGGTTGCGCGCTTTCTGGGCGAACGCCCGATGAATTTTTTCGACGACGAAAGCGCGCTCGTCGGCATTCGACCGGAACGCGTATGCTTTGGCGCCGAAGGTGGGTTGCCCGGTCGGGTCACGCGTCGTGAAACGACCGGTGCGGACATCTATCTCGAAGTACAGACCGATCGCGGAAAGATCGTCGCGCGCGCTCCCGCGACCGATTGCTCCCGGCCGGGTGAACTGGTGACCCTGGATCTTCCGGCGCAATGGCTGCGGCGATTCAATCCGGAGACCGGGGCAGCGCTGCGGTGAGTGAGGTCGCGGAAAAAGCTCGCGGAATTATCCTGACGGGTTTGACGGATCTTCCGACGAGTCGCGAGCATATTGATTTCGCCGGCTACGTGCTCTTCTCGCGCAACGGCGCGTCGGTTGCCCAACTGCGTTTCTTTTCCGATATGCTGCGCGCTGAGAGCCTCGGCCCGCCGCCCATAATTGCCATCGATCAGGAGGGCGGGAGGGTCGTTCGTCTGCGCGAGGGCGTCGAGGCAATTCCGTCCATGATGGCAGTCGGTGCAGCGGGCGATCTCGAGTTGGCAGAGCGGGCCGGAGAGCAGACAGCCTTCGATCTGCGACGAGCCGGCTGCACGATGGACTTCGCGCCGGTGCTCGATCTTGCGCTCGATTCGCGAAACACGGTCATCGGGACGCGCTCGTTCGGCGCCGACCCGCAACGTGTCGCGGCATTCGGACTCGCTTTTGCTAACGGCCTCGAGCGCGGAGGCATCACGCCGTGCTACAAACACTTTCCCGGTCACGGCGCGACGTCCGTCGATTCACACGACGCGCTGCCGGTACTCGATGCCGGCGAGAAGACGCTGCTCGCGCGAGATGTCGTTCCGTTTGCTGCCGTCGCCTCACGAGCGAGCGCGTTCATGAGCGGGCACGTGCTCGTGCCCGAGCTCGATCCGCAACGACCCGCGACGCTTTCGCGCCGTATTCTAACCGATCTCCTTCGGTCGAGCCTTGGCTTCGACGGCGTCCTCGTCACGGATTGCCTCGAGATGGATGCGTTGGCCGGTGACGGACCGGTAGCATCTGCCGTCGAGGCGCTGATCGCGGGCGCCGATCTGCTGCTCTTTAGTCACCGCGTCGAACTGGCAACTGCCGCCGCAGCGGCGATCGCGGCCGCAGTCGAAGAAGGGGGCGTTCCGCTCGAGCGTTTGGAGGAAGCCCATCGGCGCGTAATGCGCCTGCGCGAAGCCGCGAACGCGCCATTGCCGTTGGATGCATCTGCGCCCCATCCAAACGTCGGACGTGAGATAGGACGACGCGCGGTCACGCTGGTGCGCGGCGTGCCGGAGGCCGATCCCGTCGCTTCGGTGGTGGTTGCATTCGGCGGCGATGCGGCGGCATTGCAACGCGAGGCGCCGGTTCTTTCGGGTCTCTGCGCGCCACTCGATCCCGTTGCGGAGGACATCGACCACATTCTTACATCGCTCGCGCAAAGCCGCCGACGCGCGATTCTACTCGCGCGCCGCGCCCACTTGCATCCTTCGCAAGCGCAGGCGATCGCGACAATTCTGCTGCGCTATCCCGACGCGGTGGTGGTGTCGCTCCTGGAACCGTTCGATCTGGCGCTCTTTGATGCCGCGCATCATCTGCTGGCCACCTACGGAGACGACTCCGCTTCAATCGGCGGCCTCGCCGACGTGCTCTTCGGCTCGAGCATGCCCACGGGCCACCTCCCCGTATCGTTGTCATCCTGACCCTTCGACACGGCGCTTCGCGCCTGCTCAGGACTGCGCTTCGCGCAGCGCTAAGGTGTGTCATCCTGAGCTTGTCGAAGGACGAGGCGTGAGTACTTCCTTTCCTCGTGTCGAAGATGCGCTTGAATCGGCCTGCGGCATCGAGTTTACGGCGGCGGTCGCGCGAATCGAGCATCGCGGGAAACCGGTCTTCGAACGGGCGTACGGCATCACGCGTGACGACGAGTTGGCCAAGCCCGTCTACTGCGATACGCGTTTCGACCTGGCATCGCTTACCAAGCTTTTCGTTGCGACGCTCGCTTTGAAGCTCGTTGCGAACGGTACGCTCACCCTAGACGAACCGTTGTGGCGAGTGCTTCCGGAATGGAACGATGGCGATCGCGCGGCAATTACGGTGCGCATGCTGCTCGCGCATACGTCTGGAATGGACTCCGGCGCCGATTATCGCGCAATCCTCGATGAGAACGTCGAGCGCTTCGCGCTAAATTCCGAACTGCTCGCGCGACCGGGCGAGCTGGTCATCTATAGCGATCTTGGCTTCATCGTTCTCGGCGTCGCGCTCGAGCGCGCCACCGGCCTCTCTCTAAGCGTGCTCGCGCGTCGCGCGTTCGGCGGTTCGCTCGGGTTTCGCCCGCGTTTTTCGGAGCGAGCGGCAATCCCGGCGACGGAAGAAGATGCTTGGCGCGGTCGCGTTGCGGGATTCGTTCACGACGAAAAGGCCTATCTGATGGGCGGCGTCGCCGGGCACGCGGGACTCTTTGGAACGGCGGCCGATGTGGCGGCGTTGACGGAGTCGTATCTCAGCCCGCTCACTCGGGGACGAGGCAGCGCGCTTCCCCTAAATCTGATTCGGGAGGCAACGCAAGAGCAAGCGGCCGACCCCGCTCTGCGCCGCGGCTTGGGCTGGGCGCTCAAGACAAGTGACGACAACTCGTGCGGCCGTTGGATGGACCCCTCGTCGTTCGGTCATACCGGGTTCGTCGGCACTTGCGTCTGGGCCGATCCGGTGCGTGATCTGCAGGGCGTTTTGCTCACCAACGCCGTCTATTTTGGGCGCGACGCCACGCCGGCTCCCGGGCCCGGATTGCGCGTACGCCTCTATGAAGCGATGGTCGAGGATCTGGGACTCTGATGCTCGCCGTCGGTTTGATGAGCGGAACCTCCCTCGACGGCATTGACGCAGCGCTCGTTCGAATTCTTCCGCGCGCACCAGCGTACGAGCTCGAACTCGTGCGCTTCCAAACATGCCCGTTCGACGCCACGCTCCGCGACGAGTTGCTTGCGGCGCTGCCGCCCAATGCAGGCAGCGTCGCCGCCGTCGCACGGCTGCATCACGCCCTCGGTCGGGCGTTTGCGCACGCGGCAAAAGCCGTGATGGGATCTGAGGAAATCGACTTTGCGGCATCGCACGGTCAGACGCTCTGGCACGATGGTCCCCGGCACGTTACGCTGCAGGCTGGCGACGCTTTTGCGATCCGTGAGGCCGTCGGCGCGACGGTTTGTTACGATTTTCGCAGTGCCGATTGTGCGGCGGGTGGTCACGGCGCACCGCTCGTGGCTCGCGTGGACGCCTTGCTTCTCGGCGATGCGAGCGAAGATCGAGTCGCGCTAAACTTGGGCGGCATTGCGAACGTCACGCTTCTGCGAAAAGCTTTGCCCCCCGAAGAGGCTGTCGCTTTTGACACGGGCCCCGGCATGATGCTGCTCGATGCCTTCGTGGCCGAGCGCACCGATGGGCTGCAGCGTTTTGACGCCGCCGGCGATTTGGCTGCCCGCGGGCGCGTGGACGAAACGCTGCTCGATGAAATGCTCGCCGATGAGTTCTTCGCCGCTCCGACTCCAAAGACGACCGGTCGAGAAAGCTTTGGCAAACACTTCCTCGCGCAGCACGTGCGCCTGAAGGCGCTCGCACTCGAGGACGGCGCGGCTACGCTTTGCGAGCTGACGGCCGTATCGGTCGCTCGCGCGATTCGAGGCGCCGGATTGCAAGACGCGCGCGTTATCGCTGCCGGCGGCGGCGCCCGCAATCGCACGTTGATGGAGCGTTTGGCACAACGGCTCGAATCCGGATCCGTCGAGCTCTCCGATGCGATGGGCCTCCCGGTCGAAGCCAAGGAAGCAATGGCCTTTGTGGTGCTCGGTTACGAAACATTGCGCGAGCGCGCGGGCAACGTTCCGGCGGCAACGGGCGCCGATCGTCCCGTCGTGCTCGGCGCGATAGCGCCGCAAAACCTGCGCGGGCTGTTCGCGCGAGTCGAACGCGAATGCACGCCTTCTTCGTAGGCGTCGACGCCGGGGGAAGCCATACGATTGCGGCACTCGCTCGCGGTGACGAGCTGCTTCGAACGATCGCCGGCCCGGGCGCGAATCCGAATCTGATCGGCATCGATGCTGCCGCCGAGGCAATCGAACGCTGTATCGGGCGCGCGCTCGAGGGCGAAAGCCCGGCGGCAATCGGCATCGGCGTTGCCGGCGCCGGCGACGAAAGGGTTGCGGCGCAGTTGCGGGCATCGTTGAGCCGCTGCTTTCCCACCGCGTGCATCGCGCTCTGTCAGGATGCACGCATCGCGCTGCGAGCGGCGCTTCCGGAAGGTGACGGGCTCGTGCTGATTGCCGGAACCGGCTCGATTGCATATGCGGAGATCGGAGCGCAAACCTTTCGCGCTGGAGGCCACGGCTATCTGTTGGGAGATAAGGGATCCGGGTATGCTATCGGCGCCGCCGCCCTGCGCCACTTGCTGGCGGTGATGGAAATCGGCTCCGCGAAAAGCGCGATGCTTGCCGAACTTGCGACGCACCTCGGCGCGAACGATCGCTCCGGGGTTCTTGCGCGCATTTACCAAAGCCCTACGCCGGTGGCCGATATCGCCGCTTGCGCGCCGCTGGTGCTGCGTCACGCGCAGCGCGGCGAGGAGGTTTCGACCGGCATCGTTCAGGATGCCGCCCAGGGGCTCTTCGAGCTGATTGCGCGGGTAACGATCCAGAGTTCGAAGTGCGCGCTGCCCGTTGTCTTTTCGGGAGGGCTGCTACGACAGCGCAACGCGCTCACGCAGCGGCTCGCGCAATACATCACCGACGCAGGGCTCGACGTGCGCGTTCTTGCCGGCAGAGTCGAACCATATATCGGCGCGCTCTCCGAGGCGCGGCGTCTGATGGCGGAATCGTGACGCAACGCCTACCGCCGACGGAAGCAGAAAACCCGCAGAGTGCGGGGCTCGATCTGCTTACGACGCCGGCGCTCGTCGAGTTGCTCATCGCCGATCAGCGCTCCGCCGTGGATGCCGCGCTCGCGCAAACGCAGGCGATCGCGCGAGCCGTTGACGAGATCGCGCGCCGGCTTTCGCGCGGGGGACGGCTGCATTACGTCGGAGCCGGCAGCAGTGGCCGAATCGCCACGCTCGATGCATCGGAGATGCCGCCTACTTTTGGAACGGCGCCGGAGATGGTGCAGGCTCATATCGCCGGCGGGGCCGCTGCGCTCACCACTGCGGTGGAGGGTGCAGAAGATGACGCGAGCGCCGGCGATCTCGCGATGCTTGGATACGTACGGCCCGACGATGCGGTGCTCGGTATCTCGGCGAGCGGAGCGGCAGCGTTTGTCGTTGCTGCGATCGCTCGCGCTCGAACGATCGGCGCATACACGATTGCGCTTACCGTCGACGCGCAATCTGCGCTGGCGCGCGCGGCTAAACTGGCGATCGTCCCGCCGACCGGCGCCGAGGTGCTCGCCGGATCGACGCGGTTGAAAGCTGGGACCGCACAAAAGGTCGTGCTGAACGCAATCTCCACGGCGGTCATGATACGGCTGGGCAAGGTCTACGACAACCTGATGGTCGACGTCGTCGCAAATAACCACAAGCTCCGCGCCCGCGCGTTACGCCTGGTTGTCCGCCTCGCGCAGGTGAACGAGGAGCGGGCCGAAGAGCTGCTGGCGCAAGCCGGCGGACGCGTTAAGATCGCGGTGTTGATGGAGCGTCGCGGCGTCGGCGTGGTCCAAGCGCGCGCGCTCCTTGAACGCAACGACGGCGCGCTGAGACGACTTCTCTGACACAATTCTTGGGACTGCTGCTGGCAGCCATTGCATTCGTCCCGATGGACGATCGCCCGGTGACGGCCGAGTTGCCCGTGATGCTCGGACGAATAGCCGGCGTCCGGGTCGAGGCGCCGCCGCGTGCTTTAATCGGACGCTTTCTCGCTGCGGGGCGTTCGGACGATCTCATTGCCTGGCTCAATCGAGAAGCCGGAACGCGGCGGACCCGCGCCTTCGTGGTATCCACCGACATGCTGGCGTACGGCGGTCTCACCGCCTCTCGCGTTCCCGGACCGTCCTACGCGGATGCCGTCTTTCGCTTGCGCGAGCTCGCGCAGTTGCGCCTCAAATCTCCCGGCGCTTGGATCGGTGCCTTCGGCACGATCATGCGCCTCGCTCCGACCGGCATTCCCGCCGGCACACCGTTTTTCGCTGCATATCCCGTCTGGCCGTATCTGCAGCAATATGCCAACCTGCACGATCCTCCGTTGCCCGGCGAAGTGGTGAGCGCGGAACACCTTCGCGAATTGATTGGCGAGCCGGCTCTCGACGCGTATCTTGCAACGCGCGCGCGCAATCTCGCCGTCGATCGGCTTCTCTTGCAAATGACGGAAAAGGGCGTCATCGATCGGCTGGTACTCGGACAGGACGACGCGGGTCCGGTCGGTCTCCACGTGCGTGAAGTCGCGCTCCTGCAATCGGAGCTGGTGGGCGCAAATCTCGCAAACCGCGCGTCGATCGAGCCGGGCGCCGACGAGCTCGGCATGGCTTTGGTTGCGCACGCCATCGCGCGCGCGGCGACGTGGACACCGCGCATCGGCGTGCGTTACTCGACGCCGGAGGGCGCCCTCTATCAGGATCCGATCGAGTACGCGCCGATTTCGGCAGCGATCGACGCGTTGGTCGGGGTTTGCGGCGGCGTCCGCGATGACTCGCAGAGCGAGATCGTGCTCTACGTGCGCGTCCCCGACACGACTTCGCCGGAAGATGACGTGCTCATGGCTGAGATGAAGAACGATGTCGATCGCGGCCGCTCGGTGGCCTTCGCCGATCTTTCTTACCTTACGTCGTATCGCGATCAGGCAGCGTTTGCGCAACGCCTGCTAGCGTCGGGCCTCGCGTCGCGGCTCGACGCCTACGCGTCGTGGAACACGAACGCCAACACGGTCGGAACCGCGCTTGCCGAAGCGATCGCCGCCGGCGCCGGACGCCGGCTGCATACGTACGACGCGTCGGCGCATCGCACGTTCACGTTCGTGCGCTTCGTCGACGATTACGCGTATCACGACGAGGTCCGGCCTCAGCTCAACGCAACGCTCGCCGCGCAGGGAATCACGGACCATACGCTCCTTGCGCCCGGCGTGGCTGCGTCGATCGCTCAACTCGACCGCTCGCTGCTCTGGAACGATGCGGTTGGGATTCTCTCGCAACTCGATCCGGGCTACCATGTCGCCGCGATCTCGATCGGTCTGCCGTGGGGCCGGACGTTCGAGACTTCCATCGACGTGGGCATCGCGCCAAACATCTAGGAGCCTGTCATGGGAGCGTGTCGGGCTACGGGGTGATGCGCATGATGCCTCGGAGCCGCTCGTCGCTCTGCCATCCTGGCTGCGCTCCTGCTGCCTGCCTCCTCGCTCCGTCATCCGGGCTCCGCTCGTTGTGCAGAGCCTCCTCAGCATCACGCACATCACCCCGTAGCCCGACACGCTCCGACGACAGGCTCCTACGTTGCGTAAACGCGTTTTATAGCTTGTTGACCTAGGTTATCATTCCGGGCACGAACGCGTGTGGAGAACGCGCGAGCGTTGCGATGGTTACCTCCGTCGGTTGCCGAAGAGTGCGATAATTCTCGGGGTGTGTGGAGGCTACGTTGAAAAAACTGACGCCAACTCTGTGGGCCTGCATAATTGCTGGGGCTCTAGCTGCGTGCAGCGGCGGCGCGACTTCGAGTTCTCGGGGGGCAAGCGGGTTGGTTCCCGCACCGGGTTCCGGAAGCGTGTCTCCGATCCAGCATATCGTGCTCATCATTCAAGAGAATCGTACGTTCAATAATTTTTTCGCGACCTTTCCGGGCGCTACGGGAGCGATCGTCGGGAAAGAGAGCGTCAGCGGCAGCACTCAATCCATCAACCTAAAAGAGACGGGGCTCAATAACAAAAAAAATCTCAGGCACTCGTACCCGGGATTTTTGAAGGCCTATGACGGCGGAAAGATGGACGGCTTCAATCTCGTCGGATCTCCTTCGAATGGCAGGCCCGAAAATTCGGCGCCGTATGAGTACGTCAATCCATCCGACATCGCTCCCTATTGGACGCTGGCGGAAACCTACTCGCTCGCCAATGCGATGTTCACGACTCAGGGGAGCGAGAGTTTTCCGGCTCATCAAGATCTTATCCGGGGCGGCACCGCGATCAGCTCAACCGAGAGCCTCATCGACAATCTGCCTTATACCAATCAGGCCTGGGGATGCGATTCGCCTCCGGGAAGCAAGACGGCTATTATCACGACGGCGCTTCAACTAAAGCCTCATGCTGGGCCCTTTCCCTGCACGAACGACTTCCCGTCGAAAGGAGTCGGCTACGTAACGCTGAGGGACCTGCTCGATGGTGCGTCGCCGGCCATCTCTTGGAAATACTACACGCCGGCGATCGGTGATGCGGGCGGGATTTGGAGCGCGTTTGACGTTATCTATCCGGTTCGCCACGGCCCGGAATGGAAGACAAACGTTATTTCGCCCCAGACGACCATCCTAACGGATATCTCGAGCGGCGCGTTGGCGCAAATGTCCTGGGTCATCCCCGACAGTGCGGATTCCGACCATCCCGGCAATGGCTCCGACACCGGGCCGTCGTGGGTGGCCAGCATCGTCAACGCGATCGGCGAAAGCCAGTATTGGAATTCGACGGCAATCGTCATCGTGTGGGACGATTGGGGCGGCTTCTACGATCCCGTTGCGCCGCTTTGCGCGTCAGGATCGCAATGTCGCGACAACCAGGGCGGCCCGGGTTTCCGCGTGCCGATGCTCGTCGTCTCGCCTTACTCGAGGGTAGGGCAAGGAAGTAACGGCGGCTATATTTCCAACGTGGTCTACTCGTTCGGCAGCATCATCCGCTTCGTCGAGGACACGTTCGACCTCGGGCGGCTCGGAACGACCGACCAGACAACCAACAGCCTCGGGCCGGAATCCGGCAGCCAGGGCGGCGACATGTTCGACTTCAATCAGTCGCCGCGTCAGTTCCAAGCGATCGGTTCGAAGTATTCGCGATCGCACTTTCTCCACCAAAAACCGTCACGACTTCCGGTCGATACGGAATAGCGCGTAAAACACTTCGCTTTCCCTGGGGGCTCTCTGATGAACGGGCGATCCTTCGCAACACTCTTATGCGCGAGTGCTATAAGTCTTTGCGCTTGCAGTAGCGGCAACTCGGGCGCGCCGGAAGCATTATGGCAGATTCCGACGCACGCCAGTCTAGCCTCTTCGTGGATGATGCGGGAAGCCGCGAAGCAGAATCTATTGTATGTATCGGACATCGGAACCAACTCCGTCGACGTTTACCCGTATCCGACCGGCAAACTGGTTGGTAAACTGACGGGTTTTGGATCCGTTGCGGGCCTCTGCGCGGATAAGTCCGGCGACGTTTTCGTCGTCGACGAAGCCGGCCCCGTGGACGTTTACGCGCACGGCGGTACGAGTCCGATTCGGAAGCTAACAACCTCGGGAGCTCCGTACGGCTGCGCCATCGATCCGACCACCGGCGACCTCGCCCTTACGAATCTCTCGTCGTACCTTTACGGTACCATTGCCATCTACCCCAAAGCGATGGGTCGTCCCAAAGCGTACAAAGACGATAGCGTGGATTCGACCTTCTTTTGCGGCTATGATAACGCCGGCAATCTTTTTGTCGACGGCTGGAACAGGTCGGCTAAACCAATACTCTTGGAGCTTGCGAAAAAAGGCAAGTCGCTGGGTATGTCCGATCTGGATCCGAGCGACAAAAACCCCGGAGGCGTGCAGTGGGACGGGAAGTATGTCGCGGTCGGGAATCGAGGTGGCGGAGTAATCTATCGGATCGGCTCGACCGGGAAGACGGCGCAAACGATAACGCTCAAAGGCGGGCTCAACGTCGAGCAGTTCTGGCTCGACGGCTCGACTCTGATCGGGCCCAACTTTCAAGGCAATGGACCCGTAGCGTACTGGAACTACCCCGCCGGCGGGTCCCCAACTCGGAAGATCACGGGATTCTCCGAGCCGTTCGGAGCGACGGTCAGTTCGGCAAAAGGTTTCTAGCCGCTCCTCCGGCGGCTTGCGCTAAGCGCTCACGCAACGCTCCAAAACCTGAGGTCTTAGGCGTTAGAGCCGCCGGACAGTTCGACGTACGAGTGGTCCAGCACGTTGACGTCGAGACATCCCAGTAATCGCAGCGTACGAACGATGCCGCTGCGAAGAATCTCGATCGCTTTGCCTACGCCTGGGCCGCCGGCCGCTCCCAATCCGTACGCGTATGCGCGTCCCACAAACACGGCGCGAGCGCCTAAAGCGATCGCTTTAACGACGTCGCTCCCACGTCGAATGCCGCCGTCGAGATAGACTTCGGCGCGGCCCGCGACCGCGTCGATGACTTCGGGCAGCGCGAGCAGCGTCGGCACGACGCAGTCGAGCTGCCGCCCGCCGTGATTGGAGACAACGATCGCGTCGGCGCCCGCATCGAGTGCGCGACGTGCGTCTTCCGCGCCGAGCACGCCTTTGACGACGATCGGTCCCTGCCAGGCTGCGCGAATCCAAGCGATATCCCGCCACGTCACGGTCGAGCGCTCGAGCGCCGCTCCCACATCCTCGTAGGCCATTGGGCCTTCGCCCGGGATCACGACGTTGGGAAACTTCATCATCCCACCATCGCGCAGATATCCGAGAAGCCACGCGGGACGTGCGAGAAGTTGCCCGACATGCGGCAGCATTTTCAACGGTTCGCCACTGAGGAGCTCGCGACCGCCGTTGCGCAAATCGCGTTCGCGCTGGCCCGCGACCGCGGTGTCGATCGTCACGACGAGCGCCGAGAACCCTGCGGCGCGCGCTCGTTGGATTGCCGCCGTCGCGGCCTCGCGGCCGCCGATGAGATAGAGCTGGTACCATACCGGACCGCTCGAAGCGGCCTTCACTTCTTCGAGGCGGCAGCCGGAGAGCGTCGACAGAATGTATCCCGTGCCTGCCGCGCCGGCTTGCGCCGCGGCGACGCACTCACCGCGCGGAAAGAACATGCGGCTGCTGCCGACCGGCGCCAGCAAAAAGGGCAGTTCGACCGGCGTTCCGAGCACGCTCGTGCGGAGATCGCAGGTGCCCATCGCCGCCGCGTTGCGCGGCAGAAAGCGCACTCGATCGAAGACCGCACAGTTCTCGCGTAGGGTGACCTCACCGTCGGCGCCGCCGTCGATATAATCGAAGAGCACCCGCGGAAGACGCGATTGCGCCCGTCGTCGCAGATCCTCGATCGTGAAGATGCCGGTCACCCGGTTCCGCCCATCGAGCACTTGACGTTTGCCTTGCGGAAACGATACCCTGTCTGCGCATTATGGACGTTCGGTTCGTCGCCACCGCATTTGCGACCGCATTCACGATCATCGATCCGATCGGCATGATTCCCATGACGCTCGGAGCGACGGCGCGCGACCTGCCGGCGCGGCGCAATCAGATCATCGATCAAGCCGTGCTCGTCGCGGCCGCCATCATTCTTTTCATGGGACTCGTCGGCCGTCTGATTCTCGGTTATCTCGGGATCACGCTGCCGGCCTTTACGATTGCCGGCGGAGTTCTGCTCTTTTTGATCGCGATCGACATGCTCTTCGCGCGGCCAACCGGCGCGAAACGCACCGAGGCCGAAGAACGCGAGGCCGCGCAGACCGAGAATCCCGCCGTCTTTCCGCTCGCCGTGCCGATGATCGCCGGACCCGGCACGATCGCTACCGTGCTCCTGTTGGTCACGCTGGCGCACGGAGACCGGCTCGAATTTGTCGTTATCGCTCTTGCCTACGCCATCGCGCTCTTCGTTACGTGGCTCTGCATGCGCGGCTCCTCGTTCTTGATTCGCGTGATCGGGACGACTGGGATCCACGTGGTCAGCCGGCTTCTCGGCATTATCCTCGCCGCGCTCGCCGTGCAGTTCGTCCTCAACGGCCTCGCGCTAACGCCGTTGCTACGGCGATGACAGGCTCGGATCGGCGAGCCACCGCTCGTAAACCGATTTCTCCTGTGGCGGCAGTAGCGTGTCGGGAGGCAGCTTGAATCCGGCGAGCGGGTACGGGAACGGCAACCGCGGCCAATGCTGCGCGAACGGATCCGCCCCGGGAACGTAGCAGAACGGCCAGACGATCTCGCCGTCCTCTATCGAGCCGTCGGGATACGTGAACTCATAGCGGCCGTAGTAGCAGTCGAGACCGTTGTCGCGCCAGTGCCGCGTCGGCGTGATGTATCCGTCGCCGCGCGCGCTGCCACCCAACGCCGACGGAACGGTAAACGTGTAGTTCTTGCTCGCCGATTCCTGCGAGCCAGGATCGATGGTTGGAATCGCATGCGGGTCGTTCTGTTTGTTGAGCTGCGCGACTTCTTTGGCGAATCCGGCTTGGTCGCGTTCGATCTTCGACGGAATCATGGAGGTGTGCCGAGGAAGGGTGGGGGCTCGAATGGCGACGACCTTGGCCAACTCGCGGCGCGGCGCCGCCGCCGGCGCGGCTTCGTGCTGCACGACAACGCGCGCACGGTGCCGTGGCGGGGTCGGCGCGGGCGTGGAGGGCGGCGGCCGTTGGATCGAAATCGTCGTGGTCGAAGTCACGATTTCTTTTGCGCCGCGCGATATGAAGACGTGCGCTACGGTCCAAAACAGCAGTGTCAAGAGAACGGCATGCACGGCGAGCGAGGCGAGCGTCGACCATAACAGCGCCCGCCGGCGCCGTTCGAACCTTCCTGAGATCAAGCGGTCGTTCGAGTCCCTACTTTAGCGAATGGGTTGGCAGAGTTCGATAAGTACGCCGTCGGTCGCCTTCGGGTGCAAAAAGGCGATTAGATTTCCGTGAGCCCCTTTGCGCGCGTGCTCGTCGATCAGTCGGACGCCCTTGGCTTTGAGGATGGCCAGCGCCGATTCGATGTCGGTAACACGGTAGGCGGTGTGATGAAGCTTCGTGGGGGCGTCTCCCCGAAAGCGAGCGATCGGCGAGGCTTCGTCGAGCGGAAGCAGCAGCTCGACGAACGAGCCTCCCGCCTCCAAACCCAACGCCTCGACACCCTGATCGCTTACGATCTCGCGATAGACTTGCCTGAAGCCGAGCGTCTGCGTATACAGGCGCAACGTTGCGTCGAGGTCCTTGACGACGATCGCGATGTGGTCAATCTCCACTGTTGTCATCCTGAGCGAAGGTGCGCAGCGCCGTCGTCGAAGGCTCCATCATGCGACGACCTCTTTGGCTCGATACGTGCCGAAAACATCGCGCAGGACGTTGCAAATCTCGCCGAGCGTCGCGCCGGCATCGGCCGCATCGACGAACGGCGGCATCAAGTTTTGCGTTCCCACGGCCGCATCACGGACGGCTGCAAGCGTTCGCGTCACGGAATCCGAATCGCGCGACGCGCGTAACGCGCGCAGCCGCTCGACCTGCTCGCGCTCGGCGCGCTCGTCGATCTGCTGCAGGGCAATTGGCGCGCCGGTCTGCGCTTCGGCGAAGCGATTGACGCCGACCACAACCTGTTCGCCCCGTTCGATAGCCTGCTGCGCGGCGTAGGCCGAGTCGGCGATGCGCGCCTGCATCCATCCGCTTTCGATCGCGGCGATGCTTCCGCCCATGGCGTCGACCTCGCCTATCAATCCCGCCGCGCGTTCGATCAGCTCGTTGGTGAGGGATTCGAGGTAATAGGAGCCGGCCATTGGATCCACGACGTCGGCGACGCCGGACTCGTAGGCGATGATCTGCTGGGTGCGCAACGCGACTCGGGCGCTGTCGGCAGTCGGAAGCGCCAGCGCCTCGTCTTTACCGTTCGTGTGCAGCGATTGCGTGCCGCCGAGAACCGCGGCCAGCGCCTGCAGCGCTACGCGTACGACATTATTCTCGGGCTCCTGCGCCGTGAGCGTAGAGCCCCCCGTCTGCGCGTGAAAACGTAGCGCGTGCGAGCGTGGGTCGCGGCACTCGAACTCGTCGCGCGTGATGCGTGCCCAGAGATAGCGCGCAGCCCGAAACTTCGCAATCTCCTCGAAGAAATCGTTGTGGGCGTTCCAAAAGAACGAGATGCGTGGGGCGACGTCGTCGAGCGCGATCGCGGCTTCGCGCGCGGCCGCAAGGTAGGCCTTACCGTTGGCGAGCGTAAACGCAACCTCTTCAACCGCTGTAGAGCCGGCTTCGCGAATGTGATAGCCGGAGACCGAGATGGCGTTCCAAAGCGGTACCTCGCGCGCACAGTACGACATCACGTCGGTGACCAATCGCATCGAAGGCTTGGGCGGGTAGATATAGGTCCCGCGCGCGACGTATTCTTTGAGCACGTCGTTCTGCACGGTTCCGCCAAGTCTGGAGAATGAAATCCCGCGGCGGCGCGCGACGGCGAGATAGAACGCCAGCAAGATTGCGGCGGGTGCGTTGATCGTCATCGACACCGTTACGCGGTCGAGTGGAACTCCGTCGAGCAGCGTCTCCATATCTCCAATCGAATCGATCGCGACCCCCACCTTGCCGACCTCGCCGCGCGCCGCAGGCGCGTCGGAATCGTATCCAAGCTGCGTTGGGAGGTCGAAGGCGACGGAGAGTCCAGTCTGACCGCGTTCGAGCAGATAGCGATAGCGTACGTTCGACTCGGCCGCCGTAGCAAAGCCGGCGTACTGGCGCATCGTCCAAAGCCGGCTGCGGTACATGCCGGCGTGGATGCCGCGCCCGTACGGAAAAGTGCCCGGCTCTCCGAGATCGTGCGGCGTCCCCTCGACCGCATCGTAGACCGCTTCGATCGGAATCCCCGACGCGTTGAGATCTCTAGCCATCGCGACCAATCCCACCGTCATCGTGGCCAATCCCACTGTCATCCTGAGCCTGTCGAAGGATGACCTCGCCGATCGTGAGCAGTGGCGATCCGCTTTCGACGCTCGAGCCGGTGCCGGCGTGAACCGCGCTTACGACTCCGGTGCGATGGGCGCGAATCTCGTTCATCATTTTCATCGCCTCGATTACCGCCACGACTTGCCCTTCGGTCACAGCATCGCCTTTCGCCACGGCGAGCTCGATTACGAGCCCGTGCATCGGCGATCGCACGTCGTCGCCGTCTGACGAACTCGAGCGCTTGCGCGTCGCGCCCAGGCGTGGTGCCGTGCGCTGGGAAGTAACGCGGGGCATCGGCGCCGGTAAATGCCGCTCGGATCCTGCGGCCGGCCGCAACGTCGCAGCGAACGGTTCGAGGGTCGCGGTGCCGTAGGAACCGTCCGCGACGGCCGGATGGTCGCAGAGTGCGCGCAGCAGCGGCAGCGTCGTCGGTACGCCTTCGACGACGTACTCGTCGAGGGCACGGCGCATACGCGCGATCGCGTTTTCACGAGTCGGCGCCCAAACGACGAGCTTGGCGATGAGCGAATCGTAGTCCGCTGGTATCGTCCAGCCGGCGTAAGCCGCCGAGTCGACGCGAACGCCGAGGCCGCCCGGCTCGCGATAGGCGGTGATCGTGCCCGGAGCCGGGCGAAACTGCGCGGCCGGATCCTCTGCATTCACGCGCCCCTCGATCGAGAACCCGTGAAAGGAAATCTCGTTCTGCCCGTATCCGAGCGGTTCGCCGGCCGCAACTCGGATCTGCTCGCGCACGAGGTCGAGCCCCGAAACCATCTCCGTGATCGTGTGCTCCACTTGAATTCGGGTGTTCATCTCTAGAAAGTAGAAGGCGTCTCCGGAAACCAGACATTCAACGGTGCCGGCCGAATCGTAGCCGATCGCCTGCGCCGCACGGACGCCGGCTTCGCGCATCGCCTCGCGTATGCGGTCCGAAATCTGAGCCGGAGCCTCCTCCCACAACTTCTGGTGGCGGCGCTGCAGGGAGCAGTCGCGCTCGCCGACGTGAACGACATTGCCGTGTTTGTCGGCGAGCACTTGCAGTTCGACGTGCTTGGGATTCTCCAAGTAACGCTCGGCATAGATCGTGCCGTTCTTGAAATACGCTTGCGCTTCGCGGCGAGCCGACTCAAAGGCCGACGCCAACTCGTCCATCGAGGCGGCTACGCGCAGACCCTTTCCGCCGCCTCCCGCGGCCGCTTTGAGCGCGAGCGGCAAGCCGTATTTCTCGGCTGCGGCGCGTGCCCCGGCGACGTCCGCGATCGCCTCGGTGCCTCCGGGGACGGTGGGAACGTTCGCATCGCGCATGGCTTGGCGCGCGCGGAGTTTATCGCCCATCGCCGCAATCGCGTCGGCGTGGGGTCCGATCCAGGTCAAACCCGCCGCAACCACACCGCGCGCGAATCCGGAATTTTCCGCCAGAAAGCCGTAGCCCGGATGGATCGCTTCGGCGCCGGCCGTGCGAGCGCACGCGATCAGTCGCTCCCCGTCCAAATAACTTTGCGAGGCGGGCGCGGGACCGATTCGGTACGCTTCGTCGGCTAGCGCGACGTGCAAAGCGTCGCGGTCGGCATCCGAGTAGACGGCAACGGTCGCAATTCCCATTTCGCGCGCCGTGCGGATAACGCGAACCGCAATCTCACCGCGATTCGCAATCAGAATCTTAGAAAACAACGCTCACTATTTGTCATCCCTAGCTTTGTCACCGGCAGAGGAGTCGAAGGTTTGCGGATACACTCCCAGGGCGTGGTAGCCCGCATCGACGAAGTGCACGTCGGCGGTGACGGCCGAAGCGAGATCCGACGCGAGAAAGACGGCGACGTTCCCGACGTCTTCCGCGGTAACGTTTCGACGCAGCGGCGCGACCTTCGGAACGACGTCGAGGATGCGCGAAAAACCGCCGACTTGGCGCGAACTCGCCGTCTTGATGGGCCCTGCCGAGATCGCGTTGACGCGAATATTGCGATCGCCCAAGTCAAAGGCGATATAGCGCACCGTCGCTTCAAGAGCGGCCTTGGCAATGCCCATCAGGTTATAGTTCGGCACGATTTGGGTCGCCCCGAGATAGGTCAGCGTCATGATCGAGGCGCCGTCCAGAAACGAGTCGCGCAGCTCACTCACCAGCGCTATCAACGAGTAGGCCGAGACGTCCAGCGCCAGCGCGTATCCTGCGCGCGAGGTATCGAAGACCTTTCCGGCCAGGTCCTCCTTGTTGGCAAAGGCGATGCAGTGAACGAGCACGTCGAGCGGACCGAATTTCTCGGCCAGCTCGTCGCGCATCGCCGTTAACGAAGCGCCGTTGGCAACGTCACATTCAATTACCGGGCCCTTGCCGAGCTCGGCGGCGAGCTTCTCGACCTCGTCGCGTACCCGGTCGCCTTGATACGTCAGCGCGATCGAAGCCCCGTGCTCGTGCAGCTTGCGCGCGATGCCCGTCGCGATCGACCAGCGATTGGCGACGCCGGTTACCAGCGCGCGCTTTCCATCCAATAACTTCACGTCTCGCTACATACCATCGCAGGAGCGCCCGTCCTGCTCATCCGAAGTGGGAGCTCCTTGGCAAAAAGTGCTATCCTGCGCTCCGCGATCGGGGTGCCGCTGATGCTCCTCACAATCTTTCTCCCGGCCGGATCGCTGGATTATTGGCAGGGCTGGCTCTTTTTCACGGTGATGCTGATCTGCGGGACGCTCATGTCGCTCTACTTCTTGCGTAAGGACCCACGCCTTCTGGCGCGCCGAATGAAACTCAAAGAGGAGCGCCCGGCGCAAAAGGTCATCGTGCCGCTGCTGTACGGGCTCATCGCCGCGACGATCGTCGTGGCGGCAACCGATCACCGCCTGGAATGGTCGGTAGATTTCCCGCTCCTAGGAGTCGCCGGCGATCTCATGGTTATCGCTGGTTTCTATCTCTATTTCTTGGTCTTCCGTGAAAACAGTTTCGCCGGTTCCACGATCGAGATTAGCGCGGACCAGCGCGTTATCTCGACCGGGCCCTATGCGATCGTGCGTCATCCGCTCTATGTTGCGCTGAGCGTGACCGCTCTTGGGATTCCGCTCGCGCTGGGTTCCTACTGGGCGGCGCTGCTCGTGGTGCCGATCGTCGCACTGCTCGTCTGGCGCTTGCTCGACGAGGAGGCCTGTCTCGTGAACGATCTTCCCGGATACGCGGAGTACGAAAGGAAGGTTCGCTGGCGTTTGCTGCCGGGAGTCTTTTAGCGCGCCGTCATCCTACAGCGGAATGTTGCCGTGTTTGCGCTGTGGCGTCTCGCTCCGCTTGTCGCGCAGCATTTCCAATGCGGTGGCGATGGCGCTGCGCGTTTTGCGAGCCTCGATGACGTCGTCGACGTAGCCACGCGCGGCGGCAATGTATGGGTGCGCAAAGCGTTCGTCGTACTCGCCGATGAGCTCGGCCATCTTCGCCTCTTTGTCGGGAGCAGCTGCGATCTCGCGGCGGAAGATCGTCTTGACGGCGCTCTCCGCGCCCATCACGGCGATCTCCGCGGTCGGCCATGCGAGGTTCACGTCGGCGCGAATGTGTTTGCTCGCCATCACGTCGTACGCACCGCCGTACGCCTTGCGGGTGATTACCGTGATTTTGGGCACCGTCGCTTCGGCAAACGCGTACAACAGCTTGGCGCCGTGGAGAATGATACCGCCGTACTCCTGATCCGTGCCGGGAAGAAAGCCGGGGACGTCGACGAAGGTGATCAACGGAATATTGAAGGCATCGCAGAAGCGCACGAATCGAGCGGCCTTGACCGAAGAACGGGTATCGAGGACGCCGGCAAGGACGTTAGGCTGATTGCCTACGATTCCCACGGCTCGTCCATTGATGCGCCCGAATCCGCAGATGATGTTTGGCGCGAAAAGCGCTTGAATTTCGAGGAAGTCTCCATAGTCCACGATGCCGTCGATGACCTCACGCATATCGTAGGGCTTGTTCGGCGAGTCGGGGACGAGCTCGTCGAGCTGCGGAGCCATTCGGTGAGGGTCGTCGTCGCACGCGTATTCCGGCGGAGCTTCGGCGTTGTTTTGCGGAAGAAACGAAAAAAGATCGCGAGTAAGCTCGAAAAGATTCTCTTCGTTCTCGGCCACGAGATGCGCCACGCCGCTGCGCGTCGCGTGTGTCAAGGCGCCACCCAGCTCCTCGAACGTCACTTCCTCACCGGTGACCGTCTTAATGATCTCCGGACCGGTGATGAACATTTGTGAGATCTTTTCCGTCATGATAATGAAGTCGGTTATCGCCGGTGAATAGACCGCGCCACCGGCGCAGGGCCCCGCGATGAGACTGATCTGCGGAACGACGCCGCTGGCTGCAACGTTGCGCCAAAAGATCTCGGCGTAACCGCCCAAAGAGACGACGCCCTCTTGAATGCGGGCTCCGCCCGAATCGTTGATGCCGATCATTGGAGAGCCGGTGCGAATCGCCAAATCCATCATCTTGCAAATCTTCTCGGCATAGGCTTCGCCGAGCGAGCCGCCCAGCACCGAAAAATCCTGCGAAAAGAGGAAGACCTGGCGCCCATCGATGGTGGCGCGGCCCGTGATGACGCCGTCGCCCAAGAACTCCTTTTCATCGAGGCCGAACGCGTTGGCGCGATGGATGACGAACCGGTCAAACTCGACGAAGGAGTCTTCGTCCACCAGCGCCTCGACGCGCTCTCGCGCGGAGCGTTTACCCCGCGCGTGCTGTCGCGCGAGCGCCTCGGGTCCGGCCGGAATCGCCGATTCCGCGCGTTTTGCTTCGAGCTCTTCGTATTTCTCCGCGCGACTCTTCACGCTGCCACCTTTGCACGAATCGTTCCCTTTGTCATCCTATGTCATCCTGACGTCATCCTATGTCATCCTGAGCTTGTCGAAGGACGAAGCACGAGGCGCTCGGCACTCATTGCAGAATAATGGCCCGATGCTCCGATTTTGCTGCTGCATTCTCGCCCTCGTCGTAACCGGCGCGATTCCAGCGGGTTTTCCGACGCCGCCACCGATACCGCCCCAGCGGGCGGTCGCGGAATCGAAGTACGGGACCTCCGTTACCGACCCGTACCGCTACTTCGAAAACATGCAGGATCCGGTCGTCGTGCAGTTCTTCAAGGAGCAAAACGATTACACGCGCGCCGTGCTCGGCCGGCTCGGTGAACCGCGCGAACGGCTCTTCGATCGCATCAAAGAGCTCGACAACGCCGGCGTTTTGGTCACCGGCGTAACCCGAGACGGCCCATACTACTTTTACGAAAAGCTCAACCCCGGCGACAGCGGCCCCAAGCTCTACGTGCGCAGCGTAGATGGCAGCGGCGAGCGCGTCCTGGTCGATCCGCAGAGCTTAGCGACGGCCGGAAAGCATTACACGATCAACTATTTCCTGCCGTCGCTCGACGGCAGACGCGTCGCGTACGGCATTTCGGAGGGCGGATCGGAAGCCGAAGTGATTCATGTCGTCGATACGGCGACGACCCAAGTCCTTCCCGACGCGATCGATCGCGCCTATTACATCGGCGTAACGAGCTGGTTGCCCGACGGAAACTCCTTCTACTACGTGCGCTTTCCGAAGCTTCTTCCCGGCGAGCCCCTAACCGATAAAGAGAAACGCGCGGTCGCGTACTTACACGTGTTGGGACGCGATCCGGACCGCGACGTCGCGGTCTTCGGATATGACGTGAATCCAAAGGTTCCGTTCGGTCTGACGGACTTTCCGATCGTGCTGCGGTCGCCGGTCTCGCCGTATACGGTGGGGATGGTCGTGCATGGGGTTGCCAACGAGCGGACGGTCTATGCGACCCGCGCGACCGTTCTCGATTCAAATGTCGCGTGGACCCCCGTTGCGACGGTCGCCGACGACGTCGTCAATCTCGACTTCAAGGGTTCGACGATCTACCTTCTTACGCATAAGAACGCGCCGGCATTCAAGCTCGTAACGACATCGCTCGACGCGCCCAGCCTGGCGACGGCACAGACCGTCATCCCAGCCGGAAAGGACGTTCTCGAAGATTTGGGCGTCGCGGCCGATGGACTCTACGTTTTGTCGCGAGAGGGTGGATTTGGGAAGATTACCCGAGTGGGGATCGCCGGCGACGGTAAGCCCGGAGAACTAACGAACGTTTCGCTGCCATACGAAGGTTCAGTCACCGCGATTGCGACCGATCCGCGCGAACCGGGCGTCGTCTTCGGTTTGACGGGCTGGACGCACTCGCAGCTTTACTATGCCGCGGATGCCAACGGCGCGGTGACCGACACGCACCTCAAACCACTCGCGAACGTCGATACATCGCCCTATACATCGTCGGAAGTGTCGGCGCGCAGCGCCGACGGCACGATGGTTCCGCTCTCGGTCGTCTACCGTAAGGGCTTGATACTGGACGGATCGCACCCGGCGTATTTGCAAGGTTATGGCGCCTACGGCATCGAGCTCACTCCAACGTTCAGTTCGACGCGCATCGCGTGGCTCGAGCGCGGCGGCGTCTTCGCCGTTTGTCATCCGCGCGGAGGCGGCTGGTACGGCGAAGCGTGGCATCGAGCCGGAATGATCTCGACCAAACCCCATACGTGGCAAGACTTCGTCGCCTGCGGCCGCTGGCTCGTCAATCATAAATACACGTCGCCCGCGCATCTCGCCGGCGAAGGAACGAGCGCCGGCGGCATCACGATTGGGCGTGCCATCACGACGCAGCCCCATCTGTTCGCGGCCGCCCTCGACGTCGTGGGGCTCAGCAATGCTTTGCGTGCCGAGTTTACGCCGAACGGCCCGCCGAACATTCCGGAGTTCGGTACGGTCACCAACGAGACGGGCTTCCGAGCGCTCTACGCGATGGATGCCTACCAGCACATCGTTCCGGGAACGGCATATCCCGCCGTATTGCTCGTAACCGGCTTCAACGATCCGCGCGTCGCATCGTGGCAGCTTGCGAAGTTTGCTGCGAGGCTCGCCCGGGCTACTACCAGCGGCCGTCCGATTCTCTTGCGGGTCGATTACGACGCGGGGCACGGGTTCATGGCGGCGTCGCGAGAGCAGACCGAGCAGCTCCTCACCGACGAGTATTCGTTCTTGCTCTGGCAATGCGGCGATCCCGCCTTCGCCGGTATCCCAACGCACATCTACCCGCGGGGAGCGCCTTGAGCCTCATCCAATCCATGGAGCCCTTGGGAACCGTTTAGCTTGGGTGACGAAGGTCGCCTCATGGATCGCGTGCGGGTAGGTGATACCGCCGCGTTTGAAGCTTTGTACGATGGTTATCATCGCCTCGTCTACGGCGTGGCGTTACGCGTCCTTTCCGATCCCGGAAGCGCCGAAGACGTCACACAAGCCGTCTTCATGAAGATTTGGAGCAACCCCGAACTTTTTCGCTCGGGAAACTTCGGAGCGTGGATCGTGCGGGTCGCTCGGAATCGCGCCTTCGACGCGCTTCGCGCCCGGGCGGCGCGGCCGGAAGATCAATTTCCTGCAGTGATCCCGGCGCAAGACGCACTCGAAGATATCGCAATAGCGCAACTTGACGCCGAATCCGTACGTACGGCGATCGAGCAGTTGCCTGAGGAACAGCGCAAGCTGATCGAGCTGGGATTTTTTGGCGGCGTGACGCATCAGGAGATGGCGAAAACGACAGGCTTGCCGCTCGGCACGGTTAAAACGCGCATCCGAAGCGGCCTGCGCCGGTTGCGCAATGCACTCGACGGGGTCGTCGCCTCATGATGTCGCACGACGAGATGCTCGACAACGTCGCCCTCTACGCGCTCGGCGCGCTTTCGCCCCGCGAGGCTGCGGAGGTAGCCATGCATCTGCAAACCTGCGAGGAGTGCCGCACCGAGTACGGGCTCTTGCGTCCCGCGGTGACGGCCGTCGGCTATTCTGCGGAGGCCGACGCCGCTACCGAAGGACCGAGCGTGCTGCTCAAAGCCCGTCTGATGAAGCAAGTTCGCTCCGCGCAACCGGCGCGGGCTCCGATTTCGCGCTGGCCGGCGTACGTCGCCGCAGCCTGTATTGCGATCGCGGTCGGTGCCGGTTTGTTTAGCGCGTCGCTGCGCGAGCGGCTCGGCCGCGACGAATCGGCAATGGCGCAGCAAGCGGCAATGATCGCCGACTTCACGGCGCCGGATGCCAAACGCTATCCCTTCGGGCACGGCTCGGTACTGGTACGCGGCCGCAATCTCTACCTTGCCATGCACGCACTCGCGGCGCCTCCGACGGGTATGGTCTACCAGGCCTGGACGTTGCCAAAGGGCTCAAAGAGGATGGCACCCTCCGTCACCTTCAAACCAGGCGCCTCCGGAGAAACCTTGGTCCACTTGCCGGAGTCGGCAAACGCGATCGCCGCGGTGGCGTTGAGCGTCGAGCCGGCCGGCGGTTCCAAACAACCTACAAGCAAACCGATCGCCGTCACGCTGCTCTAGCGGCGCCCCCCAATCCAAACTCTTTCGTTAACCGTTCCTTTCGGCAAATCGTCTTCTTGCAACGAGCTGCAAAGGCTCGAGAAAGGAACCCATGCGCAACCGATCTGCCATTGCCGCTTTTGCGCTCGCTCTGGCAACCATCGTTCCGGCCGCCGCGTCGGCAAAACTCCTGCCCAATGTCGTCGACACGTCGACTCGATTCTCCGGTTCGTGCTGCGTCTACACCGGTGCGCCGGCGCTGGCCGTCACGCTCTCGATGGTCGAAGCCGGGGGCGGCCCGAGCAGTTTTAGTACGGTGACGCTCCTCAAGAGGCTTACCGGCAAATTGTTCGCCGCCGAGGTCGCAAAGCTGACGAAAGAGTACGGTAAAGACCAAGTTAATCAGTTTCTAACGACGTTCGATTTCGTCGTGAACGATTCGTTGCGAATCGTGACTGAAAAGAAGATCGCGCTTCCGAGCAAGCCCGACCCCGATCCCAATGACGGCCGCGCTCTGGCCGCCGCACTCTGGTCGGCCGGTCAGACGGGCGAAGGGTTTAACGTCGAAGTCATGCTCGACCGCGCCGTCTCACACCCGATTCACGTGCAAGTGATGAAGGACATCGACGCCAAGTACGGCTTAGGTGTCGACGCCCAATATCATGCGATCCTGACGACGGCAATGAAGGATCTGGCCTCGGCATATCAGCTGAGTATGTAAGCTACCAGATTCCCAGCATCGCCTTAACATCGTCCGACGCCATCGTCGCAGGGTCCCAGGGCGGCATAAAGGTGATCTCAACCTTCGCGCTCTTGACGCCCTCGACGGCGAGCACGTGATCCTCCACCGACTTCTTGAACATCGGCCCCACCGGACACATCGGCGACGTTAACGTCATCATCACGGTGACGTTTTCGCCGTTTTCGCCCTCAGTTGTGATATCGTAGACCAAGCCGAGTTCGAGGATTCCCAAATTTAGTTCGGGGTCTTTGACCTCGACGAGCGCGTCGCGCACTTGCTCTGCGGTTGGCATGGCTACGAGGTTCCGCAGGGTCTAAGGCAAACCTTTGGTTCAAGCTGCGCCGCTTTGGGGAGACCGGGCAAGGAGTCGCGAAACCGAGCGGTGCCGGGTTGCGTTAAGAGGTTAGGAGGAAGAGCAAAGCGATGTCGATGTGGGAGCCTTTCACCGAGCGAGCGCGGCGCAGCATCGTACTCGCTCAGGAAGAAGCTCAGCGTCTCGGAAACAACTACATTGGAACCGAGCATATTCTGCTTGGAATTATCTCCGAGGGCGAGAGTCTGGCCGCCAAGGTTCTCGAGTCGCTTGGCGTCAATCTGGCCAAGGTTCGTCAAGAGGTCGAAGCGATCGTCGGACGCGGCGGGCAAACCGTTCAGCAAGAGATGGTCTTCACCCCGCGGGCCAAGCGCGTCATCGAGCTTGCCTTTGAAGAGGCGCGCCAGCTCAACCATAACTACATTGGGACCGAGCACTTGCTCCTCGGCTTGATCCGAGAGGGCGAGGGCGTTGCGGCGCGCGTGCTCACCAACTTGGGCGTCGACCCCGCGAAGGTCCGCGTGCAAACGACGTCGCTGCTCGGTGCCGAGGGCCAACCGGCCGCTCCGAAAGGAAAGAGCAAGACCCCGACGCTCGATGCCTACGGCCGCGATCTCACGCAGCTGGCGCGCGACAACAAGCTCGATCCGGTCATCGGTCGCAACAACGAAATCGAGCGCGTCATTCAAATTCTCTCGCGGCGCACGAAGAACAACCCGGCGCTCATCGGCGAGCCCGGCGTCGGCAAAACGGCGATTGCCGAGGGGCTCGCACAACGCGTCATCAAGGGTGAGATACCGGAGCCGCTGCGAGATCGGCGCGTGATTACCTTGGACTTGGCGGGGCTCGTAGCGGGCACGAAGTATCGCGGCGAGTTCGAAGAGCGCATGAAACGCGTGATGGACGAGATCCGCGGGGCCGCTGGGGAGATCATCCTCTTTATCGACGAGCTGCACACGCTCGTGGGCGCGGGCGCCGCCGAAGGAGCAATCGATGCCAGCAACATCATCAAGCCGGCACTCGCGCGCGGCGAACTGCAATGCATCGGCGCCACGACGCTCAACGAGTTTCGCAAACACATCGAGAAAGACTCCGCGCTGGAGCGGCGTTTTCAGCCCATCATGGTCGGCGAGCCCACGGTCGAGGAGACGATCGAAATTCTCAAAGGCCTGCGCGATCGGTATGAGGCCCATCACAAAGTGCAAATCACCGATGAGGCGCTCGCGAGCGCGGCGAAGCTCAGCGACCGGTATATTACCGATCGCTTCCTGCCCGACAAAGCCGTCGATTTAATCGACGAAGCCAGCTCGCGCGTGCGCCTGCAAGCCATGCTGCCCCCGCCGGCGATTCGCGAAGCGGACGCGCAACTGCGCAAACTCATCGCCGAGAAAGAAGCGGTCGTCAAGAATCAAGAGTTCGACAGAGCCGCGAGTATCAGAGATCGTGAAGAGAAGCTGCGCTTGGAGAAAGCGAGCCTCGAGCAGGAATGGCGCGATCGCAAAGCTGCTGGCGAACGTGTCCTCAAAGTGACGGCCGATAGCATCGCCGAGATCGTCGCGGCTTGGACGAAGATCCCCGTCAGCCGCCTCGCGCAGGCGGAAACCGAGAAACTCCTCAAGATGGGCGAACTGCTCCACGAGCGAGTGGTCGGCCAGGAAGAAGCCATTAGCGTTCTCACTCGAGCGATCCGTCGCTCGCGTGCCGGTCTCAAGAACCCGGCTCGCCCGATCGGTTCGTTCATCTTCCTCGGGCCGACGGGCGTCGGCAAGACGGAAGTGGCGCGCAGCGTTGCCGCCTTCTTGTTCGACGACGAAGAGTCCATGATCCGCATCGATATGTCGGAGTACATGGAGAAGTATTCGGTGAGCCGCCTCGTCGGCGCACCTCCAGGATACGTTGGATATGAAGAGGGCGGCCAGTTGACCGAGGCGGTCCGGCGGCGTCCGTACTCCGTGGTGCTGCTCGATGAAATCGAGAAAGCGCATCCGGACGTCTTTAACTTGCTATTACAGGTGCTCGAAGACGGCCGCCTGACCGATTCTCAGGGGCGCCAAGTGGATTTCAAGAACTCGGTCATCATCATGACCAGCAACGTCGGCGCGACCGGAATGACCACCACGACCGATATCGGTTTCCGTCCGGAGCGAATGTCGAACTCCGATGAGGCGAAGGCCTACGAGCGCATGAAGAATCGCGTGATGGAGGAGGTGAAACAGACGTTTCGCCCGGAGTTCCTCAATCGAGTCGACGAAGTGCTGGTCTTCCATCAACTCACGCGCGAGCAGATCGAAAAGATCGTCACGCTGGAGCTCAATAAGGTGGTTCGCGAGGTTCGCGCTCAGGAGATGGAGCTCAAGGTCACCGACGCGGCAAAATCCGTGCTCGCGAAAAAGGGCTGGGACCCGGAGTTCGGCGCGCGTCCGCTCCGGCGTGCGATTCAGCGGATGGTCGAAGACGAGCTCGCCGAGGAGATGCTCAAAGGCGTCTTCGGCTCGGGCGATCACATCCTCGGCGACGTCGATCCCGACGATCCGGAGAAGTTGAAGTACACGAAGATTCCGTCGTTTGATCCGCCGGCGGCGAGCCCGCCCGAACCGGCCGTGACGTAGGGCGCATCCTGGGCGGCTGCGGCCTAAATGCAACCTTCCTGGGTCTAAGGACGATTTGGCCCACTATGACCGATCAAGAAATTCAACCCTACGTCGGCAAGCCGGTTCGAGTAACCTTGGCCGACCGTCGCATTATCGCCGGCGTTCTCCGCAGTTCCGAGGATCATGGCCACGGCCACAAACATTATGCAATCGTGTCCGATCCGATTCGTGAAGGTGAACCTGCCGTGCGGGAAGTCGTTCACGGCGGCGATCAGATCGTAACCATTGAGGATGCCTCTGGAGACCCGTCCGCTACTCTCTGAAGGGTGGAGCGCCTGGCGCGTGGCTCAAGCCGTCTTCAGAGCGCTAACCCGAATGGTCGTGGTCCACGTCGTGCCATTATCTGCGGAGACCTGAACCGTCGTCGTTTGTTCGTCGGGCGTAACAAAGACAAACATCCTCGAGGTGATCCAAGTATTTCGTTCTGCGTCACTATTCGGAAGAGGGTGGCCTTTCCTTATGAATTTGGACGAGCGTGTACGCCTTTGCCGGCGGATGGTAGCTGATTGCGGCTAGATCGTCGTGTGGCGGTCCAAGTGCAATCGGCAACGCCCGTATCGGGATGAGCATTGCCGTATTTTGTTTGGTAGATCTGACCGTTGAAGTTCGCGCGGTCGTGAAGTGCTTGCCGAACTTCTGCGTTTGGCGGTGCCGCCTACCGCAGGGATAAGAACAATGACCGAGCGAAGGGCTTTCCCCAGGCGGACTAACAATTTCACGGCTCGACGCGCAGTCAAGCAGGCTTGAGGGCAGAAGGGAAGTGCCGAAACGTCACGCGCTCCCGTGGAGGGCCGTTAGATGCCGCTGCTGCTGGCAGTAGTTATCGCGCAAGCAACGCCGACCGCCGTTCCGGCGCTCACCGTCTCGACGAATGCCGTTAATCTGAACCCGGCGCAGCAACAAGTCGTGACGCTGACCGGCGCGACGCCGCCGCTCCAGCTAACACTCGACCGAAAGATCGTTGTGGTCAGCGCCGATCCCAATGGAAATTCGGTGACGATCACCGCCACGCAGGCAACGGGAAGCGACGTCCTCCACGTAATCGATGCCAACGGCGCGAGCGTCGACATCGCGATTCGCGTCGCCTTCAACGCGGGGACGATCGTTCCGCAAACGACGCTTACCGTCACCGGCGACCCAGCCCAGCCCGAGTGGCTGGCACAAGAAGTGACCGATTGGGTAACGCGCCTCACTCAGGCGATGCCCGGCGCGCAGGTCACCATAGGGACCGTCTCGCGGCCGCCGGCACCGCTGGGGCCCGGGGGGACGGCTGTGTTTGTAGTCCCGATCCAGATCGCCGGAAACGGAGAGTATTTCGATCAATCGGGCTCGACGACGGTGACCGCGCAAAACACGCCCTTGCCGCCGTTTCTTCCGGGACTGCTTTTTTACGATGACGATCCGGAGCACGTTTCGCAAGATGGCGTGCTCTTTCGCGGGAGCGTCTCGCTCGCAGCGCCGGCACGCCTCTATTACTATCACGACGATCTCGCCGATCCGCGAAGGCTGGTCGTCGCGTTACGCAGCAACTCCGAAGATCCGACCTCAGTGCAGTTGATCGAGGCAACGGCCGGCCCGAACATTGATGTGATGCAGGTCGGAGATTCGGTGAGCAAACGGTTCTTGCTGACGAAAACGCAGCATGAAGGGGTCATCTTGGATCTGTCGGGCGATCTACCGTATCTGATGACCGACCTGCCGATGACGGCGCGCCAGCTCGTTGCCGGAACCGCCGATCTGCGCGTCCTCTCCGGCGGTCCGATTGAGGTTACGGTGCTAGCCGTGTCGCCCGGCGTCGACGCGCGCACACTTCTCGACGGGCCGGTGCTTCCCGGCGACGGGCACCACCGCACCGGCGTCTTTTCAATCGCCGGCTTCGGCAGCGAGAGCCTAAGCTTCTCGGCCGGCGGCCCCGATGCAACGACCGTCATCGGCGACACCGATCCCACGCCGGCCAACGTCGATCCGTCGGCGGACGGCCGGGACTACGGTGATTACGGCGTCCTTCACACGATCGATCTCACGCTTGAAAATCCGAGTGCGGTGCCGGCCTCGGCCTACGCTTTTGTTCAACCGCTCGCGGGCCCCGCGCGGGGAACCTTCCTCCTCGGCGGTAACGTCGTGGATATTGGTTGCGTGCGCGTTCCGTCGCGGTATCAGATCACCGCGTTTCAACTATTGCCGGGTCAAACTTCTCACGTCGTCCTGCAGACGATGACCGACGGCGGCTCGTTCTATCCGATTCGATTGGGCGTAACGGCCACGGCACCGGTTCCGAGCGCGCCGCCCGTTACCGCGCCGGACGGCTGTTTTCCGAAGCCGCAGGCCGCGGCAGACCAATGAGCGCCGACGGTGAAACGAAGGTCATTCTGCTGGTACGGTTGCTCAATGCGATCGATCAGGGGCAACACTCATTTGAGAGCCTAAAAGATCGGGTGGCCGAGGGCGAGCGGCGTCCCAGTACGCGCAGCCTGCGCCGGTACCTCGCGATCTTAGCCAATGCCGGTTTTCCACTCTATTTCGATCGGGCCGCGAATGTTTATCGCTTCGCCGAGGGCTACAGCCTCAAACGGCTCGACCTTAGCAGCGGCGAGCTCTTTGGATTGGTCGCACTGCGTTCGCTGGGCGCGAGCATCGGGGGAACCATTGGGGCGTCGATCGACGACGTTGCCGAGAAGCTCGTCGGAAGCTCGGGACGCGCCGCCCGCGCACGCGTGGACGAAGCCTCTCCGGTAGCCTTTCGCCTCTCCGAAATATCCCTCGACAAGCGCGGCGAACGCGCCTTCGCGTTGCTCTCTTCGGCCGAGCGTTCTTCTCGCAGCGTCCGGTTCAAATACCGCGATAAGGAAGGGCGGAGCAGCGCGCGCAAGGTGGATCCGTACGGCTTCATCATCAACGCAGGACGCATCTATTGCGTTGCCTACGACCATACCCGCAAAGAAAAGCGCACCTTCGCGGTCGACAGCGTCACCGAGCCTAGCGTCCTCGCGCAAACGTTCGTGCGGCCGACCGACTTCAACGTTGAGGCGTATGCCGCAGCTTCAATTAGCGGCGTCTTACACAACGAAGAGACGACCGAAGTGCGCGTGAGCTTCGCGCCGCGAGTCGCGAAGGCGGCGACCGCCGCCCGGATCGTCGCGGACTTTCACGTCGAGCACCGTGCCGACGGATCCACCGAGATCGCATATCGGGTCGCGGACGTCGACGAGCTCGTTCGCTGGGTGCTTGGCTGGGGCGCGCAAGCGGAGATCCTCGGTCCCGAAGCGGTTCGCGCCCGCGTCGCCGCGGTCGCCGCCGAGATCGCGAAAAAGTATACGTGAAGCTTTAGCCGTGCTCTACCTCGATGAGGAGCAAGTTGGCCGGCTGCTGGGATGGGAAGAGCTCATTGCGGCGATGGAGCGCGCGCTTGCGGATTTTTCGCGTGGAAACGTGCTTGCGCCGGTGCGTGGCGTTCTTACCATAGAGGAGGGGAAGCGCTACTTTGGCGTCATGCCCGCAGCGGCGCACGACGTCATGGGCCTGAAAGCCGTGAGCTTTTATCCCGCCAACGAGGGGAGCGCCGTTCCGACGCATCAGGCGATCGTCCTGCTCTTCCGTACCGATAACGGCGAGCCGCTGGCTGCCATCGACGGACGCTTGATCACGGAGATGCGAACGGCCGCAGTCTCGGCCGCCATTACGAAATACCTCATGCCCGAAAACAGCAAAGTACTGGGGCTGCTCGGCAGCGGCGTGCAGGCCCAATCGCATTTAGCCGCGCTCTCGAGCATTGCGCGGTTCGAAGAGGTTCGAGTCTGGAGCCGCACGCCCGAACACGCGGAGAGATTCGCACGGAAGCATGGCGCACGGGCGATGGATGCCGAGGCGGCGGTGCGCGGAGCCGACGTCATCGTCGTCGCGACGAGCTCGCAGGAACCGGTCCTCGAGGGCGCATGGCTCAAAGCGGGTGCGCACGTCAATGCGGTCGGCGCCAACCGGCCAACGTGGCGCGAGCTCGACGACGACGCGATGCGCAACACGCTGGTCGTCGACTCGCGCGAAGCCGTGCTGCAGGAGTCGGGCGACGTGATTCTTTCCGGGGCGCAGATCTACGCGGAGATCGGCGAAATATTCGCGGGAACCAAACGAGTCGCAGCCGGCGAAACGACGATTTTCAAATCGGTGGGCATCGCGGTGGAAGACCTGGCGGCAGCGAGGCTCGTCTACGACGCCGCCACCAGAAGTGGCGAAGAAAACCTCTAAGTAATCCGGTGGATGTGCATGATGCTCGGAGCCGCTCGTCGCTCCGCCATCCTGGCTACGCTCCTGCTGCCTGCCTCCTCGAGTAGCTTGTCCTGAGCGAAGTCGAAGGGCCATCCGGGCTCCGCTCGTCGTCCAGAGCCTCCTCAGCATCATGCGCGCACACCGGATGAATTAGAGGCTCCCTAAAAGCGAAACCCGTCGAAGCGAAGCCTCGACGGGTTCCGACGCATTCACGCACTCGCCTCGCCTGTTTGGCTACCTGGTCGGAGAGCCCCACCGACGCTGGCGAGCGGTTTGGTCGTTGTCCCGAATCATCGCTCATC
>DATMKR010000127.1:0-18319 GCA_035571115.1 Candidatus Acidiferrum sp. | reverse complement strand
GTCCGCCCCTTCACCGAGACGCCTGCCTTGATCGCGATCCGTTCGCGCGGAACGGCCGCAACGACGCGGCCCGGCTCCGCCGCGAAACAGTCGACGGTGAACTCGGCCCCCGCGATGGCTTCTTGTACGATCAGATCGCGGCGCCCGCGCGCCGTCTCGTGGAGGGAGTGCGCACTGTCGACGCGCGCCGTTCCGATCGAACCCGAACCGCGCCGCGGCTTGAGATAGACGGGGAACCGCTCGACGGAGATGTCCTCGCGATAGAGTTGCGTCGTAGGGCCTGGAATGCCGATTTCGTTTAGAAATTTTGCGAACGTCAGTTTATCGGCGGTGCGCGCGACGATGTCGCGAGGCGGCACCACGAGGCGGCAGCCGATGGATTCAAAAAGTCCTCGCGCGGCGTCGAGAGGAAGGAACTCGCTCTCGACGATGAGCGGAACGAAGATATCGATCTTCAAGCGCTGCGCCGCCGCGAAACACTCTTGCGCGAACGCGCCATCGTCGGCTCTGGGCAGCAGCACGAACTCTTCGACGAAGGCCTTCGTCGCGTTGAGCGGATCCATGTCGCCCGCGACGATGAAGGTCGCCCGCCCGTCTTCGCGCAGCGCTTTGATTAGCGACTGCGCAGTGACCGTGCCGGCCGCCGTAATCATTACGCGCGGGCCCCTATAGGGCATCGCGCGGCGTCCCGTGGCGCTGTAGGTCAGAAGATGGCGGCTTGCAGACCTTCAGTACGATCGAACGTTCTGCAGACCCGCGGCCTTGAATGCGGCGGCAATCTTTTGCTCGTCCGCTCCGGCGTCCGGGTAGACCACGACCGCGCGGCCGTCGGCAATCGCGTCGTCGAAGTTCTCGACTTCATCGTCGGGCACCGGGAAACCGTCGAGATAATGCTTCGACTCGCCTTCCTCCGGGAAGAACGCCTTGAATCTCGGGTCCGGTCCGGTGACGCCGGGGACGGCGGTGCCTCCAGAGTCGGCCAGGACGCCGGTGCCTCTGGTCATGTCGTCGGAAAGCCCGGTAATGGATTCGGTCTCGCTGAAAACCTCAATGAAGTCCAGCGTCGAAGCTTCCGAATCGTCGCCGTCGCCCGCGAAGACTTTGACTTTGCTTAGATCGATCTGTTGCGCCGAAAGGGCGTCTTCGATCGCTTTTGCGTCCGAGTCGGCAAAAATGCCGATGACCAAACCTACTGCCACGAGTGCGGGCTCCTTTTAACGGTTGTACGCCGTAATGGCGTGGCCGAGCCGTTCTACACCGATACGGATATTCTTCTCCGACGCGTTGGAAAAGTTGAGACGCATGCCGTCGTGAACATCTCGCCCGGGATAGAAACTCACGCCGGGAACGAAGACGACTTTCGCTGCGGCGCAGATGCGCAGCAGCTCGGCGGTATCCACGCCCGGTACCGTCACCCACAGAAACATTCCGCCGGCGGGCCGCGTGAAGCGAACGCCTTCCGGCATGAACTCGGCGAGCGCCTCAGACATGACGTCGCGACGCCGAGAGTACGTTTGCGCGATCTCGCGAACGTGCGTGTCGAAGGCAGGACCGTCGCTGACGTACTGGTGGAAGACGTATTGGGCGAAGGTGCCGCTATGCAGGTCGGCCCCTTGTTTGACCAGCACGATTTTTTCGCGAATCTCTTCGTCGGGAATCACGAGCCACGCGATACGCATGCCCGGCGCCATGATCTTGCTGCCCGTCCCCAAGTAGATGATCGGTGCCGTCGTCTGATACGAAATCAACGCAGGTAAGTCGGCGCCTTCGAATCGCAGCTCGCAATAAGGATCGTCTTCGACGATCGGCAGGCCAAAGCGTTCGCAGATCCGGACGACGCTCTCGCGGCGCCGCGCCGAAAGCGTGCGGCCCGTGGGATTTTGGAAGTTCGGCACGAGATAGAGCAGCTTCGGAAACGGATCGGCGCGTTCGAGCACGCCCTCGAGCGACTCGGGCAATAAGCCGTCTTCGTCGGTGTCGACGGTGAGATATCGGGCTTGATAGGCGTCAAAGGCCTGAATCGTGCCTAGATACGTGGGATTTTCGAGCACGACGTGGTCGCCCGGATCGAGAAAGATCTTCCCGATCAAGTCGAGACCCTGTTGCGAGCCGTTCACGATCGTCACGGTTTCGGCGTCGAGTGTATGCCCGACGCGGCGGCTCAAACGTTGCGCCACCCATTGGCGCATCTCGGGTATGCCTTCCGTAACGCTGTACTGGAGCGCGGCGGGTCCACGAAGCGCCATCACCAAGCGCACCGCTTCTGCGATCGCTTCAGTCGGAAAGAGCTCGGGCGCGGGCAAACCGCCGCCGAAGGAAATGACGTCGGGCTGCTGAGTGACTTTGAGCATCTCGCGGATCGTCGAGGCTCGCAAGCGAGCCGTCCGCTCGGCGAACTTCGCGGCTCGCGAGATCGTGGTCATAGGAGCGTAGCTTAGGCAGCGGTCATCGGTGGTCCGCTTATCGGCGGCCCGCCGACCGGGGCGCTCAGCGATTCCCCCGCAAAGGAGAGGATCGTCGCCCCTAAGCCGATCAGACCGACGAGGATGAGGACCAGAGTGCCGACGACCGGCACTACCTCGGCCGCGGTGATCAGGGCGATGCCGCACAGGAACGCAACCAGGGGCGAAGGAGTGGTCGAGGGGCTGACGAGCTCGCAAAGGCGCCGCCCGATCAACAGCGCGAGTGCCGCCGTTCCGAGGAAGGCGCTCGCGAGCAGAAAGACCATTTCGAGCAGGATCAAGGGAATGAGCAGGATCGTGATCGCCAGCAGCACTGCGAGCGGGATCACCGCGATGCAGCCGATCAAACCGGCGGCGACGCTAAGTCCGGGATGACGCTCCAGCCGATCCAAGACCATTCTCGTGCGCACTGGGAAGATCAAGAAGACGAGCAGCGCGAGAAGGTTCCACGAAAGCCGCCAAAGCAGACGATGATCGGGAACGAAAGGGTTGTAGCCGGAGTCGGGCGGCGCCCAGGGGACGACGGCCTGCGCAACGGCGCCTCCGACCTGATTCACTTGGCCGGTGACGATGCCGCCGGGCGTGGTGAAGCAGCTTCCTCCAACGACGTTGCAGTTGCCTTCGACGATGCCTTCGATGGTCGCATCGCCGAAAATGACGGTGAGATCACCGTCGACCACTTGCCCCGGCTCGACCACGACTGAGCCGAAGTAGGTCCCGCCGTGGTAAACGGCCTGGGTCGCGGCCAGCGCGGGCCGGGCGAGTACGACCAGCGCTGCTAACGCCATTGCAAAAACGATGAGTCGGCGAAGGCTCACGAGCGCGACCCGCGGGAAAGGTGAAGGCGAAGGATCGGGCGCAGCCGCCGATAGCCGTAGAAGATTCCGGCGAGTAGAAGAAGATCGACGAGCAAGACGGCCGTGACGACCGCCGCCGCGATCGCAGTCTCGGGAGCGACGGCCCGCAGTCCCGCTTCGACCGCGGCCAAGCCGCGATCTCCCGAAGCGGCGAGCCGTTCGAAGAGACCCGCAACGCCGCGGGCGTCGGGCGCCACAAGGGCCACGAGTGTCCAGGCAACGCAAAGATAGGCCAGCAACGGCACCCAAAGCGCCGTCCGCCTGCGGGGGTGCGGTGGCGCGGCCGCAGCGGCGGAGATGACGGCCGCCGTAAAATCCGAGCCAATCCGTCCGCGCGGCTGCGTGGTGGTCAGCAGGGCATCGATCACGCGCAGCTCCTCGAATAGCGCGCTGCAGGCGGGGCAAGAGCGGAGATGGAGCGCGACGTCGCGCATCTGCCGGCGGCTCAGCGTCGCTTCGAGGTGATCGTCCAGCATCGGCTCACACGAGGAGCAACGCATGTAAAGCCCCCTTCTGCGGCTCGCGAGCCGGCACGCCGAGGGCGCGCGCCTCGCGTTCGCGCATCTTTTTCGTTAGCGCGATCTTTCCGCGATGGATTAGCGTCTTTACGTTCCCGAGCGATAGCCCGAGCGTGCTCGCAATCGTCTGATACTCCATATTATCGAAATAGCGCAGTGCTAGCACGGTTCGCGTGCGGTCTGGGAGCTCGGCCAATGCGGCGCGCAACTCCCGCTCGGCCTCTTTGCGCAGCAGGCCGCCGGCGGGATCCGCTTGCGGCGACGGATCGGCAAGTGCCGTCTCGAGCGTCTGCTCTTGCGAAAGCTCGTGCAGTTGGGGGACGCGCTGCGATTTGGCCAGATAGGTGCGAATCACGTTGCGCGCGATCTGATAGATCCAGGTCGAGAACTTCCCGAGCTGCGGATTGAAGGTGTTCAGATGCGCGTAGGCGCGCAAGAACGTTTCCTGCGACAAATCCGCCGTTTCCGCCGGGTTGCGTACGGTTGCGCCGATGAAATTCGCTATGCCGCGTTTGTAACGATCGACGAGCACGCCGAAGACCTCCCTTTCCCCGGAACGCACTCGATGCACCAGAGCCTCGTCACTCTGATCACGGAATGCCATCCCCCCTCGATTCGGTTCCTTTGGCGGCTTCTACCTAGGCAGAAGCGGGTTTGTTACGGTCGCGCAAGGAGCGAAGGGGTGGGTTTGCGGCGTCGCGAGGGGAGAGAATCGGGCCGTTTTTACCGAGCGGCCACTCGATTCCTAAATCGGCATCGTCCCAGGCAACGCCAAACTCGCGCCCCGGATCGTACGCGGCGCTCTGCTTGTACCAAAAAACCGTGCCGTCTTCCAGCGTTAAGAAACCGTGAAGAAAGCCGCTGGGAACGTAGATTTGTCGCGCGTCGGCTGCCGTCAACGTCGTTGCGTGCCATCGTCCGTAGGTCGGGCTCGTCGTCCGAACGTCCACGATGACGTCGTAAACGCTCCCGCGCAGGACCGAAACGAGTTTAGCCATGCGCGTGTCGCCGTGCAGTCCGCGCAAGACGTTACGGCACGAGAGCGAAGAGTTATCCTGCACGAACGAGTCCCCGATACCGCATTTGCGATACCGATCGAGCGAAAAAAGCTCCAGAAAGGAGCCTCGTTCGTCCGAAAGCACGCGCGGCGTCACGATCAAAGCGCCGGCAAGAGGTAAAGTCTCGACTTCCATGAGAACGACGGTTCTATGAACGGTAGCGCGAGTCCACCGGGTACTTTCGTGCTCCGGCGCGGACTCGAGCGGTTGCGCACCAGTGCCATCGTGAAGCAGAGCCTTCTGGTCTTCACCACCGGGATGGTGCTCAACGTGTGCGGGTTCGTCGCGCATGCCGTTGCGAGCCGGCAGCTCGGGGTCGCCGCGTATGGCGGACTGTACGCGCTAATCAATGCCGCGTTGATTGCGGCGCTCCCGGTCGCATTCGTCGCGCCGGTCGTCGCACAGCTCGCGGCGGAGTTTCGGGCGCTGCACGACGACGGCCACCTCCGCGGACTCACCGACAGCATCGCGCGCGGCTTTGCAAAGCTGGCCCTGCTGTACCTCCTGGTGGCGACTGCCGGAATGATTCCGTTTGCGCGCTTTCTGCACGTCCCGATCTGGTCGGTGCCGTTCGTCGGATTGATTGCCGGCGTGGCACTCTTCGTGAACTCGCTTCGCGCTATCGCCCAGGGGACGCAGGATTTCGTCGGTTATGGGTTCTCGAATGCGGCCGAGGGTATCGCAAAAGTCATCGGCATCGTTGCGTTAATTTCCGTGGGCCTGCGGCTCGGGGGCGCCGTCATCGGTTTCTTAGTCGGGCCTCTCTGTGCGCTGATCTATCTCGCTTTGCGGTTAAAACGACGATATGCCGCCTCGCCCCCGCATCGCGTGCGCTACGACTGGCGCCGCATCCTCAACGCGGGAGCCGGAGCCGCTGCAGCGACGATCGCCATCGCGTTGATGGGCTCCGCCGACGTCGTTTTAGTGAAGCACTATTTTCCCGAGCACGCTGCGGGACTCTACTCCGCCGCGTCGCTCGGCGGAAAGATGTTGCTCTATCTCGTCGGATTCGTTCCAACGGTGCTCCTACCGCAGGCAGCAGACCGCCACGCGCGCGGGGCGCGAACTCGAGACGTTTTAGCGGGCAGTTTAGCGATGCTCGTTGCAGTCGCTCTCTGCGGGCTCTTCATCTTTTACTTCTTCGGTCTGGACGTGCTGCACGCGCTCGTCGGACACGCCTTCGATGCGGCGGCGCCGTTGCTGGTCAAATACGGTTTGGCGATGGTGCTGCTCGCATTGACCAATTCGCTTACGTTCTATGGAATTGCCACCCATCGCCTTGCGTTTACGGTGCCGCTGTTGATCTGCACGCTGAGCACGCTTGCCGCGATCGTTACCTTCCATCCGACGCTTGCGACCGTCGTGGAGATCATGGTGCTCGGCAACTTCGCAGCCGCCTTGGCCGTTACGGTTTCACTGCTCTTTCAGCGAAACTCCAGCGGCCGGCGGTCGACGGTGTGATCCGCGTTCTCTTGTTGGGAGGGTCGGGACAGCTCGGAACGGCGATCGCGCAGCGATGGAGCGATTGCGAGATCGTCGCGCCGTCGCACGACGAGATGGCGATCGAGCACAGCGCACGGCTTGCCGACGCGTTGACCTCAACGCGCCCGGACGTGCTGGTAAACGCGGCGGCTTTTCACGACGTGGATCGTTGCGAGGACGAGCAAGAGACGGCGCTCGAAATCAACGCATTTTCGGTCGGCCGCGCCGCGCGCCTGGCCGCCCAACGCGACGTGCTTTTCGTCACGATGAGCACCGACTACGTGTTCGACGGCGCGAAGGGCAGTCCGTATACGGAGAACGACTCGCCGAACCCGCTTTCGTTCTACGGCGCTTCGAAACTCGCGGGCGAACGTCTAGTCGAAGCCGCCGGAGGGCGCGCGTTTGTCGTGCGGACCTGCGGGGTCTACGGACCTTCGCGTTCGCCGTCGCGACGCCGCACGTTTGTCGAGCGGATTCTCGCTGCGGGCGAGAGCGGAGAACCGGTGCGCGTGGTTGCCGACGTCGTTGCATCGCCGACGTTTGCCGGCGATCTCGCCGATGCCCTGCGCAAGCTGATCGACACCGCCGCATACGGCCTCTATCACGCCGCCGCCGCCGGGCCGGTGAGCTGGTACGAGTTCGCCTGCGAGGCGATGCGACAAGCTCGGGTCGAGCTTGCGATCGAGCCGATTGCGGCCAGCCAGCGGAAAGCTAGGGCGATTCGTCCGCGCTACTCCGCACTCGAAAGCGCGAAGCTGGGCGAGCTCGGGATCGTGATGCCGTCGTGGCGCGAGGGAATTGCCGCTTATCTGGCGCTTGGCGTAAGATAGGAGGCCGCCGTGGACCTTCGAATCGACCGCCGCAGCGTAGAGCGCTGCCGCGACCTTGCCGGCGCTATCGTCGCGCCCGTGGAAGCCTTCATCGCCGCCCATTCGACGGTTTCGGTCGAACGCGCCGTGTTGCGGTTGCTTGGCGTGGATGGGATCACGCCGGAGGAAGTTCCGCTCCCGAATGCGATTCTCGACGCCGTATCGCCTCGCGAGCGCGCTCGCGGCGTGGCGTTGCCCTTCGGCAAGGCCTTGGCGGAAACGGGTCTGCAGCCCGCGGCACTGGCTGCGGAGATCGCCGCAGGCCGGTGCGCGCTCGACCAGTTCGCCACCACTCCGGAAGCCGCGGCCCGCGGCGCGTTAGCCGAGTTCGTCGATCGTGCGCTGGAACGGATCGCCGCCCGGCGCGACGAGCGCGCCGCTTGGCTCGCGGATCTTCCGCAGTTGCCGACGCCGTTGCTCTACGTCATCGTCGCAAGCGGCAACATCTACGAGGATCGCGTCGCCGCCGTCGCCGCCGCACAAGCCGGCGCACAGGTGATTGCGGTGATTCGGTCGACCGGCCAGTCGCTGCTCGATTTCGTGCCGTTCGGCCCCACGACGGAAGGTTTCGGCGGCACCTACGCGACCCAAGCCAACTTCGCGATCATGCGTGCGGCGCTCGATGAAGCGAGCGAGAAGCTCGGCCGTTACGTGATGCTGACGAACTACGCCAGCGGCCTCTGCATGCCCGAGATCGCGGTGATGGCGGCGTTCGAACGGCTCGACATGCTGCTCAACGACTCGATGTACGGCATTCTCTTTCGCGATATCAACATGAAGCGGACCTTCGTCGATCAACATTTCAGCCGCGCGCTCAACGCTGCGGCAGGGATCATCATCAACACCGGTGAGGATAACTACTTAACGACGGCCGACGCGATCGAGCAAGCGCCGGCGGTGCTCGCATCGCAATTCATCAACGAAGAGTTCGCACATCGCGCCGGGCTGCCGGACGCGCAGATCGGCCTCGGGGACGCCTACGAGATCGACCCCGACCGCGAAGACGGCTTTCTCTATCAACTGGCGCAGGCGCAGCTGGCGCGCGAGATATTCCCCGATGCGCCGCTGAAGTATATGCCGCCGACCAAACACATGACCGGCGACATCTTCAAAGGGCACCTGATCGATGCGATGTTCAACCTAACGTCGGTGATGACGGGTCAGAACATCCATTTGTGCGGCATGCCGACCGAAGCGATCCACACGCCATTTTTGGGCGACCGGGCGCTCTCCCTCGAGAATGCGCGCTACATCATGAGCACGGCCCGGCATTTCGGCGACGAGATCGCGCTACGCCCGGGCGGCATCATCGAACGGCGCGCGCACGACGTGCTCGCTTCGTGCGAAGCATTGCTCGAACGCGTTGCCGCGATGGGGCTGATGGCGGCTATAGAGGCTGCGCTTTTTGCCGACGTCTCTCGGGCGCCCGAAGGCGGCCGCGGCTTCGATGGTGTCTTCGAACGCGCCGCCGACTATTGGAATCCTTTTGAAGAACGACGTCTCGCGCTAGGCCGGCCCGGGTGACGAAGCTCGTCGGGCCCTTCGGCGATACGCGCGATGACGGAAAGGTGCAGCTCTCGTTTACGCTGCCGGTCGATTGGAGCGAAGCAGCCGATGAGGCGGCACGCCAACTCGCCGGGAAGCTAGGGTTGCGCGACGTGCAGGTCGTCGAAGGACGGCCGATCGCCTCGGGCTTCTCTTTCTTCGTGATCTACGCAACCACGACGCAGGCCGTCGACGTTGACGCCATCGTGGCGCCTGCGGCGGGCGCCCATGCGATGTCGATGGAGCAGATCGACGCGCTGGTGCACGAGCGGGTCGGCCGCAAGATCCGGGTAGCCGGTGCCTGTATCGGCACCGACGCCCACACCGTCGGCATCGACGCGATCCTCAATATGAAGGGGTATAAGGGCGATCACGGCTTGGAACGCTATCACGAGTTCGAAACGCATAACCTCGGCAGTCAGGTCGCCGTCGAGGAGTTGGTGCGCTTCACGAAGGAGCGACGGATCGATGCACTGCTCGCATCGCAGGCCGTCACGCAGAAAGGAAGCGACATCAGGAACTTCACGGCGCTTAGCGAGCTGCTGGAGGCGGAGAACGTGCGAGACAACGTCGTGCTGATCTGCGGCGGCCCGCGCGTGACGAATCTGTTGGCCGGCGAGCTCGGCTACGACGCCGGGTTTGGCCGCGGAACCCTGCCGAGCCAAGTCGCGTCGTTTATCGCAGTCACGCTGGCGGAGCGCCTCCGGCAAGGCCGGCCGCACTGGTGAGCAAGACCGCACTCGTTACGGGAATTACGGGCCAAGACGGCTCCTATCTCGCGGAGCTGCTGCTCGAGAAGGGATACCGCGTCGTCGGTATGACGCGGCGCACCAGCACCGAGGTGCACGAGCGCATCGAGCATATCGTCGATGACATCGAGATAGTATCGGGCGATCTTCTCGACCAAAGCTCGATCACGTCGATCGTTAGCGACGTTCGTCCGGACGAAATTTACAATCTCGCGGCACAATCGTTCGTGCCTGCCTCGTGGACCCAGCCGGTACTGACCGGCGAGTTCACGGCACTCGGCGTCACGCGGGTGCTCGAAGCGATTCGTCACGTCGACCCGAAGATTCGGTTCTACCAAGCCTCGAGCTCGGAGATGTTCGGCAAGGTGGTCGAGACGCCGCAGTGCGAGACGACGCCCTTCTACCCGCGCAGCCCCTACGGCGTCGCAAAAGCCTACGGCCACTGGATCACGGTGAATTACCGCGAGTCGTACGGTCTGTTTGCGTGCAGCGGAATTTGCTTTAATCACGAGTCGGAGCGCCGCGGGAGGGAGTTCGTTACGCGGAAGATTTCCGACGGCGTGGCGCGGATCAAACTGGGCCTTGCAAACGAGCTGCGTCTCGGGAACCTCGACGCGCATCGCGACTGGGGTTACGCCGGCGACTACGTGCGCGCGATGTGGCTGATGCTGCAGCAGCCGCGCGCGGAGGATTATGTAATCGCTACGGGACGGACTCACAGCGTTCGGGACTTCGTGCGGATCGCGTTCGAAGTCGCAGGCTTGGGTTCGTTCGAGCCTTATGTCGCGACCGATCCGCGGTTCGTCCGCCCCGCCGAAGTGGACCTGCTGGTTGGCGATGCGAGCAAAGCCGCGCTCGAGCTGGGTTGGAAGCCCGACATCGAGTTCGAGCGGCTCGTGGCGATGATGGTCGAGGCGGATATCGCTCGTCTCCGTGCGCGCGTCGGCGCTTAGCGCTTGCCGTGCGAGCCTTGGTTACTGGAGCCAGCGGATTTGTCGGCCGCTTTCTCGTCGCCGCGCTGCGCCGCCAAGGCGACGACGTTTTGGCTTGCGGCGGCCCTCACGACGCCCGAAGCGACTTTTTCCCGATCGATCTGGGCGACTCGGATTCTTTGCGCGCCGCGCTGGAAGCGGCACGCCCGAGCGTCGTCTTTCACCTCGCCGCGCAAACGTTCGTGCCGGATTCGCTGCGCTCGCCGATCGAAAGCTTTGAAACCAATGCGCTCGGGAGCGCGCGGCTGGCCGAAGCGGTGCGGGCGTACGGGGGCGACCCGTCCCCACGCATCGTTTTCGCCAGTTCGGCTGAAGTTTACGGCGCACGCGATCGAAGCGAGTATCCGCTGCGCGAGAGCCTGGACTTGCGTCCGGCCAATCCGTACGGTGCAAGCAAGGCGGCCGCCGAGGCCTTCCTTTTGTCCGGTGCGCGAAGCCTGGGGCTCGACGTCGTGGTCGCGCGAGCCTTTAACCATATCGGACCAAATCAAAGCGAGCGTTTTGTCGTTGCCTCTTTGGCAACGCAGCTGGCCCGCATCGCCGGCGGCGGCGAGCCACAGATGTACGTGGGCAGCCTCAGCTCGGCTCGCGACTTCTTGGACGTTCGCGACGTCGTCGAGGCCTATCTGGCGCTCGCGCGCCGCGGCGAAGGCGCGCAAGTCTATAACGTCTGCAGCGGTCGCGCCGTGACGATCCGCGACGTGTTGCGCGAGCTCATCTCGATTGCACGGGTACCGGTGGAAGTACGCGAAGACCCGCAACGCATACGCGCCACTGAGATTCCTCTCTCCGTCGGCAGTTCGGAGAAGCTGCGCGAGGCGACGGGCTGGCAGCCGACGATTACGCTGGACCGCTCGCTGCGCGACGTTTATGCAGCGGCGCTCGCAACGTTGTCATCCTGAGCGGAGTCGAAGGATAGTGCGCGCATTCGTCTTTAAGAACCGGGGCCTGCTGTTGAGCCTCCCGGCATTGGTGCTCGTAAAGCGCGGCAAACCGAGCGCAGGCAGCATCGCGTTCGGGTTGCCGATCGCGATTGCGGGCGAGCTGATTCGTTGCTGGGCGGTGGGCTACTCGGGCGAGACTACGCGCAACGATGTAGTGACGGCGCGCAAGCTCGTTACGGCCGGCCCGTACGCTTACGTGCGAAACCCGCTCTATATCGGAAACTTCGTTACCGCGACGGGCTTTGCCATCGCCTTCACCGGTCGCAACTGCCCGATCGCGCGGGCCCTGCTCGTAGGCGGCTCGCTGGCTGCGATGAGCGCGGTCTACGCCGCAATCGTGCCGCACGAAGAGGCATTTCTACACTCGCAGTTTGGCGAAGAGTTCGAGCGCTATTGCGATCGCGTTCCACCGTTCATTCCGCGATCGACGCCGATCGATGGCGCGCAAGGGCAATGGAGCGCCGACGTCGTCCGCACGGCGGAGAGCAAGACGTTCGTGACGTTCGCCGCGATGCTGTTCGCCTTGTGGTTGAAGGCCCGCAAGACACCGTAATGGCCGCGACCAACGTTGCCCGCCGTCTGAGTTTCGCGCTCTTGGCGACGGCGCTCGTGGCGGTGCTCGAGTTCTGGGGCGGCGCCGTGTCGCGGAGCTTGGCGCTGACCGGCGATGCGGTGCACGTCTGCATGGATGTTGTCGCGCTCGCGCTGGCGTTGCTTGCCTCGGCCGGCGCGGCGCGTCCGGCCGACCCGCGCCGCACGTTTGGTTACGGACGCATCGAGGTGCTCGGCGCACTCGTCAATGGAACGATTCTGCTCGTGGCGACGATCGGAATCGTGTACTTCGCTGTGCGGCGCTTTAGCGCACCCGTCGAACCACATGCGGCGGTGATGACGATCGTTGCGGCAATCGGGCTTGCGGTCAACGCCGGCGTCGGAGTCTCGTTGCGCGCACCGGGCAAACGCGACATGAACGTCCGTGCGGCGCTCTTTCACGTCTTCGGCGACGCGCTCGGCGCGTTGGCCGTGATCGCCGGCGGCATTGCGATCGCGCTGACGCACGTCGCCTGGATCGACCCGCTGCTCTCGCTCTTCGTCGCGGCCATCATCGTCGTCGGCGTCGTGCGCCTGATGCGCGATGCGACCGAAGTGCTGCTCGAAAGCGTTCCCAGCGACGTGAACAGCGCCGATCTCGCGCAGCACATCGAAAAAATTCCCGGCGTCACCGGAATTCACGATCTCCACGTTTGGTCGATCGGCAGCGGCTCGCACGCGCTCTCGGCGCACGTGTTGCTCGACGACCGCCGCTTGAGCGAAGCGACCACCGTCCTGCGCGAGATCGACGACTGCGCCCGCGAGCACTTCGGCGTAACGCACGTGACCGTTCAATTCGAATGCGAAACCTGTCCGGTGGTGGTAAAGCACTAGTCAGTCGCGCTCGGAGGGGGTTGCTGGGCGTGATGTCGAGAGGACGCTCGTCGCGCCGCATCCGTGCGGCGCTCCTGCTGCCGGCCTCCTCGCTCTCGCCATCCTGTCGGGGCCTGTCCTGAGCGAGCGAAGCGAGTCGAAGGGCTCGTCGTGCCGAGCCCTCTCGACATCGCGCCAGCAACCCCCTCCGAGCGCGACTGACTAGGCGTTTAGCGGTTTGAATAGAATCGCGAAGTCATGAATTTAGATAGCTCAAAGACCGTTGTGCTCGGAATGGCACGCACGCCCTTCGGCAAACTCGGGGGAGCGCTCGCTCCGCTCTCCGCGACGACGCTTGGCGCCGTCGCCCTTACCGCCGCGATCGAGCGTTCAAAGATCGATCCAACCGAGATCGAGCACGTGACGTTCGGTGAAGTGCTGCAAGCCGGCGTGGGGCAGAATCCGGCGCGTCAGGTGCTCTTTAAGTCGGGACTCGCCAAGACCGTGACTGCCGATACCGTCAACAAGGTATGCGCGTCGGGATTGCTTTCGGTCGTCAACGCGATGCGCTCGATTAACGCGGAAGCCAACTCGGTCGTCGCGGCCGGCGGCATGGAGTCGATGTCCAACGCGCCGTATCTGCTGCGCGATGCGCGCTGGGGCTATCGCTTCGGTGACGGCACGGTCGTCGATGCAATGATTTTCGACGGACTCTGGGATCAATATTTTCCGATGACGATGGCAACTCAGGGCAGCAAAGTCGCCAACGAGTTAGGTCTCACGCGCGAAGAGCAGGATATCTTCTCGATGGAGAGCCATCGGCGCGCCGCCGCGGCGCACGCGGCCGGACATTTTGCCGACGAGATCGTCGCCGTGAAAGTCGCGAGCAAAGCGAAGGATAAAGTCGTCGTCGAGCGTCTCCCGCGTCAAGGGAAGGTGCGGGTGCCGGTCGCGGTGGGCGGCTCGGCGTCGGTCTGGGATCACGAGCCTTCGGAAGAGTTCACGTTGGATTATGCGTCGTTCGCGCCGTTCGTCACGGGCGAGCATCCACACACGCTCGTCGATCGCGACGAGGCGGTACGGGCCGACGCAAGTATTGAGGCGTTGGCGAAGCTCAAGCCTCTGGAACACAACGGTACCGTGACCGCCGGAAACGCGCCCGGCGTCAACGACGGCGCGGCGGCGTTGATTCTCGCCGACGCCGGCTACGCGCAGGAGCGTGGCTACAAAGCGCTGGCGACGATCGTGGAGCACGCGACGGTCGCCTGGGATTCGCCCTACATTAGCTTGACGCCCGCGATGGCGGCACGCAAGCTTCTCGACCGCACCGGTTTGAGTACGAACGACATCCACGTGTGGGAGATCAATGAAGCCTTCTCGGCCGTTGCGATTACGTCGGGCCGCCGTCTGGGGCTCGAGGACGGCTTCATCAACCAGTACGGCGGCGCGGTCGCCATGGGACACCCCATCGGCGCGTCGGGAGCTCGCATCGTGACGACGCTGATCAACCAGCTGCGCAAACGTGGCGGCGGCTACGGCGTGGCAACGATTTGCTCCGGCGGCGGCCAGGGTGATGCCCTTCTCGTGCGTGTGGAGTAGCGTCGCATCTCGCAGTTTGAGTTAAGCGCGGATCAGCGGCAGATCGGCGCGCTGGCGGCGGAGATCGCGCAACGCGAGATCGCGCCGTTCGTCGCGCAGTGGGACCGCGACCACGTTTTTCCGCGCGAACTCTATGGCAAGTTGGCCCGCGCGGGCATCATGGGAATCCTCGTGCCCGAAGAGTACGGCGGCGCGGAAGCGGACTATCTTTCATACGCGCTCGCGATCGAGGAGCTCGCGCGAGTCGATGCGGGAACGGCGGTGACCGTTTCGGTTCATTCGATGATCTGTTCGGCGATTCTAAAGCTCGGAACGAAGGATCAGAAGGAGCGCTGGCTGCCTCTTCTGGCAAGCCGCGACGTCCTGGCTGGATTCGCCTTGACCGAATCGGATGCCGGGTCTGACGCGGTAGCCCTGCGCGCTACTGCAAAGCCCTCCGGCGACGGCTATACGCTGCGCGGCCGAAAGCAGTGGTGCAGCACCGGCAGCTATGCCGGCGTCATCATGGGAATGTTTCGCACCGGCGGCCCCGGTGCTCGCGGGGTCAGCGCCTTTCTTTTCGAGCCGAACCTGCCCGGCGTCACGGTCGAGCGCGTGACCGAAAAACTGGGAATCCACACCAGCAACACCTGCGATTTGGCCTTCGATGACGTGCGCGTCGGTCGCGAAGCGCTGCTCGGTGAAGAAGGTGCGGGTTTCGGCAACGCGATGACGGCGTTAACCGCCGGTCGCATCGGCATTGCGGCGCAGGCGATTGGAATTCTCGCCGCCTGCCTCGACGAGTCGGTAAAGTTTGCGAAGGAGCGCGTCGCGTTCGGAAAGCCTATTGGGGCGTTCGAGGGCGTCTCGTTCAAAATTGCGCAGATGGCGATGGATCTCGATGCGGCGCGGATGCTCACCTATCGCGCCGCGGCCCTTGCCGACGCGGGCGAGCCCTTTGCAATTCCCGCGAGCAAGGCGAAGCTCTTTGCCTCGACGGCTGCGCGCCGGCACGCCGCCGAAGCCCTGCAAATTCACGGCGGGTATGGATACACGACCGAGTTCGCGGTCGAGCGTCATTACCGCGACGCAAAGATCACCGAGATCTACGAAGGCACATCGGAGATCCAGCAGATCATCATCGCGCGCTCGCTCTTGGGGCGTCTGGAATAACGAGAGGCATCCGTTTGGACGCCTCTCGCGGTGTCGACTGCGGAACCGATACTCGCTCCCACACTATCACACCGATTTCGCCTCACGCAACGGATCGGCGGCTGGAGCGGACGGGAATCGGACCCGTTGCGAATGGAAGTATCGGTTCCTTCGTCGACACCATCGAACCGCCCCAGCGGGCGGCTTTCACGAAGTGCGACAGAGATAGCAAGGGCCTAAGCGCGACGGTGCGAACCTGTCGGCCCGCTATGAATTTGATGGAGTACCAGGGCAAGGAGCTTTTCAAGCGCGCCGGCATAGCCGTGCCGCGCGGCGAGCACGCGTTTACGCCCGACGCGGTGGCGCAGTTCGTCGAAAAGAACCCGGGCGAATGGGTCGTCAAAGCGCAAGTCCTCATGGGCGGCCGCGGGAAGGCCGGCAAGATCAAGATGGCGAGCGATGCCGCGCAAGGGCGCCGCGTCGCCGAGGATATCTTGGCAACGCCGATGCCCCCCAATCGCCAGAATCCGCAAGGCGAACCGATAAAATCGCTGCTCGTCGAAGAGAGGCTGGACATCGCGAAGGAGGCTTACTGTGCGGTGGCGATCGATCGCGCGGCGCGCAAGCCCGTCTTCATCGTTAGTCGCTACGGCGGCATGGATATCGAAGAGGTTTCCGAGCGGCATCCCGAGTCGATCGTGAAATTTCCCGTAGATACGGCGATCGGGTACTCGCCTTTCATCGGGCGCGAGCTCGCGTTTGCGGCGCAGCTCGATCCGGGATACCGCAAGCAGTTTCCGGCGATCGCGGGCGCACTGTACGACCTGTTTTTCCGGTACGGCGCGAAGCTCGTCGAGATCAATCCGCTCGCGCTGACGACCGACGGCCGCGTCATTGCCTCCGATGCCAAGGTCGAGCTCGACGACGACGCTTTGTTCAAGAATCCGGAGTTCGCGCAGTGGCATGCGGTGCTGCCGCTGGATGAGGACGAAACGCTTGCGGCGCAAGCCGGCGTCGGGATTCGCAACTTTCGGCGGTTCCCCGGAGACGTCGGCACGATGGCCAATGGCGCGGGGCTCGCGATGGCGACCATGGACGCGGTCAGCAATGCCGGAGGCCAGATCGCCAACTTTCTCGACGTCGGCGGCGGCGCGAACGCGCAACGGGTTCGCAACTGCTACGAGCTCGTGGTGAACAACACCGGCGCGACGGTCTTCTTCATCAATATCTTCGGCGGCATCACGCGCGGAGACGAAGTCGCACGCGGCGTCGTCGAAGCGATGCGCGAAACGACGTCACGAAAGATTCCACTCGTCATTCGTTTGACGGGAACCAACGAAGAAGAGGGCCGGCGCATCCTGGCCGATGCCGGCATGACCCCGGTGGAGACGATGGACGAAGGCGCAAGCGAAGCGGTGCGACTCGCTTCGGAGATGAGAGGCTAAGGCGTGTCGATCTTTTTAGACAAGAACAGCCGGGTAATCGTACAAGGCATCACCGGTGCGGAGGGCTCCTATCATACCGACCGGATGGTGAAGTACGGAACGAATCTCGTGGGCGGGGTCACGCCCGGCAAGGGCGGGCAGACGACCCCGCACGGACTCCCCGTCTTCGACACGGTCAAAGAGGCCGTTGAAGCGACGGGCGCGACCCACACCTGCATCTTCGTTCCGCCGCCTTTCGCTGCCGACGCGCTCTACGAGGCTTACGAAGCGGGAATCACGTTTGCGGTTTGCATCACCGAAGGCGTACCCGTGCACGATACGCTCAAAGTGGTCGGTACGACGCCCGGGATGCGCATCATCGGCCCGAACTGCCCCGGGCTTATCTCGCCGGGAAAGGCGCTGGTCGGCATCATGCCCGGCCACATCTTTAAAGAGGGCCATGTCGGCGTCATGTCGCGCTCGGGAACCCTGACCTACGAGGTCGTCGACCTGCTGACGCGCGAGGGCTTCGGCCAGTCGACCTGCGTCGGTGTCGGCGGCGACCCGATCATCGGAACGACGTTTGTCGAGTGCCTGCGTGAGTTCAAGAACGATCCGCAGACCAGCGCGCTGGTACTTTGCGGCGAAATCGGCGGCTCGGACGAAGAAGATGCCGCCGCGTTCATCGCCGAGCACCTGCCCGAGATGCCGGTCGTCGCCTTCGTCGGAGGTCGCAATGCCCCGCCGGGCAAGTCCCTCGGCCACGCCGGGGCAATTATCTCGGGAAGCTTTGGGACGCCCCAGAGCAAGATCGCCGCGTTTGAAGCCGCCGGCGTGCCGGTAGCCGACCGTCCATCCGACATCCCACGCTTGCTTGCCGAACGCCTCGCCGTCCGGGCGTAAATCCGTCAACGGCGCTAGGCGCCATCCCTTAAGGGTACCTAAAGGAACCGACCCAATCCTGAGCAAATGCTTGGCGCAGTGGGTCACTCTGTGAAATTCCTGGGGCCGGCTGGCCCGTGGGAAAGCGGGGCGGCTCGCCTTTTGACAACTCGATAATGATAGAGGGTTAAACGAACAATGAGTTCACAACAGACCCTCCGTCGCGCGGTTATAGCCGCTTCGTTACTCGTCGCGTTCCTTAGCCAGGGAACATGGGCACTGGCAGGCGTTACGGGTAACATCGCGGGCACGATTACCGACTCGAAGGGCGTCCCGATTGCCGGTGTGCAAGTGCAGGCAGTCGCTCCCTCCGGGAACCGGACCGCAACGACGGACGCGGGAG
>DATMKR010000126.1:0-5769 GCA_035571115.1 Candidatus Acidiferrum sp. | reverse complement strand
CGACTTTACGAATCTCTCAATAAGCGGCAGTTTTAAGTTCCCTCGGGCAATCCAGTGGGATGGCACATATCTGGCCGTCCTGGGCGGAAGATTCAGCGGAAAGCACTCGGACCCGCTCGTTTACCGGGTGGCGTTTTCAGGATCAACTGGCACAATCGTAGGAAAACAGACCAAGTTTAAGGGTCTCCTCCATTTGGCCGGAGGCGCCTTTTGGATACGGGGAAATACGGTCTTGCTTAGGCTTGGATTAACCAAGGCTTTGGGGCCCGAGGTTGGTGTCTACAAGTATCCGGGGGGCGGGAATCCAACCGCCACGATCCCGACCGGAGATGCCTTAAACTTCGCGTTCACAGTGAGCGTACAACCTAGTCGATAGGCCGAGCTCTGCTGGCCGCCGCTCTTAGCGTTTTATAGGCAAACGCCCGCTTTTATGGGCAAACGCGCTTAAAGGGGCAAAGCCGAGTCAGGTATATCATCTTGACATTTGTAAAGTTCCGTTTAGGCTGGAGGGGTGGGCCAGTTTGCGGATCTTCTGAACTCAGCGATCGACGAGGCGCGCCTTACGGCCGCGGAGGTGGCCGAGAGCTCGGGCTTGACGGAGTCGGCGATCTCGCTGCTCCGGGCCGGGCGGCGAGAGCCCTCGTACCGCACGCTGCAGCGCCTCGCTAACGTCTTCCCCTCACTGGGCGAGCAGTTAGGCCGGGTCGGCAGCCCGTTCGACTCGATTGAGGGCGCGATCGCGGACATTCGGGCCGGGAAGATGGTCGTCGTTCTCGACGACGAGGATCGCGAGAACGAAGGCGACGTCGTGATGGCGGCGACGATGGTCACGCCCGATGCGATCAACTTCATGCGCAAGCACGCCGGCGGATTGATTTGCGTGCCGCTGCCGGGGGCGCGGCTCGACGAGCTTCACATTCCGCAAATGGTGCGCGACAACACGGCGCTGCATGAGACGGCGTTCACGGTCTCCGTCGAGGCCCGAGGGATGACGACGACGGGCATCTCGGCCCACGACCGCGCCGCCACCATCAAACGTTTACTCGACCCGGATTCGACGCCGGCAGACTTCTTGCGGCCCGGGCACACGTTTCCGTTACGTGCCCGTGAAGGCGGCGTGTTGGTCCGAGCCGGACAGACGGAAGCGGCGGTCGACTTGGCGCGGCTCGCGGGACTCTACCCCGCCGGGGTCATCTGCGAAATTATGGCCGACGACGGAACGATGGAACGCTTAGAGGGGCTGCGCACTTACGCCGACCGGCACGAGCTCAAACTGATTACCGTAAAGGATCTTATCGCGTACCGTATGCGCACGGAGAAACTCGTCAGGAAAATCGCCGAGTTCGATCTGCCAACGTTGTTCGGAAACTTCAGGGGCATCGCGTATGGCACCGCCATCGACGAGAACACGCACGTCGCGTTGGTTATGGGCGAGATCGGGGACGGCAAGGACATTCTCGTCCGCGTACACTCGGAATGCATGACCGGTGACGCCTTGCACTCGATCCGTTGCGATTGTGCGGCCCAGCGCGATGCCGCGATGCAGCTGATCGCTCAACAGGGGCGCGGCGTCTTTCTCTATCTGCGACAGGAGGGCCGCGGCATCGGGCTTGCCGATAAGCTGCGAGCCTACGAACTTCAAGACCGCGGCGCCGATACCGTCGAAGCGAATCTCGCTCTGGGTTTACCGATCGATAAGCGCGATTACGGGATCGGCTCCCAGGTTCTCGCCGACCTCGGCGTCAAAGAGATGCGCCTGATCACGAACAACCCTAAGAAAATCTTCGGGCTCGAGGGGTACGGGCTCAAGATCGTAGGACGAATGCCGTTGCAGACGACGCCTACGGCTCACAACAAACATTACATCGACACGAAGCGCTCGAAGCTGGGTCATATGCTCGATGAGGTCGTCGCATCGTGAAGGCCAACGGCGCGCGGGAAACGGCAAGGCCCGATTGTGTGGGACGACGCTTCGCGATCGTCGCGGCGCGCTTCCATGCCGACATCGCCGATTTTCTAGTGGATGGCGCGCGGCGAGCGTTGCGCGACTGCGGCGTCAGCGACGATCACGTCAGCCTCTTTGAGGTTCCCGGTTGTTTCGAGCTTCCGCTGGCGTGCCTAAACCTGATCGAAACCGATCGCTTCGACGGGCTGGTCGCCCTCGGGGCCGTCATTCGCGGGGAGACGCCGCACTTCGACTTTGTGGCGGGTGAATGCGCGCGCGGCATCATGGACGTCCAACTGACGAGCGGCGTGCCGATCGGCTTCGGCGTTCTCACGACCGATACGCTTTTGCAGGCGGAAGAGCGCGCCAACCCCAACGGCGGAGATAAAGGTTACGCCGCTGCTTTGGCGGCGGCCTCGCTGTTGACGCTCACGGTCGGGATGCCGCGCGCCGGCTTTCGGAGCTAGCTTGGACGAATTCATCCCTGTCGCATGGGACGGCGACGGTGTACGCTATCTGGATCAACGCTTGCTGCCGCACGAAGTGCGCTACGAACGCGCTCGCACGGCCGCCGAGATCGAAGGTGCAATCAAGAGTCTCGCGATCCGTGGTGCGCCTTGCATCGGCGTCTTCGCTGCGTACGGCGTTGCGCTTCTTCGGAGAACGATCGGGGATGAAGAGCGCTTTCTCGACGCGGCCCGCCGCGTACGCGCGGCGCGTCCGACTGCGGTTAATCTCGCATGGGCGGTCGACCGCGTTCTCGGCGCGGACGACCCCCTCAAAGAAGCGCAGACGATCCACAAGGAACAGATCGCCATCGATGCGGCGATTGCGGAAAACGGCTTCGAGCTGATTCCAAAGAATGCGCGAATCGTGACGATCTGCAACACGGGACCGCTTGCGACCGCCGGCGGCGGCACCGCACTCGCCGTCATCATCGCCGCGCAGCGGGGCGCCAAGAAGCCCCACGTCTTCGCTTGTGAGACTCGCCCGCTCTTGCAGGGCGCTCGGCTGAACTATCTCGAGCTGAGCCAAGCCGGTGTGGACACCGTGTTGATGGCCGACTCCGCAGCGGCTATCGCGATGAAGCGAAAGGGCATCGACCTGGTAATCGCGGGCGCCGACCGCGTCGCGAGCAACGGCGACACTGCGAACAAGATCGGTACCTACGCGCTCGCGATTCTCGCGGCGCATCACGGGATCCCCTTCTACATTGCGGCGCCCCGCTCGACGTTCGACTTCACGATCGGGAGCGGCGACCAAATCCCCATCGAAGAACGCAGCGCCGAAGAGGTGAGTTCGTTTGCCGGCACTCGCGTCGCTCCGGAAGGCGCAGCCGTCTACAATCCGGCGTTCGACGTTACGCCGGGACATCTCATTACCGCGTTCGTGACCGAATGCGGCATCATCCGGTCGCCGTACGTCGAGTCGATTCCCGATCTCGAACTCCGTCCTCGCGTACTGGCGTACCCAGCTTGAAGTTCTACGAGTTTCTCGATAAGCAGCCCGCGATCGGCAAGCTCGTCATCGTCGAGGGGACGGAGCGGGCTCTCGCTGAGCGCGCCGTGGACGTCCTCCTCGATCGTTTGCTGCCGGCCGAGGTGCGCGACCTCAACCTCGCGCGATTCGGAGCGGACGACCTTGGCGATATGGCGCACCTTCGCGAGGCCCTGCACGCGATGCCGTTCCTCGCCGACCGGCGCGTGGTCGTCGTGAGCGAGGCACAAACGCTGCGCGCGGATCCGCGTCGCGCGCTGTTTGCCGTGACGCAGGACGTTCCCGAGGGAAACACGCTCGTCGTGAGCGATCTGCTGTCGCCGCGTAGCGCGCGCCCGCAATCCTTGGGTAGTTTAGCGGGGCGTGCCGCCCTGCGCATCGACACGACGGCCGACGAACAAACGCGTGCGCGCTTTGTCACCGAAACGCTCGAACGCTTACGTGCGACCGCCGAACCGCGCGCCGTCGCCGAGCTCGCGCGAAGCGAGGCCGACTTAACGACGGTCCGCAACGACCTCGAAAAGCTCGCGCTTGCCGGCAAGAAGATCACGCTCCCGGAGTTAGCACGCGAAACGCTGACGATTGGGGATCCGAAGGCTTACAAGTACGCAAGCGCGCTCGCCGCCGGCGACACTGCCGAAGCCCTGGCCATCGCGCACGAACTGTTTGACGGCGACCGGGGCGCGGCCGTCGCGCTCCTTTCGGCGCTGGCGGCCGAGAGTCGCTACTTGTGGGAGGCGGCGCGGCCGGGTGGCCAGATTCCCGAGCGGATGCGTTGGCGAGAGCGATCGCTGCGTCCGCTCGCCAGGCGCATCGGTGCTCGGCGTGCTCGCATCGCCTTTGAAGGCGCGGTTCACGGAATCGAATCGATCGTTACCGGCAGGGCCGGCAACGACCCGGACGATCATCGTGCCCTCGTCGACCGGATCAGCGTCGGACTCTCCGAATTCTTGCGCCGCTAAGAGAGCCCTCGCATGGAAACCCATTCCCAGCGCCGTTTCAGGACTCGAGCGCTCGGCCAGGGTTACGATTGAGTGCGTACCTGTATCTTATCTTTCACAGAGGGCGAAGTGGACCAGTTGCGTACCAATTCTCCTCGCCGCATCGAGCTAGAGGGCGAATATGATGGGAGCCAGAGGGAGCAAATCGCTGCCCTCTTCGGGTCCTTGCGCGCAGATGGGCCGGTCGTCATAGATCTAACTAAGGTCACGTTCATCGACTCGACGTTCTTGCATCTATTAGCGGCTCTGCGGCTCCGCTTCAAGGGACAGTCGATTACCCTGACCGGCGCGACGGCCAACATTAAGCGCGTTCTAAAGTTAGTCAAGTTTGAGCAACTCTTCGTGTTAGCCGATCAGGATAAATCGGTCGCCGAGCCGCGACCGGCCTCCGGGTTGTCCGAGATCTCCGGGAAGGCCTGAGATTGAAACGTTCGTTGTCCGTGTTCATCGCGCTCGTTGGCGCAAGTTGCGTCGCAATAGGCGCAGCCAACGAGACTCCCGCGATCACGGCCTTCGACCGAACGTTCGCCGGCATCGGAGACTTCACGTGTATCATGCGAGTTCATGAAGTAAGGGGAACGCAGACGCAGGACCGCGTCTATCAGTATTGGTTCATGAAGCCCCACGACGTCAAAACGATGATCCTCGACGGCGACGGCAAAGGCTCGGGCGGTGTGTGGGTTGGTGGTGATCAGGTGAGCGGTCATCTGGGGGGCATTCTTTCCGGCATCCACGTCAAGATGGGCTTGAGCGACCCCAGGGTCGTCTCGCTGCGTGGTGTCACGATTCCCGAGAGTCTGCTGCCGGGCGTCGTCGATGACTACGGTACTATCCCTGGTAAGCTCTCGGAGATCGACAGCGGCAAGATCGAAGGCGTCGAAACCGAACGGTTGGACTTGAAGGTCGCCGATCCGGCGCTGAACCACGACGTCAGCGAGCAGATTCTGTATCTTTCAAAAGATACGCATTGGCCGATACGCCAAATCATGTATTCGGGGTCACAGGTCGTGCTCGACGAATCGGTCAGCGATCTAAAAACGAATGTGGGCCTAACGCGAGGCGACTTTCGATTTTAAGCGTATCATCCTGATGCTCAAAGTGTGACGTCGAGGTCAGCTGATGTAAGTGACGGAGAGGCGCCACCCTTGTCGCAATAGTACGTAAAGCGTCGGCTTTACGTACCTTTGCGACAGGACGGAAAATCAGCTTTCCACGGCAAGATGGGTCGGCGAAGAGGCCTCCAAACGTTGGGCTTTCTCCGAGCACGTTCTTGCTGAACTCAATGCTGTTTCGGCGTCTCGGCGTTGAACCTCGAGCTCGGTAAGG
>DATMKR010000125.1:0-16761 GCA_035571115.1 Candidatus Acidiferrum sp. | reverse complement strand
CGATCGGCGAGCCGCGGAAGAACTTCGAGCTATTATATGAGGCCTATCGGCAGGCGTGGCCCGCTCTCGACGGGCCGCTCCTTGCCGTCGCCGGGCCACGGGCGCCGGAACTGCCGGGAGTCGTCCACGTCGGAAACCTCGGCGACGACTTGACGGCCGGCGGCACCGACACGCTGCGCGCATGTTACCGCGGAGCCATCGCCGTGACACTGGCCTCGTACCACGAGACGTTCGGCATGCCGTTGCTCGAAGCGATGGCGTGCGGAACGGCCGTCGTGGCGTCGCGGGCAGGGTCGCTTCCCGAGATCGGCGGTGACGCGGCGCTGTATGCGCCTGCGGACGATGCGCGCGAATGGACCGCCTCGTTACGGCGCATCGTCGACGACGAGGATCTTCGGCAGCGGCTGCGCGTGGCCGGCCTCGAGCGAGCGAAGCTCTTCAGTTGGGATCGAAGCGCCGAACGGCACGTGGCGCTTTTTCGATCGGTAGCGCGATGATTCGTCTCGGCGTCGACGCATGGAACCTTCCCGGCGATCATCGCGGAATCGGACGCTATCTGCGCGAGATTCTGCGCGTTTGGCGGGAGCGGGAGCGCGATAAAGTAGAGGTGACGTTGATCGTGCCCGAGTGGCATTCGTGGACGGTACGGGAACGGTATCTCCGCGAGGTCGAACCGGCGCAGTATCGCATCGTTTCGAGACGAGGGCACGCGCGTGCCGGCTTGAACGCGCTCTGGTTTCCGTTTAACGGATGCAGCTGGACGAACTTCACCCTGCCTGCGACCGCAACGTTGCACGACGCGTCGAACTTCGTCGTCGAGGATTATGCGCCGGAGACACAGCGGATCTTTCGAGCGGCAGCCGAGCGCTGTCGCGCCCTGATCACCGATTCGCACTTCGCGCAGGGCGAGCTCGCGCGTGAGCTGCAGCTTTCCCCCGAGCGGCTCGTTCCAATCGAGCTCGGCGCTACTCGACCGCGCCCGCCCAAGAGAGTGAGACTCGACGTCACGGCACTCGGGCGGTACGTTCTCTACGTCGGAACGGCCGAACGGCGAAAGGGCTTCGACACGCTGCTCGAGGCGATGGCGCTCCTGGCACGCGAGCGCCCGGAGCTCTCACTGGTCGTAACGACGCGGCTCGACGGTCGCTTTACGATGCCGTCGGACGTTCGACTGGTCGAGCTGGGATACGTCGACGACGATACGCTGGCGGCGCTCTATCGCGCGTGCGCGGTTCTCGCCTTTCCGTCGCGCTACGAAGGCTTCGGCTTGCCGGTGCTCGAGGCGATGAGCTACGGCGCGCCGGTTATTGCGTCGAATGCCGCCTCGTTGCCCGAAGCCGGCGGCGACGCCGCGGCGTACGTTCCGCCTGGCGACGCCGCCGCGCTCGCGGCAGCGATCGCGCGCGTTACCGGAGATCACGCGTATGCAAACGAACTGCGCGGCCGCGGCCTCGCACGGGCTGCGGCTTTTTCGTGGGATCGAACGGCGTCGCGGACGCTGGAAATAATTCAAGGGACGCTATAGCGCCGTGCCCCAATCGGTAATCCATCTTGCGACCGGAATCGCGGTGAGCGACGAACGCCTGCTGATGGTCGCGTCACGTTATGCCAATCAGCCGCACCCGCTGTGGAATCTGCCCGGGGGACGCCAACAGCCCGGAGAGCTGCTCGTAGAAACCGTCGTGCGCGAGTTTTACGAAGAGACGAACCTGCGCGTTCGTGCCGGCGAGCTCGCTTACGTCAGCGAGAGCTACGACGGCGACCGGCACTTCCTCAACGCGACGTTTTTGGTGGAGGTGGTAGATAGGTCACCCTTCGACAGGCTCAGGGTGACAAAAGGAGAGGGGGATCATGTTGTTGCGGTGGAGTGGGTTCCGCTCGACGCGGTGAGCGAGCGAATTGCGGTGCGCGTCGTGCGCGAGCCGTTAGTCGCCTATCTCGAAGGTCGCAACGAACGCCGCTACGCCGGCTACCACGACGCCGGCATTACGATTGAGTGGCCTGCCGATTCTCTCTGAGCGAGGCCACCCACTCTTCGCGTTCGAGCGTGTACGACATCACGTCCACGGGCTTTCCTTGCACGGTTGCGCCTCGCGGCAGCGTGACCTCGGTCTCGAAACCGTTGCGCTTGAGGACGGCGCGCGACGAATGGTTCTCCGGCAAACAAAAGGCGCGAATCCGTTGTAGGCTGCCGCGTTTGAAGCCCTCGTCGACCAGCGCTGCGACCGCCTCGCTCGCGATGCCGCGATCGCGATACGCCCGCACGACGCTATAGCCGATCTCTGCCGACGACCGATCGCTATCGGAAACGCGCAGCGAAACCCAGCCCAGCGCTGCGCTCTCGCCCTCAAGGAAATGCAACAGCCATTCGAAGCGCCCAACGACTCCCGGAGCAAACCGTGCCGGCCGGGCGGCGACCGCGCGCAGAAACTGCGCGCGATTGACGTTTGGCAGATCTTGATAATCGCGAAGGTCGGGCTCTTGCAAAACCTCCCACAGGATACCCGCATTGGCCGCGGTCACCGGAACGAGCCGTAAGCGCTGGGTTCGAATCATTAGCACCGCGACAAGACTCGCCCTTGATATCCTTGCCGTGGCGCGTGATGGCAGCCCCGATGGACTTGGCTTCCGCCTATGCAAGCCGATCGCCGGCGTGGGTCGACTTCACCGGGATCGTTTCTTCCACGCCACGCTTCTTCTACGGCTCGCGCACGCATTGCATGCACGAGGCATTCGACGTTCGCAGCAGCGCCGGAGGGTTGGAAGTCGTCGATAATATCGGCATCGCCCCGCGCTGCCCGGTACGGACCGGAGACTCGATCGAGATCTGCGGCCAGATGGTGCACGATCCAGGACGCCTCCCGATCGTTCATTGGACACATCACGATCCGCAGCACGATCGTCCCGGCGGTTTCATTCGCTTGCATGGGAAGCTGTATGCGTAGAGACCTGCATCCGCAACAGCTGCGGGATCGTCACAAACCGATAGCCTTGGCGCTTTAGCGCATCGACGATCAAGCGCGTCGCCGCGACATCGGCACTGCGGTCGCACTCGTGCGCCGCCACGTGCATCCGCGCGCAGAGAAGCCCGCGGTTGCCGTCGTGGAGATCGATGATGGCGCCATCCCCGACGTAACTCAATACGCGCGCGGCGATCACGCGCGCCGGCGGAAACTCCCAGTCGTTCGCGAGCGGAACGGACCACATCACCGGCGTGTACCCCAGCTTGCGCACCTCACCGAGCACCAGCCAGTCGCGGCCGCCAAAGGGCGGTCGCATGATCCGCGTGTGAACTCCGGCCGCCTCGAAGATTGCCCGATCGGTGCGTTCGAGGGTGCGGCGAAGGCCGCTCTGGCCGTCGAGCACCAGGTGCTCGTGACTCCAAGTGTGATTGCCGACGGCGTTGCCGTCGAGCACTTCACGGCGCACGACGTCGGGGTAGGCCGCAACCGCGCGGCCCACGACGAAGAACGTCGCGTGAACTCCCTCCGCGCGCAGAACCGAGAGCAGCTCGCTGGTGTACGGCGGATTCGGCCCGTCGTCATAGGTCAGCGCTACGACGCGCTGATTCTTCGGACCGCTGACCAGCGTCTTGCCGAAGAGCTGGCTGCCCGGGCTCTCCACAACTTCATAACCTTCGTAGACGACCGCTCCCAGCAATACTAGGGCCACGGCCACGCGCACGAGCCAGCGCCGCTTCACTCGGTCAACCGTGCGTGCCGCGAATGCGTTCCTGCGCGGCGGCGACGTTGTGGCGAAAAACGTCGGGGCCAAAATCACGAAAATCCTTGATGATCTGGGCGTACCGCGGATCGGCGACTTCCGTGCTCTGCACGTGCAGCAGGTCGCGCGGCACGCCTTTCGAGAGGTCGATCGTGTACTGTCGGCCGGCTTTCGTCGCCCAGAACTGCGGATCGGTAAACGTCACGGTACGCTGGCCTCGTTGATAATCGGCGATCTGCCTGACGTACACCGTATAGTGCGCATCCGCGTCGGGCAGCGACGGTTTGTCGACGAGGTCCCACACTCCGTCCTGAACGAGCCGGCCGAAGAAAAAGCTTACGTCGTAAACGCGGGCCGGCGGCGCGTTGACGGTGATCAGCCTTCCGTCGTAGCCGCGAATCGAGTACTGAAATGAAGAGATGCCCTCGACATCGGACATGCGGTACTCTTCGGTGTCGATCGGGGGTTTGGCGTAGTGGATCGTCAGGCCAGCGTAGAGCCCGCTCGGCGCCTTTTGCGCGTGGATTACCGGCGCGAAACGCCCCATCTCTCCCGCACCGTAGATCCGCCAACCCAAGATCAGCATGACTACGCACAGCGCGACGATCACGATCTCGATTGGGAAGCGGCGCATCAAGGCGCCTACTTTGTCGACGTGTTGGCTTCCTGGTCGAGTACACGGTTGACTAACCGGTCGGCCAGGACGTTTTGTTCGCGGCGCACATGCGCGATGTCAACGTGTTCGAAGCTGCGCAAGAGCCCGCGGGCCCGTTGATAGAGTGGCTGGAGGCTCTCGTGCTTAACCCGATATTCGCCCAACAGTTGCTTGACCACCAGCTCGGAGTCCAGACGAACCGTCAGCCGGCGTATTCCGCGCTTTTCTGCAGCTTGTAAGCCGAGCAGCAGCGCGGTCCACTCCGCGACGTTATTCGTGGCGATGCCCAGGTAGGCGTCGATCTCCTCGATCGTCTCCCCGGACGCGTCGATCAGGACGGCGGCACTCGCCGCCGGGCCCGGATTGCCGCGTGAGCCCCCGTCGGCAAAGAGCGTGGCTTCCATACTTGCGCGGGCTTCGGCGGTGAAGCATAGACCGCCCGCCCGGTGGGTACATCATGGGGCATGACGCAATCATCCCTCGTACGAACCACCGCCCTGTTGCTCGCGACCGCTCTGGTCTGGGCGCTGCCTCAAACCGCTCGAGCGGCGACGACGTGGACCTTCTACGGCATAACGGTTCACGTTTCGACCAACAACATCAAGGTGCAGGATCCTCGGACCAAACAGGTCATGAGCTTCTTGCTCGTTCCGAAGTTCGACCAAGTCTTTTCGGCCAACGGCAAAACGACGTATCAGATGGGCAAGGTGAAGGCCGGCCAGTACGTCGCCGTCGTCTACGATCGAAAGGCGCTGGGAGGCGCCCACGCCGACAAGATCTACCTGATGGACAACGCGAACGAGAAAATCGGCTCGCAATAAAAAGTAACTAAGGTTACAATTTAGCTTATTGAGCCTGGTCCTGGAAAAAGCCCACGATCGTGCCGCTCGAGTCGGTAACGAAGACGATCGGTTGCGAGCCGTTTTGGAACACCGCGCTATAGTGGTAGCCCTGATACCCCTGGCTCGTGTCGTGCTTCACGAAACGTAGCCCCACGAACGCGCCTAGCGATGCAAACGAGTTGCGGATCTGCGACATCATCGAGGGCGTTAGGCCACTTCGCATCGTTGCCGACATGCTTGCCGAAGGCACTCGTCCCACCAGCACGTCGGTGAAGAATGCTGAAAAGGTTTGAGTGAGCGCGCTGCTCGCCGGACCAGCCTGTTTTGGCGTCGGCTGGTCCTGGAAAAAGCCGTAGATTAGGCCGCTCGAATTGGTGACGAAGACGACGGGTTGCGATCCCTTGTCGAAGACCGCCACGTAGTGGTACTGACGGTATCCTTGCGAGGTGTCCTGACGCACGTACTGTAGCCGCCGAAACTCTCCGAACTTCCCGAGGTCGCTGCGGACCTGCGTCAGCATCGTCGACGACTGCGATTTCAACGTCTCCGACATGTCCGTGGGGACGCGTCCGGCCAGAACGTCGGTAAGAAACGTTGTGAAGTGGGCCGTCATGCTGCCGGCGGGCGCCGGCGCCGTGCCCGTTTGCGCCATCGCTACCGAGCCGAAAAGCATGGCCAATGCGGCGAACGAAGCGGTGGCAAAACTCTTGCGTATCATAGGCGACAAACTTCGAGCCGGGGGGCCGCCGGCCCCCACCTGGAGTAATGAAGCTCTGATGAGATGGGCCCTCGCGGCGCTCGCGATGCTGCTCACGGCCGGTGTGACGCCAGCGCAACCGACCGGCACCCAACAGATTTTCGATGAAAGCTTCCGGCGGCTCCAATCCTATCCGGTGCCGCCGTTTGCCGTATGGACGACGACGTGGCACATTCGGGAACGGCCGATGGGCTACTACACCGGTGAGTCGTCGTCGGTCGAAGTGTATCGGTACGCCGTACGGCTCTCCGACGGAATGGAGAACGTCAGCGAGCCGCCGGCGAACGGAAAGCTTCCTCCGGCCACGATCGAGCCGGAGTTCCTCGGCCCGTTCGCTTGGACGATGCGATCCACGGTGCACGTTGCGCCGGCTTCCACCGGCGAGGTCATGATGCAGCCCGACATCGCCGGTCTCAAGACCATTGCGAGCGTCGTCGCCGTCGCCAAACCCTCGTATACGTTCGGCGGCGACTCCCAAGCTTCGCCGCCGGTCGAGGACGTCGGCGGACGCGCGGCCTATCATTTGCAGCTGCGGCCGGTGGAGGAACCCCGCAAACATAACCTGCGCGATCTCTGGATCGACGTTGAAACGCACGATCTCCTCAAAGCGCATTTCGTCGGAACGTACCGGCCGTTTCCGCAAGCCCCCGTGAGTCCGAGCGACATCACCGCCTATTTCCGCTCGGTGCTCGGGTGCTGGGTGGTGACGCGGGCCGTGTGGACCTACGACAATCCGCCGATCTCATACCTGTTCGACGTTCAAAACGACGAGATCGGTTTGCCGGCGACGCTCCCCGATTGGCTCTTCGATTCCGCCGCTTATCAGCGACACCAGGCGGCCGGCGAACTCGATTACCTTGGCCTGCTTCTCGAGCAAATGCGAAAAGACGCTGCGCCGCCACCCCAATAGGAGGCACCCAATGCACACTGGACGCGACCCTCGTGCTCTCTCACGGCGCAGCGTGCTTCTTGCTGCGGGCGCCGCCTCGCTCGCCACGGTTTTTCGCCCCGGCATCGTACTAGGGCAGGCAAACGATCCGCTTCCATCGTGGAACGACGGAGCCGCGAAGCGCGCCATTATCGATCTCGTCGTCGCAACGACGACTCCCGGAAGTCCAAATTTCGTCGCCGCAGGTGAACGGATCGCCACGTTCGATCAAGACGGAACCTCCTGGGTCGAACACGATCCCGTCTACGCCGAAGTACTATTCTCGCTGGACCGGATTGTCGAGTTGGCACACGAGCATCCGGAGTGGAAGACGACCCAGCCCTTCGACGCCGTGATCGGCGCGAACAAGTCGGTCATCGCCTCGTTTACAAAAACCGCATGGGAAAAAATTATCGTCGCGACTCATACGGGCGTGAGCGTGGGCGATTTTAACGCCGCCGTCAAAGCCTGGATTACGAGTGCTAAGGATCGCCGCTGGCAGCGACGCTATACCGATCTCGTCTATCTTCCGATGCTCGAAGCGATGAGCTACCTTCGCGCCAATGGTTATCGGACGTACATCGTGACCGGCGGCACTCAGGCGTTCGTGCGAGCTTACGCTGAAAAGACCTACGGAATTCCGCCCCAGGATATCATCGGCACGGCCGTCGGGACGCAATTCAGCGACGCGAATGGACGTATGACGTTGGCTCCAAAACTCGTGCTGAACGACAACTTCTCGGGCAAGGCCGAGGACATCTACCTCTTCACCGGGCGTGCGCCGAAGATCGCGTTCGGGAACACCGAAGGGGACGCCGCAATGCTCGAGTACACGCAAGCGGGCGGAGGTGCGACCGCCATGCTGCTCGTGCTTCACGACGACGCGGCCCGCGAGTTCGCCTACGGGCCTGCCCAAGGTTTGCCCGATTCCAAGATCGGCGCGTTTACTCAGGCGCTCTACGACAAAGCCAAGGCGAGGGGGTGGCACGTCATCAGCATGAAAGATGATTGGAAGCGAATCTTTGCCTGGCAGTAGGGCCGTCGCCTATGGCGCATGGAGCGGTTGCGATACCGGCGCGTCGACCGCGAGCACGATCTTTCCGTGTGCTTTGCGCCGTGCAAGTTCGGCATACGCATCTTTGACCTGAGCCAAGGGATAGACCGCCGCAAGCGGCATAACGATCTCGCCCCAAGCGATGAGGTTCGCGACGAATGCAATTGTCTCGCGACTGTCGGCGGCCGACGAGGCGTCGGTCTTGACACCGTGTTTCTCCGCGGCAGCAAAATCGATGATCGTATCGATGCGCTCGGGCGCAACTCCGAGCGCGATCGCCAGTTCGACGTAACCGCCGCCGAAGAGGTCGACGAATGCGTCGATTCCCTTCGGCGCGAGTGTCCGTAGCCGCTCCGCGAGCCCGTCGCCGTACGTGACGTGTTCGACGCCGACCGCAGACAAGAAGTTTTTGCTAGCGTCGCTTGCGATGCCGATCACGCGCGCCCCGGTCCGCCGAGCCAGCTGAACCGCGAGCGAGCCGACGCCGCCAGCCGCATTGCTGATCGCCACCACATCTCCCGGCCCCAGCGCGACGGCGCGCACGGCGCCGACTGCAGTCGACGCGACGACGAAGAGGCTTCCGGCGCGAAACCAATCGAGCATCGGCGGCTTGGAAATGAGCCGCGACGGACTGCTAACGACGTACTCGGCTTGCGCCGACCGTTCTTCGGACCAGCCGAGGACCTCGTCGCCGGGTGCGAACTCGGTGACGCCCGCGCCGGCGGAATCGATGCGTCCCGAAAAATCTGCCCCTTGCCCGAACGGAAAGTCCATCGGAAACATATCCTTGAGAAGTCCCTCGCGAATCGAGATCTCGCCCGGATTCGTGCCCGCGGCCACGACGCGCACGAGCACTTCGCCGGCCTTCGGCTCCGGCTTCGGGAGGTCGACGAGCTTTAGTTGCTCGATTCCGCCGTACGCGGAGAGCTGCACCGCTTTGGGCATCGGGCTATTCGTAGTCCGGGGCGCGATAGTCGTTCTTTTGTTGGAGGAAGAACGATTCACCCTCCGGCGACTCGATCGGAATAAAGGCGCGCGGTTTTTGCGTGAAATCGAAGCAATCGCCGGCCGGTGACGTGGCGCGTTTATCCGCCGCCGCGAGTTGATTGAGTCCCCAGAGATCTTCGGCGAACCGCAGCATGCTGGCCGTCTCGTAGCGCACGTGCGAGACGTAGCCTTTCTTCGCATACGGCGAGATGACCAACAACGGTACCCGAAAGCCCAGGCTGTCGAAGGCTTCGTACGGTGGCGCAACGTGGTCGTAAACGCCGCCCCAGTCGTCCCACTGGACGAAGATTGCCGTCGTGTCCCAGAACTTACTCCTGCCCACCGCATTGACGACGGAGGCAACCCACGACGGCCCATAGCCGCCTCCGCAAGAGAGGTGGTCGGAGTCCGGACACGTCGGCGTGATCCACGTAAAGGCTGCAAGCTTTCCAGCCGCAACGTCGATAAGGAACTTTTTCTGCGGCGTGATGACATCTTCGTGCCAATCCGGGCCGTTGAAAATGTGCTCTACCGCCTGATATCCCGACCAAATGCCGCTGTTCGGATACGTATACTTGCTGGTGTAGAAGCGCCACGATAGAGCGGACTGGTCGAGCTCGTCTCCCAGGGTTTGATAGTCGAAACAGGCTTGCTGCGACGTACCGCGCGTGCGTAAGCGCGTTATGGTGGGGACCGTATCCTTCGGCCCTCCGGCGCAGCCCCAAACACCTCGCGGCAGGTCGACGCTCGAGTGAGCCTGAGCAGCTATGACGTATTGGTGCGCGGCAAAACTCTCGTCGAGCTGGGACTGAAACATCCGATCGGCCAAGACCCACTCGTGCGCCATGTCGAAATACGGCCTCGACTCATCGTGCGGCACGTAAACGTATTGAGGGTTCTTCGGTCCGTGGTTGCTGTAGTCGATCTCCTTGTTGAAGCTGTCCATCCGGCACTTCGTGCCTGGAAGGCGTCCGGTGCCGTCGCAATCCGTGAACATTGCTTTGGCGCTGTGATCGAGGTTGTAGACGGTCCGCAGACTCACCGGCTGCAATTGGATCATCTCTCCTTTTGAGTTCTTTCCCTCACTCACCGTATCCGCGCCGGGGTAACCCTGGAAAAGGTTATCGAAGCTGCGATTCTCCTGGACGATATAGACGATGTGCTCGATCTTGCCGGCGCCCGTCGCGGCAAGCGAGCGCAGCGGAGTACCGTTCTGCATGTAGGGAAGCGATTGCGAACCAAACGCACAGCCCGTCAGCACGCAGCCCACACCGAGCGTCAGCAATCGCAGAACAAGCACGTTCACTCGGTGTCCAGCGGTAAGTCCGAGGGCGGCTGGCGCAAGAAAAACACGCTCGGATACTTCGCTTGGATAACCTTAAAGGCGCGCGGCTTCATGTTGAAATCGAACGCGTTACCGATGCTCCTCGATTCCGCGTCGTTCTTTCCAAGCGTTCCGAGATTCCAGTTGTCTTCGATGAAGTGTAGAATGCTGCCGAACTCGTACTGCGTGTGTTCCACGTGCGGTTTGACGTAGGGAGAGACGATGAGCATCGGGACTCGGAACCCCGGGCCACCCTGCCAATTGGGCGGTCCCGGCGGAGCGACGTGGTCGTAAAAACCGCCCCAATCGTCCCACAAAATCACGACGGCGGTGGAATCCCAATAGGGGCTCTTGCCGACGGCGTTGACGATCGATGCGACCCAGGATGGGCCCTTGTCGCTCCCGGTGGCGGGATGATCGGAGTTGGGCCCGTTCGGGGTGATCCACGATACGGAGGGCAACTTTTTGTTCGAGATGTCGGTGAAAATGTCGAGGTTACTGCGGGTAACGTTGTCCTTCCATTCGGAGCTGTAACGCACCGCTTTGATCGCGTCGAACGCGCTCCAGATTCCGGCGCCCTGGCACTTGGGGCAGTTCGTGTACGGGTAGACCCTTACCGCATAGAACTTCCACGAAACAGATTTTGCGTCGAGCAGGTCGCGCAGCGTCGAATAGGTTAGGCACGGAAATGGGCCGCCGTATTCGTAAACCTTTCCGGTCCGTTTGATAACGGCCGTTACCAAATGCTGCGGATTTCCGTCGCAGCCCCACGGAAAATATGAAGGCGTGTCGATGAGTGCTTCGCTGCTCGAGAGTCCCGTTCCACCGGCGATCAGATCTTGGTGCGCCGTAAAACTTCCGCTGCCTTGCGTTTGAAACGTGTGGTCTGCAAGTACGTACTGCTCTGCCATATCCCAGTACGGGGCGATATCTTGCGGATTAACGTACTGGTATGGGTAGGTGCAGACCGGCGTGCCGCTTCCCCGCGCGCCGCCAAACTCGAGGTCGAAGCCGTCCATTTTTCCTTTATCACGGTCGACCTGGAAGCCCGAGTAGATGTGATTGAGATCTTGATTCGTCGGATACCCGTATGACGACGGGAATCCCTTACCGAGGAGGTCGACCTTCGTCAACGGGATCGTCGTCGGCTTTCTGATCGACACCGGACAACTGTTGGCAATCGAGCCCGGCATCGCCGCGGCGTTTCCCGTCGTCGTGCCGTCCGCGCCCGGAAACGTTGCAAAGAAATTGTCGAAGCTGCGATTCTCCTGGATGACGATGATGACGTGCTTTATTTTCGTCGACGGCGCGCTCGCCGCGCCGCCTTCCGAAGGAAGCGTGGGCATCGTGCCGCGCAAGCCGCCGCCGCATCCGAGCAGCGCCGCGCTCATCGCGAGGAAGGCAACCCAGACGCCGGCGGCGCGCAACTGCATTGGCGGAGGAGTTACTCCGTATCGACCGGGAGGCCGGATGGCTTCTGATGCAAGAAGAACGCGCGCGAATACTTCGCGGGAACCGTCTTGAACCTACGGGGCTTCTGCGTGAAATCGAACATATTCGAGATGCTCGTTGAGGTTGCGTCGGTCGTTCCGAGGCTCCCGAGATTCCAGGTCTGTTCGATAAACTTGATGATGCTTCCGAAACCGTAAACCGTGTGCGAGATCTCGTTCGGCGGTACGTACGGCGACGCGACGATCATGCCCACGCGAAAACCGGGGCCACCTTGAGTATCGAGGGGCGACGGCGCAACCGAATCGTAGAAGCCGCCCCAATCGTCCCACACGACGATGACCGCGGTCGAGTTCCAATAGGAGCTCGCGCCGATCGCATTGACGACGCTCGCGACCCACGACGGGCCCTTATCGGACTTATATCCGGGATGGTCGGAGTTGAGCGCGTCGGGGATTACCCAGGACATCGCGGGCAGATTGCCGTTGGCGATGTCCTTTAAAACGTTGGTCTGAGGGCTGGAGATGCGCTCGCTCCACTCGCTCTTGTTGGTATAAAGCGAGTTGATGACGAGAAACCCGTTCCAAAGCGCGCCGGTGGTAAAACTCTTCGGCGCCGGAGTGTAGTACTTCCACGAAACGTTGGCGCCATCGAGGAGATCCGCGAGCGTCTCGTACGAGCTGCCCGACGACGGGAACGCGTTCGTGCATGGGAACGGCCCCTTTCGCTCCTCAAGCTTGAGGCTCGTCGTGATCAGCGAAGTTTTCGTTCCGGGCGGCGAGGTGCAGCCCCAGGCGGCCGAGGACGTCGGATCGTCGATGAGGCTCTCCGTCGAGTCGATCTCGGTGCCGCCGCGGATCAGGTCCTGATGCGCGGTGAAACTTCCGCTGCCTTGCGTTTGAAAGAGATGGTCCGCCAGTGCGTACTCGGTCGCCATCGTCCAGTACGGCTGGATTTGATCGGGGTTGACGTACTGGTACGGCAGCGCTCCCTCTTCTTGCTTCGTCGTCTCTCGTTTGATGCGATTGAAGCCGTCCATGTTTCCGTTATCGTACGCCGTTTTATAGGCCGAGTAGACGTGGTTGAGATCCCGGTGGTCGGCGAGGTTGACTTCGGTCAAGTTAATCGGGACCTGTTTTGCCTTCTTTCCGTGACCGATGCGTTCCAACCCGGTAGTCGTTCCGTCCGCGCCCGGAAACGTCGCGAACAGATTGTTGAACGACCGATTCTCTTGCACGATGAGGACGATGTGGGTTATGGGATACGTATACGTTTGGTGGCGAGCACCTGTTCGCGAGGCCGTTCCTGTTCGCGACGGGCTTCCGAAGGGACCGGCGTTCGAAGCGCCCCCACAGGCACTCAAGGTAACCGCGATGCCAAGCTGCATCGCAATCATTAGATACGACGATTTCTTCATGAGTTCTCCGATTCGTCAGTCATAGCTCTCGCGCACCGTCTCGAGCAATGTTTGGCCGAACTCCACGACGGTGCCGTCGCCGTCGAGCACGTCGACGCCAAAGCCAGGATACAGGCTGATGAAGCGATCCTGTTTCCAGCGTGCGACCGACCAGCGGTCGCGCGCCGCCTTCTCATAGGGCCACGACGGCATTCCTTCTCGGTCCGAGCGAATATCGCGTCCGTCCGAAGTCCGGACCCGCACTTGGAAGCCTTCGACGCGAGCGATCTTCATTTCCAGCGTGCCGATTCTCATGCGCTTTAGAATTCGCCGTAGCCGCGCGCCATCGTTGCGGCGAAGATTGGCAAGAATGCAAAGAGCACGAGCTCCGCATACAGAAATCTCTGCACGCGACCTACATCCGGGCCGTTTGGCGTTTCACCGGCGCGCTGCCACTTGATGTACTGGATCGTTGGCGGCACGGATAGCAGCGCCACCAGCACGAACGTGCCGATTTTAGCCCAGAAAAATGCGTTATGAGAATAGTACGCCCAGCCCTTCGCGGCGAAAATCGCTCGGCTAAAGCCGACGACTACGATGGCGGCGGCGAGCACGCCGTACCAGATATCGACGCGCGCGAGCCGGGTAATCACATCGAGACTTATTCCACGTCGGACCAAAACAAGCTCCGCGGCAAGGATCCCGAAGAGCGCAAAGATGATGAGGTGGTGGCCAATGGCTAGTCCAAGATCAAGCACGTTGCGCTCCTATGCGCTCGTTCTTAACGAAAGTCATCTTTCAGATGCGGGTTGAGATAATCTCGGGCTGACTGGATTCGAACCAGCGATCTCTAGTCCCCCAGACTAGCGCGATAACCAAGCTTCGCTACAGCCCGTTAACTTTTTTTCTCTCTCTTCGCACGCGACCGGCCGCCGCCGACGGCGTCTTTGAGCGATGTTCCGGCAACAAAGACCGGCACCTTGCGAGCGGCGATCGTTATCTTCGCGCCGGTTTTCGGATTACGCCCTTCACGAGCTTGGCGCGCCCGAACCACAAAGCTTCCGAATGGATTGAGCGCGACGCGGTCGCCCTTTTGCAACGCTCCCTTGATTTCGTTGAGGATCACATCAAGTATTTCACCGGCCCGGCGCCTGGAGAGCTCGGCTTCTACGGCGACGGCGTCAATCACATCGGCTTTCGTCAACGTCGCATCTCCTACTCGGGAGAGTATACGTAGCGATGCGGTCGCTTCCTCCCGCTGCACCGGCAGCTAAGCGCCGAGAATTTCGATGAGCGCGCGCAGGGCCAAGCGATAGCCCGCGGCTCCGAGGCCGCTGACGACCCCTCGGCAAGCGGCTGCCGTGACGCTGGTGCGCCGAAATGTTTCACGGGCGGCGATGTTCGACAGGTGTACTTCAACCACGGGGATGCCGATCGCGGCGACGGCATCGGCAATCGCATAGGAGTAGTGAGCGTAAGCACCCGGATTCAGCACGACGCCGGCATACGCTTTGCGCGCCGCATGGAGCGCGTCGACGATCTGCCCCTCGCCGTTGTACTGCTCGCAACACACCTCGACTCCGGCGGCCGACGCTTCGCGCGCGATAGTTTCGTTGATCTCGTCGAGTGTCTGCCGCCCGTAGATCTCGGGGTCGCGTTCGCCGAGCAAGTTGAGATTCGGGCCGTGCAGCACCAAAACGCGCATCGTGGTGGCTTCGTGAAGGAAAACCTCGAGCCTTTGAGCCAGAGGCGCTCATGCCCGACACGATCGTGGCGGCGTCGGCCGCCGGCGCGGCAATCACGGTAGCCGCTGCAATCACGACCGAACTCGTCGCCGAGATTCGCGATCGGCACGATCTGTGGCCGACCGCGACTGCCGCGGTGGGACGCCTTACAACCGGGGCGGCACTCTTTGCGGCGACGAACTTGAAAGGGAACGAGCGAATTTCGCTGCAGATCGCAGGCAACGGTCCTCTCGGAACGGTGGCGGCCGATAGCTGGCTGCTCGACGAACAAACCATCGGAGCGCGAGGATATGCGCGCAATGCGCGGGTCGACCTTCCCATCGATGCACGCGGAAAGTTCAACGTCGCCGGAGCGATCGGCGAGGGATCGTTACACGTCACGCGCTCGAGTGACGCCGGCCAACCCTATGTCGGGGTCGTACCGCTGGCATCGGGCGAGATCGCCGAAGACCTTGCCCACTACCTCGGACAATCCGAACAAACTCCCAGCGTCGTCGCACTTGGCGTGCTCGCAAATCCAAACGGCATCGTCGCGGCCGGGGGCATTCTCGCTCGCGTTCTGCCGGGCGCCGACGAGCGCGCACTCTCGGCACTGGAGCAGCGGGCGCTGACGATGCCGCCCGTGACGCAACTCATTGCCGAGGGCGCCGATGCCGCAGGACTGTTGCGTGCAATAACCGGCGAGGCCGACCTTCGTTCGTATCGCTCGATCGACGTCCGCTTCGCCTGCCGCTGCAGTCGCGCCAAGGTCGAATCGGTTTTGCTCGGCATGGGAGCCGACGAGCTCCTCGCGCTAACGCGCGAGCGCGATCTCACCGAAGCGACCTGCGAGTACTGCAAAACTCGCTACGTCTTCACATCCAAAGAACTCCAGCAACTGTTGAACAGAGACTAGCCATCCTGACCGCCGATTGTCATCCTGAGCCGCATTGCCATCCTGACCGCCGATTGTCATCCTGAGCCTGTCGAAGGATGACCCAGCGGCGACCTCCCACTGTCATCTGAGCCGCATTGTCATCCTGAGCCCTGCCCTGAGGCTGTCGAAGGGTCGAAGGATGGCCCAGCGTTGACCTCCAGCATCTTGCCTCAGAAGCGTTTCAGCGCAGAAGAGCTGAGTGAAAACGTACTATGTGTACATGCTCCTCTGTTCCGACGAGTCGTTTTACGTCGGCGTAACGAACAACCTCGAGACTCGCATCGCGCAGCATGACTTCGGATTCGACCGCCGTTGCTACACGTTCACGCGCAGACCGTTGATCTTAGTTCACTCTTCCGATTTCCACCACATCGATGAAGCGATCTCCTGGGAGAAGCAGCTCAAGGGCTGGTCCCGAGCGAAAAAACGGGCCTTAATCGAAAACGATTGGCCGCGTATCTCGCGTTTGGCAAGAAACAGGCTCGGGCGGCAGTGCTGTCCGTCGACAGAGTCTTGTGGACGGTCACCGCTCGGTCATCCTTCGACCCTTCGACAGGCTCAGGGCAGGCTGAGCTCAGGATGACAACGAGAGGCGTGGTCGATGGGTCATCCTTCGACAGGCTCAGGATGACAATCCGGGCTCGGGATGACAATACGAGAGGCGTGGTCGATGGGTCATCCTTCGACAGGCTCAGGATGACAATCGGGGCTCAGGATGACAATACGAGAGGCGTGGTCGATGGGTCATCCTTCGACAGGCTCAGGATGACAATCCGGGCTCGGGATGACAATACGGGAGGCGTGGTCGATGGGTCATCCTTCGACAGGCTCAGGATGACAATCGGGGGTCAGGATGACAATGGGGGTGGGAGGACGCGGATGAAGCGGCGGGAGCCTACTGAGAGAACGGCGACTTCGTGTGCGGTCCATCGTTGGTTTGGATCTCGTACCGGCTCGCCGTCTATCTTGACCGCGTTTCCCGCGA
>DATMKR010000124.1:0-3729 GCA_035571115.1 Candidatus Acidiferrum sp. | reverse complement strand
GAGTCTGGCGGCGGCGGCGGGGGCGGTTATTACGGTGGTGGCGGCGGGGGCGGCGGCGGATACGAGAGCAAAGGCAGCGGCTATTTAGGCGCCGGCGGCGGCGGGGGCGGCGGCTCGGCCTTCGCCGAGAGCAGCGCGACGCACGTGCAGATGACGGCCGGCGCGCGCCGGGGCAACGGACTGATCGTCATCACTTGGTAAAACTGCCGATTCTTTCACAACCTGTAAACGACGCGTGAACGCAGCATATACGCTCGCCTATTCACCGTGCCCGAATGATACCTACATCTTCGGCGCGCTGACCAACGGCCTGCTCGAGGGCGCTCCCGAGGTGCGCGCTCACTTGGCCGACATCGAAGAGCTCAACAACGCAGCGGCAAACTCGCAGTTCGAGCTGACGAAGGTCAGCTACGGTGCGATCCCGTTTCTGATGGATCGGTATCGCATTCTTCCGTCGGGCGGCGCTCTGGGGCGCGGGTGCGGGCCGCTACTGGTCGCGCGTCCGGCGGGGTCCCCGCAACTCTTCAGCGATTTCGCGCGGAAACGCATCGCGATTCCCGGCGAGCGCACAACCGCCTTTATGTTGCTTCAACTCGCGCTCGGTTCGCGACCCAAGAGCGTTGTGATGCGCTTCGATCGCATCGTGGACGCCGTCGCGAGTGGTGAAGTCGACGCGGGGCTCATCATTCACGAGTCCCGCTTCACCTACCGGGACGCCGGGTTGATCTCGATTGCGGATTTGGGCGAATGGTGGGAGACGATGACGCTCTTGCCCGTCCCGCTCGGCGCGATCTTGGTGCGCAGCGATATCGGCGACGACGAAGCGCAGCTGCTGAATTCGGCGATTCGCCGCAGTCTCGCCTTCGCGCGCGAAAACGAAGACGCGGTGATGCCCTTCGTGCGGGAGTACGCCGTTGAGATGAGCGACCAGGTGATGAAGTCGCACATCGAGCTCTACGTCAACGGATTCAGTGACAATCTCGGTCACGAGGGCAGGGAAGCCGTACACGCACTTTTTTCGCGCGCGCACGATGCCGGCATTCTGCACCGTCAGGCGGAGCCGGTCTTTGCGACGTAGCCGGTTTCTCGCGGGAACCGCCGCACTCGCTGCCGCAAGCACGGCTCGGGTAACGGCCGAAGCGCTACCAGCGGCGCGGATCGAGCTCGGCGACGAGGTCTTCTTACGCCGCGCTTGGCGCGAGCTTGACGGACGGACGATCGGCTTGATCGCCAATCAAAGCGCGGTAACGTCACGCCTCGAATCGATCGTTGACGCGAGCATCCGTCATGGAGGTATCCGCGTGAAGGCGATCTATTCGCCCGAGCACGGCTTTCGCGGCGATCGAAATGCCGGCGCCTCCGTCGGTTCCTATGTCGATCCCGAGACGCACCTTCCCGTGTACAGTCTGTATGGCGCATCCCGTCACCCCAGCGCAGCAATGCTCGACGGACTCGACGTGCTCGCCTTCGACATCCAAGACGTCGGCTCACGCGCGTACACCTACGTCTCGACGATGGCGTATGCGATGCAGAGCGCGAAGCAATACGACAAAGAGTTTTGGGTTTTCGACCGGCCCAATCCGATCGGCGGAACGATCGAAGGCCCCGTTCTGGAACCTGCCTTCGAATCGTTCATCGGCCTCTATCCCATTCCGATGCGCCATGGAATGACCGTCGGCGAGCTTGCCACGCTCTTCAACGACCATTTCGGTATCGGTGCGCGGCTTCGTGTCATAAGAATGAACGGTTGGCAGCGCTCGATGATCTGGCCCGACACCGGCCTACAGTGGGTGCAGACGTCGCCGAACATTCCGGATTGGCTAACGACCTTTGCCTATGTCGGCACCGGACTGCTCGACAGCGCCGGCATCAACAACGGCAGTGGATTCACCAAGCCTTTCCTGCTGGCCGGAGCTCCGGGCATCGAAGGAACGAAGCTGGCGGCGCACTTGAACTCGCGCAATCTGCCCGGAGTTTGGTTCAGGCCGGCGGCGTGGGCGCCGATGGTCGGCTTCTGGAAGGACAAAGAGCTGACGGGCGTCGAGCTGATGATCTTCGATCCGCGCCGCTTTGTCGCCGTGCGAACTGCCGTCGAGATTCTCGTCGCCGTCCGCGATCTTTTTCCCCACGCGATCGACGTCGCAAGCGTTTCCCAAATAGATCGCGACTGGGGAACCGACTCGATCCGACAGAGCCTCTTGGCTGGAAAGAATCCCGCAGAGATTCTCGACCAATGGTCCGACGACGTCGCCCGCTTCGACTCGCTGCGGCGAAGGTATCTTTTGTACTAGGAGCCACGGGCTCCTAGACGATCACAGCCGGAAACGTAGACGGATCAGGGCGGTGCGGGCCATCGGATATGCTTCGGGGACATATCCTGCAAGACCGTATTGCCACGGTACGGCCGGCGACTCGCCGTCGTTGGTCGGTATGCCGTTGCCCAGGGTGTAGAGGCACCTTTTGCAGTACTGCGCACCGTAAGCTTTCTCGTAGAGCAGGTTGCCGCCGGCATACCCCGCCGGCCCGATGAGATACGGATTGCCCTGAAGCTGCGTCGGCGTTGCCGTGGCGAAGAGATTAACGACGTCGAGCATCGCGGTCAGGCGCGGCGAGAGATCGCCCTCCACGTGCAGTGAGACGAGCGTTTGCGGCACGCTGCGAAGCGTGTTGGGATCTGCGCCTTCATTCGTTCCTAAATTCGCGATATACGGGTTCGTCGCGACATTGTACGGAAGCGATGGGTTCTTCAGGAAGTAATAGTTGTACCCGGGATTGACGTAGTTGTCGTTGGGAACTTGCTCCGGCTTGCCGTTGACGATTTCCCAAACCTTCGTGCCGTTTCCATACGGATAGCCGCTCTCGTACGAGAGCATCGGCGCGACGCGCAGGCGACGGCGCAAGAAATCGAACTGGTACGAAGCCGTCGCCGTGAAGTTCGGAATGTAGTTGGCCGGGAAGAGATGCCCCGCGAGAATCGCCGGCGCGTTGAGATCGTTAAACGCAAACTGATAGATGCTCGAAGAGAGCGTGTGATTGTAGTTTGCGTTGAGCGTAAAACCCCCATCGTGCACCCACAGCTCCATTCCGTGCGAGCGCAACTGTCCGGCATTGGTGGGCACGCCGATCGCGTTGGGACTTTCGCCGGCATTGAGGGCGTTGCGATAGTTGGTCGGCAAGACGTCGATGACGTTCTGCTCTAACTCCACAAAGTACGTGAGGCGTACCTGCGTTTTACCGCCGCGTTCGTAAGAGAACGCGTAGTCGTCGGAGGTCTCGGGCGCGAGGGGAAAACTCGGCACCGCGCCATTGGCCTTTCCGCCGGAATCGTTGCTGCACGCACTCGCCGGCACACACGTCCGCTGGACCTCGAGCGGCAGCGGCGGGACCGAGTTGTGGTCGAAAGTCGCCCGCAGTCCGTTGAGTCCGGCGAACGTGTACGCGAGCGCCAGATGCGGATCGAGGGCGCCATCGCCATAGATGACGGGCGGATTGTCGCTCGTCTGTGCGTGCTGGCCGACGTACCGGAGGGAGCCCATAACGGAGAACTCTGGCGTGACGCTCCACGTGTCGCTGGTGTACGCCAGATATTGATTCAGGCGCGGAGCCGCGGTAACGATCTGCGGCACTGTCGGAACGATCTGATAGATGCTGCTCGTATTGACGTCGTATTGCGCGCCGGCGCGAAAATCGTGTTGGGCGTTGGCTTGGTCTTCGAAATCGTAGCCGACG
>DATMKR010000123.1:0-2690 GCA_035571115.1 Candidatus Acidiferrum sp. | reverse complement strand
AAGCGCGCTCGCCGTGAGAAGCCGGGTAAACTTTTTCGACATGGGTCTTCACTCCCTGCTTGGTTTGGCCGGCAGACGCCCGGCCGTTGGTTTCCCCGCCGTTGGATCATTGCGCCGGAGAGGAAGCGTCGCCGCCTCCTTTCCGCGTCTCTTCACGTTACATGTTAGCGATATCAAGTCAACGTTGCCGTGAGCGCTTTGTCCTAGTCTGCTACGCGCAAATACGCAGGTTTTCGACCAACCGCACTTATGTTATCGATATTAGCCACGTAGATGGATTGTCTGGAGGAACGCCGGATGAAGCAGCGGATGTTTGGCCGCACGGGCCGCACGGTGAGCGAAGTTGGTTTCGGCTCGTGGGGCATCGGGGGAGGACAGTGGACGGAGATTCCAGACCGGGAAGCCTTGGAGGCGCTAACGACTGCGCTCGATCTCGGTGTTACTTTCATTGACACCGCAGACGTCTATGGAGACGGGCGCTCGGAGAAACTGATTGCCCAAGCCCTCCGCGGCCGCAGCGGCCCCCGTCCGTACATCGCGACCAAGGCCGGAAAACGTCTGCCGACTCAGGCGACGTCCGGCTACACCCTCGAAAACCTCCGGGAATGGGTCAAGCGAAGTCGCGATTACCTCGAGGTCGACATCCTCGACCTCGTTCAGCTGCACTGCCCTCCGACCGATCTGTATTATCAGCCATCCGTTTTTGATGCGCTTGACCGGTTGCAGGACGAAAAACTTATCCGGAACTACGGGGTAAGCGTCGAGAAGATCGAGGAGGCGATCAAGGCGATCGAATATCCAAATGTCGCGAGCGTACAGATCATTTTCAACATCTTGCGTCAGCGGCCCATCGATCTCTTTTTCGAGCTGGCGAAGAAGAAGAATGTCGCAATCCTCGCGCGCGTCCCCCTAGCGAGCGGCCTGCTCTCGGGCAAGTTCACGCGAACCTCCACGTTCGACAAGGCCGACCACCGCAACTTCAACCGCAACGGCGAATTCTTCGACGTCGGCGAGACCTTCTCAGGAATGCCTTACGAGAACGGCCTGGAAGTGATCGAAAAGATTCGACCGTTAGTCACCAACGGAGATATGGCGCAATTTGCGCTGCGGTGGATTCTAATGTTTGACGCCGTCAGTGTCGTCATTCCGGGCGCGCGAACCTCGGCGCAGTCAAGAGCCAACGCTGGCGCGTCCGATCTGCCGCCTTTTTCGCCCGAGACGATGGCGAAGCTTCGCGCGATCTATGAGACGGACGTCAAACCCCACGTTCACCAACGTTGGTAAGGGTATGCGGCAAAACGAGCGAAGCTGCGAAAGCTGCTGCTCCCAGCCAGTTCTCTGTTCGAAGCTTTCGCCGCGCGCGAGGCAGGTTGACGTCGTGAGGCTGGCGTGGGGAGAGTGAAGACAGAACGCACGCGAAAGAGTGACGAGCGAGCCGATCCACACGACGTCCCGCCGCATTTTGGTTCGAGACGTCATCCGGAGCAACCGGCGCCGACGATGGCCGACGTGGCGCGTCAGGCTGGGGTGTCGGCTATGACGGTCTCACGAGCGCTCAAAAACGAGGCGCTGGTCTCGTCGCCGACGCGAGAGAAAATCTTTCGCGCCGTGAGCGAGCTTGGATACGTCCTTGACCAGGCGGCAGGCAGCCTATCGTCCCGCAAGACCGGCTTCATTGCCGCCCTTGTTCCGTCGATCAATAACTCGAACTTTTCCGATACTGCGCGCGGGATCACCGACGTGCTTGGGCGGACAGATTTGCAGTTGCTGCTCGGCTACACCGACTATTCGGAGGACAACGAAGAGAAGCTCATCGAGGCGATGCTGCGACGTAGGCCCGAAGGAGTCATCCTTACAGGGGGCGTCCACACGCCGCATACGCGCCGCATGCTAAGTTCGGCTGGCATTCCGGTTATCGAGACTTGGGATCTTCCGCCGGAGCCGATCGATCAGGTCGTCGGATTCTCCAATGAGGAGGCAATGCGCCTGCTCATTGCGAGGCTTGCCGCGAAGGGCTACCGCAGGTTCGGTTATGTCGGTGGGACGACGGCAAGGGACTCTCGCGGCGAACAGCGCCGCAAGGGCTTTATACGCGCGCTCGACGAACTTGGCTTTGCTCCTGGCCGTATCGTCTCCTGGGGCGTACCGCCTATCTCGATAGAGCATGGAGGCCCAGCTATCGTGACCCTGCTCGAGCGGTGGCCTGATACGGAAGTCGTCGCTTTCGTATCCGATTTGCCGGCGTTTGGCGCCCTTATGGAGTGCAAGCGGCGGAACATTCACGTGCCTGAGCAGGTCGCGATCGCCGGGTTTGGCGATTATGAGGTAGGCGCCTTCTCTCACCCTCGAATAACAACCGTAAACGTGGACTGTTACGGCATTGGCAGACTTGCGGCGCGACGGCTCATAGAGTTGTTGCAGGCGGGCAGCAGAAGTCGCCACGATGAAATCATTTTGACCTCATTCCGGGTCGTCGAACGCGAGAGCGCCTGACACGAGAACCGGAGATGATGGGATGGACGGTTCCCGCGAAAGCTCACGAGCTGGCGTTGTCAAAGTAACGGCGGTTCGTCGACTCGTAGGGCACACGCCCTCTTTCAAATGACGATCTACGCCGCAAGGGCGCGCCACTCCGCCAATGCGGCCGAGCGTCTCTGTTTGTAAATCTGCCGGGTGACGAGATGGCGCTC
>DATMKR010000122.1:0-17651 GCA_035571115.1 Candidatus Acidiferrum sp. | reverse complement strand
CGACGGTACTCGAGCGCCCGTGGTATCCGACCGGAAGCCATCGCCAGTTCGGCAGCAGCGGCTCGGAATCGGGTCGGAAGAGCCGTCCCAAGTTGGTTGCATGCTCGATCGAAGAATAAAAGTCGATGTAATCGCCGATCTCCATCGGCAGCCGCATTTCGGCCTCATCTTGCCGGCAGAGGAAGCGCTCGACGTTGGCCTCGCGCAAACGGGCGTCGCCGCCGCTACGTAGAAGCGCCGATAGCCGCTCGCGCAGCACTCTCCACGTGCCGGTTCCGGCGGCGAGCAGCGGATTGAGAACCGGAGCTTGGAGCAGCTCCCGCTCGCCGGCGTCGTCCAAGAAGCCGGCCTCCGCCGCCTCTGAAAGATCGAGGATCTGCTCGCCGATCGCAACGCCGATGCGGGCGCGCCCATTTCGCGCGAAGACGCCAAACGGCAAGTTTTGGATCGGAAAGTCGCTGCGAGGCGCGACTGAAATCCACGACTCGAGACGCGGGTCGATCGTATCTGCGGGCGCGATCATGGCGTCGCGAGAACTCCCAGCGCTTCCAAGTCGTCGACGGGCTCGGAGAAGCTGCAACTGCCATAGGCGACGAATGCGGTGCGCCGGCTCGACTCCAACTCACCAAGCTCGATGCGTTCATCCCTCCAGCAAAGCGCCGCATCTTCGAAATGAAATGCGGCGGGATCGTCCTCTGCGACGATCCGTTGCAGCATCGGACGATCGCCGTGCGGCGCCAGGGCAGCGGCGGCCAAGATATTTAGGAAACCGTGCATCGTGAAACCGCTGGAAGCATCCACATGACGTACCGGATGATGCAGCCCCGCGGTCGCCTTGAACGGCACGCGCGACGCAGCGGCGGCAACGAGAAACTCCGCGACTTCATCAACGCTGGGAAAGGCCTCCGCCGTCAGTCCGCCGCACCGCAACTTTGCACCGCAACCGGCGTGTATGGCGGCGCGCATCCCACGCTCGACGACGGCCCTCCACGCTCCGCGGCGCGCGAACTCGACGTAGACCGGGAGATCGGACACGCTCGCGCTCTCCAGCAGCCCGCGCAGCCCTTGGAGCGGCTCCTCCGGCGCGCGATCCTCGGTGAAAGCCGCAGGCAAAGGAATCTCGATTGCTTCGATTGCGACGCCCCTCGCTCGCAGCGCTGCCACCGAATCGATGCGCGGTTTGATGGAATCGAGCCACTCCGGCGAATCTGAGCCGCCGTCCAGGATGACGGAAAACGGACCTTCGCCGGCCGCCGGCGAGGATGCCAAGGTCGTTGCTGGGATGATGAAGCGCCCGAGCATCCACGCATGCGGGCCGCGCCGCGCTTCGCGGTATTGCGCGGTCGCTTGTGCGAGCGGGAGCTGCGCGGGCGGGAAGAGGCCGGCGTAATCGACCAATCTCGAGAAAGCACTTCGCACCGATGGGCGCAGCGCGGCCGACGTCTCCATACCCCCGCTTTCGACAGGGCACCCGGTGAAGCTTCGCCAAGTCCGTTGACATGAGCACAGCGACCGAGGCGCGCAGCAATCCGCTCGCGCAAATCGACTGGGACTACGTCGAGTTCTACGTCGGCAACGCCAAACAAGCGGCCCATTATTACATGTCCGCTTTCGGATTCGATCAAGTCGCCTATGCGGGCCCCGAAACGGGCGTGCGAGATCGCGTCAGCTATCTCTTAGCGCAGAATAAACTCCGTTTCGTGCTTACCGCTAGTTTGATTCCCGACGATGACGTCGCGCGCCACGTGGCCTTGCATGGCGACGGCGTCAAGGACATCGCGATTCTCGTCGAGGATGCGAACGCCGCCTTCGAGATGGCCGTGCGCGGCGGCGCTCGGGTCCTGCAGCGGCCGACCGCCTTCGACGATGACAGCGGACGGCTCATACGAGCGACGATCGCGACGTATGGCGATACCGTCCACTCGTTTATCCAGCGCGACGGCTATACCGGCATTTTCGCGCCCGGCTTTGTCGAAGCGCGCAAGAGCCTCCCGACTGCGAAGAAGCCGGGCCTCTCGTTTATCGATCATTGTGTCGGCAACGTCGGTTGGGGCGAGATGGACGCCTGGGGCGATTTCTACGGCCGGGTCTTTGGATTCTCGCAGCTCGTCTCGTTCGACGATAAGGACATCTCGACCGAATACACGGCACTTCGCTCGAAGGTGATGACGGATCCACGCCACCTCGTGAAGTTTCCGATCAACGAGCCCGCGCAGGGCAAGAAAAAATCGCAAATCGAGGAGTATCTGGATTTCTACCGCGGCGCCGGGGTTCAGCACATGGCCATCCGGACGGACGACATCGCCGCTACCGTCCGCGCACTGAAGCATAACGGCGTGGAGTTTCTCGATACTCCCGACTCGTACTACGACATGCTCGAAGAACGCATTGGAAAGATCGACGAGGCGATGGAGACCTTGCGAGAACTGCGCATCCTCGTCGACCGCGACGACATGGGCTACATGCTTCAGATCTTCACCAAGCCGCTGCAGGACCGGCCGACGCTCTTTTTCGAGATCATTCAGCGCAAGGGCAGCCTATCGTTTGGGAAAGGCAACTTCAAGGCACTTTTCGTCTCGATCGAGCGCGAACAAGAGAAGCGCGGAACGCTATGATAACCAGCACCGCACTCGACCGGTCAAAACTGCTCGACTGGTACCGCAGAAATCGAAAGCGTTCGACGGCGCTCTTCGCGTTGGTTAACGACGAAGCGTTCTACGATCGCCCGATTCCCCTGCGCCACCCGTTCGCTTTTTACGAAGGGCACATTCCGGCGTTTAGTTATCTAACGCTCAACGAGCGGGGTCTGCAGGAGGGGCCGCTCGACCCGGTTCTCGAGCGCCTCTTCGAGCGCGGGATCGACCCCGCGACGGTCGACGAAGCGCGGCGCCACGAGCGTACCGATTGGCCGCACCGGCGCGCCGTCGCGGCTTTTGCCGCAGCCTGCGACGAACAGGTTCTCCGCGCGCTTGCGTTCAGCCCGATCGAAGATTCAACGGTTCCACGGCTGGTGCGAGCTCAGTCGGCCTATACGATCCTCGAACACGAGGCCATGCACGACGAAACGCTGCTGTACATCGTCCACCAGCTCGATGCGAGCCGCAAGGGATTCGTCGCACAGGATCACCGCGACTATGCATCGCCGCCGAGCCATCCGCGCACCGTGGAGCGCGGAATCGCAACACTGGGCGCACGACCCGGTGAAATTGCCTTCGGCTGGGATAACGAGTTCGGACGCGTGGAAGCCGAGGTTCCCGCCTTCGAGATCGCGACGTATCCCGTCACCAACGCCGACTGGCTGCGGTTCGTCGCCGACGGTGGGCCCGTCCCACACTTCTGGACGGAGCGTGACGGTGCGTGGCTTCTCCGACTGCTCTTCGAGGAGATCGCATTGCCGCAATCCTGGCCGGTCTACGTGACGCACCGGCAGGCCGAAGCGTACGCACGCTGGGCGCGCTCGCGATTGCCGACCGAAGCCGAGTACCACCGCGCGGCTTTCGGGACGCCGCAGGGCAACGAGCACCCCTTCCCCTGGGGATCCGAACCGCCGGCGCCGCAGCATGGGAACTTCGATTTTCAACGCTTCGATCCGGAACCGGTCGACGCGCACCCCGCCGGCGTCAGCGGCTGGGGCGTTGCCGACTTGATTGGCAACGGCTGGGAATGGACCTCGACGCCTTTCGCGCCGTTTCCCGGCTTCGAGCCGATGGCATCGTATCCGCAGTACTCGGCCGACTTTTTCGACGGCAGGCACTATGTGATGAAGGGAGCTAGTCCGGTGACGGCGCGCGAGCTGATTCGCCGGTCTCTGCGAAATTGGTTCTTCGATAACTATCCGTACATGTACGCAAAGTTCCGCTGCGTGTCGATTTGAAGACTCCCATAACCGTTGCGTACGGCGACGGTATCGGGCCCGAAATCATGACGGCGACGCTGCGCATCCTCGATGCGGCAGGGGCGCAGCTCGCGCTCGAGCGCATCGAGATCGGTGAGACGGTTTACAAGAAAGGCTTGAGCAACGGCATCGAACCCGCTTCTTGGGAGTCGCTGCGCCGCACCAAAGTATTTCTCAAGGCGCCGATCACGACTCCGCAAGGCGGAGGCTTCAAGAGCCTCAACGTCACCGTTCGTAAGACGCTGGCGATGTACGCCAACGTTCGGCCGTGCGCTTCGCTTTATCCGTACGTCGCGACCAAGCATCCCCGCATGGACATCGTCATCGTCCGCGAGAACGAGGAAGATGTCTACGGCGGCATCGAGCACCGTCAGACCAACCAGGTGGCGCAGTGTCTCAAGCTGATCTCCCGCCCCGGGAGCGAGCGGATCGTCCGCTATGCGTTCGAGTACGCGCGCGTTAATAAGCGCAAGAAAGTCACGTGCTTCACCAAGGACAACATTATGAAGTTCACGGACGGCTTGTTCCATCGGACGTTCAACGAGATCGCGCCCGAGTATCCCGAGATCGAACACGAGCACTGGATCGTCGACATCGGAGCGGCCAAGATGGCCGACACGCCCGAGGCGTTCGACGTCCTCGTTATGCCGAATCTCTACGGCGACGTTCTCTCGGACGTCGCCGCTCAAATCACCGGCTCCGTCGGACTCGCCGGTTCGGCGAACATCGGCGATCACTGCTCGATGTTTGAAGCGATCCACGGCTCCGCACCGCGTCGCGCCGGCCAGAACCTCGCCAACCCATCGGGCCTGCTGCACGGCGCCATCCTGATGCTGGTACACATCGGACAGTCCGACGTCGCGGAGCGCGTGCACAACGCGTGGTTGGCAACGATTGAAGACGGAGTGCACACGTACGACATCTATAAAGAAGGCACGTCGAGCGAGAAGGTCGGTACGAGTGAGTTCGCCGATGCGGTGATCGCGCGCTTGGGCAAAAAACCAAGCCACCTCAAGTCCGTCGAATATGCGAAGGGTGCGCACATGGATCTCGCGATCCGGCCCGCGGCCGCCTCGGCGTCGAAGGTGCGAGCCGGAGTCGATCTCTTCATCGACCGGCCCGACGGCAATCCCGACGTCATTGCCTCGGCGATGCAGCAGTTCGGCGTCGAAGGCGTGCGCCTAACGACGATCAGCAATCGCGGCACGAAGGTTTGGCCCAACGGCAACCCCGACACGTATTGGAGCGATCATTGGTCGTGCCGATTTGAATCCGACGGCGTGCCCTTTACCGCCAATCACGTCGTTGCGTTGCTCGATGCGGCAAACCGCGCGAGCTTCGACGTCATCAAAACCGAGGGGCTCTACACCTTCGACGGCGAGCGCGGTTATTCGCTCGCACAGGGAGAGTAACCCAAGGACCGAGGATGAGAATCGTCAGCCTGCTCCCGAGCGCGACGGAGATTCTCTTTGGAATCGGCGCGGGCGCAGACGTCGTCGGCGTTACGCACGAATGCGATCATCCGCCCGAAGCGCTCGGACTGCCGACACTTACGTCTGCTTCGATGGCCGCCGGCACGACGTCCGCGGAAATCGACCGCCACGTCCGAGCGGCGGTTCACGCCGGATCCAGCCTCTATCATCTCGACAGCGCGCTGCTCGCCCGACTCGAGCCGGACCTGATCGTTACACAGGAGCTCTGCGCGGTGTGCGCGGTTTCATACGAGATCGTCGACTCCGCTGCGAAACGCTTGCGATCCGACCCAAGAGTTATCTCGCTCGAGCCGACGTGCGTGCGTGACGTGCTGGCAAACATTGTGCAACTCGGCGAGATCACGGGTCACTCGACGACGGCGCGCAGCCTCGTTGCGCGTCTCGAGTCGCGCATTTCGGCATTGCGTGCCAGGACGGCCGGCGCGCCAAGGAGGCCGCGCACGCTCGTCCTCGAGTGGACCGATCCCCCGATGAGTGCCGGCCACTGGATTCCCGAGCTCGTCGAGCTGGCCGGGGGCGCGCCCATTTTGGCCAACCCCGGGGCGAACTCGCAGCGCCTGGCGTGGGGCGCGATCGCGCAAGCCGGCCCAGAGGCGATCATCGTTGCACCGTGCGGTTTCGACGTAGCCAAAACGCACGGTGCTATCGCAGAGCTCGAGGCTATTGAGGCGTGGAGATCGCTTGCGGCGACGCGGGCCGGCCGAGTCCTTGCGCTTGACGGCAATGCCTACCTGAGCCGCCCAGGGCCGCGCTTGGTCGATGCGGCCGAGATTGTCGAGCGGTGGTATACTGACGGCGCGGAGTACGCTGGATGACCGCGCTTTCATCGACGACAGTCGGTCGAGGGTGAGGAAAGTCCGGGCTTCACAGGGCAGGGTGCAGGATAACGTCCTGTCGGGGCAACTCGAAGGAAAGTGCCACAGAAACATACCGCGTGGACTCCTTGGAGCCTACGCAAGGGTGAAATCGTGAGGTAAGAGCTCACGGAGTCGCGCGGTGACGCGCACTCGGGCAAACCCCACCTGAAGCAAGATCGCTCGATTTTAGGGACGGCCCGTCCGAACGAGCCACATCGCATCGAGGCGCTCGGTAACGCGCGCCCCAGAGAGATGGTCATCGCCCATTCGTGGGAACAGAATCCGGCTTACAGGCGTGCTCCGCCCTTCGACGCCCGAAACCGGTGGGGCGTTGTGAGCGTCTTAGCGAATAAGAGAAAGCAGATAATGAACCAGCAGCAGCATTTTACTCCCGAAATGACCGTCGACGAGGCGTTCAAGCTCCATGCCGGTGCGCGGCGCGTTTTTGCGCGCTTCCATTTAGGCGGTTGCTCGAACTGCGCGATCAGCGAATCGCACACGATAGGAGCGATTAGCGATGATTATGGGATCCCGTTGCCGATGCTCCTCGACAACCTCAATGCGCTCTTCGACCAGCGTACGCTTTCGGTCGGCGACCGCGTGCGCATCCCCGACGAAGTCCGCTCGAAGATTCCGCAACTCGCCGACGTCGTCGAGATCGGCGAGATCACCGGTGCCGAAGGCGGTGCCTATACGGCCGACTTTGGCGACGTGCGCCTCCAAGGGCTAGCCGAGGATTTTATCCCCGTCCCCACCGAGGTCCCAGCTGGATAGAAAGGCCCTGATTTAGCTCAGTTCTAGGAGGCGAGGGGTGACGTTTGCTGTGGCAATCGAACCCCGAGCCGACAACGAAATGAGCTATATCAGGGCTTTTCTATAGTGGTTGGCGGGTGGTGAAGCCCTCGTCCATCCCGTGCCAGTAGCCCACCTCCTCCTCGCCTAGCTTCCAACAGAGATAGACCGGCTCGTCGCCCCGCATTGAAGGGAAATCGATCAGCCCAAGGTCGATGTCTTTGACGACGCAGCCGTACGCTTCGACCCGATAGATTAGGCGCCCGATCTCTTGTTTGAGCTCGGCGAAGCGCGGCTCGGGCAACGCGGAGCGCATGCCGGCCAGGCGGGGACGGCTCGCCGGCTTGGCATGGTGAAGTGCTGGATCCGATTCGAGCAGCTTGATCGCAAGCTCTCTGCGCTTTGTCAGCAGCTCTTCAATCAGCGGCTCCAGCTTACAAATGAGGGCGTTGGCGCGCTCGGGCGAAAAGAGCTTCATATGGGTTCCCTGCGCATCGTCTTCGTCACGGGGCTCTCCGGTGCCGGCCTGAGCCAGTCAATAAAGTCGTTTGAAGACTTGGGCTTTTACTGCATCGAGCACCTTCCTCCCGCCGTTCTCGAAAGCGCCGTGGCGGCGCTCGAGCAGTCTGGGGTGACGGACGTTGCGATAGCCCTCGACGTTCGCGCCGACGCGCGACTCGGCGACGCTCGAACCGCTATCGATCGCATCAGAGAAACTCACTTAGTGCAGGTGCTCTTCCTCGACGCTGCCGACGAGCTGCTCGTTCGCCGGTTCAGTCAGACACGGCGGCGCCATCCCTTTGCGCAGACGGGCTCGGTTCGAGAAGCCATCGACGCCGACCGGCGACTGCTAGCCCCGTTGCGCGAGCTCGCCGACGTCGTGATCGACACGACGAACCTGACGCACGGCACACTAAAGGAGCGAATCGCCGCGGCCTTCGTTACCGATCGCCCGATGCGCCTCGCCGTTACGTTCGTCGCGTTTGGCTTCAAGTTCGGGTTACCGACCGATCTCGATCTCCTCTTTGACGTGCGCTTCTTGCGCAACCCGAACTACGTTGAGTCACTCGCCGACAAGTCCGGCGACGATGAAGCGGTTGCCGCCTTTATCGAGGAGGACGATTCTCTCGCTCCATTTCTTGCCAAGGTTACCGATCTGATCGATTTCTTGCTACCGTGTTATCTGGCCGAAGGCAAGTCGCAGCTCACCATTGGAGTGGGGTGCACCGGCGGCCGCCACCGCTCGGTGTATGTCGCCGGACGGCTCGCACAACGTTTCGCCGCCGATCGCCGGATCGATGTCGCACTTGAGGCTCGCGATCTCGTGCGGGCAGCGTAATGCGCCAGCGCTTCGTTCGTTCGTTTCAGTGGCTGTTGCCCGGCGTTGGTGTCAAGCGGTGGATTCTGCTCGCGGTTTTCGGGATCGTCCTGCTGCTCGACGGCGTCACGCGTTGGTTCATTGCAGAGGGCAGCGGCATCCACGTCAACGAGACTCTCGATAGCATCGTCGTTGATTATTTCTCACCGGCCTATCTCACCGGAGTTCTGGGTACCGCCGGCATCGTATTCCTCGGCATCGGCGTGTTCATGTGGATGCGCACCGTCGCTCGAATCGCCGGCAGCCGGCAACCGAAAGGATTTCGCGACGCGTTGGCGGGCAGGCGGCTCCAGCAGGGCTACAAAATCGTGGCGATCGGCGGCGGTACGGGGCTCTCGACGTTGCTGCGCGGCCTCAAACGGCGCTCGAGCAATCTCACCGCCATCGTGACGGTCAGCGACGACGGCGGCTCGTCGGGGCGCCTTCAAAAAGAACTCGGCGTCCTGCCGCCGGGCGACGTTCGCAACTGCCTCGTCGCGCTCGCCGACGATGAAGCGATGGTCACCGACCTTTTCCGCTACCGATTCACCGAAGGTGAAGGGCTGAGCGGGCATTCGTTCGGGAATCTTTTCTTAGCCGCAATGAGCGGCATCACGGGAAACTTCGATCGTGCCATCAAGGAATCGAGCCGCGTGCTCAACGTCGTGGGACGCGTTTTGCCGGCGACGTTAGGCGTCGTCAGGCTCTGTGCCGAGCTCGACGACGGCACGATTCTGGAGGGCGAGTCGAACATCTCGCTCGCGAAGCGGCCGATCAAGCGCGTCTTCTTCGATCCCCCGGCCGCGGCGCCGCTGGAGGAAGTGATCTCGGCAATTCGCGATGCGGATGCGATCGTGCTGGGTCCCGGCTCGCTCTTTACTTCGGTCGCTCCAAACTTTTTGGTGAGCCGTATCGCGCGCGAAGTCGCCGACGCGCCGGCCGTAAAGATTTACGTTTGCAACGTCATGACGCAGCCCGGCGAGACCGACGGAATGACGGCCGCCGATCACCTCGAGGCATTGATCGCCAACGCTGGCGAACGCGTCTGCGACTACGTGATCGTCAACGACGAACCGCCGTCGCGCCTGCTGTCGGCATACGCGCAAGAGGGTCAGGTGCCCGTGGAGCCCGATACGGAGCGCATTTCCACGATGGGATACCACCCCGTCACGGCGGCGGTAATCGGTGAGACGGAGACGGTTCGCCACGACCCCGTTCGCCTCGCTACCGTCGTCTTGGGCATCATCGACCGGACGGTTGCGGACCGGGCAACACTGGTGAAACCGGCGAGCGCGTATCGCCGTTCGACGGCGATCAGCTCAAATTAGGGAGTCAATGAGGCGGTGGCGAGGGTTGCGTGCTCAGCGTCAAGTTTAGCGTGAACGGTTTGCCCGGTTCGATGGTCGTGCTCGACGACAGCGCCTGATAGCCCGTGGCCTCGACCGCGTAGTCGGCGATGCCGCTGGGAACCTTGTCGATCGAGAAGCGGCCGGTTGCGTCGCTGGTTGCCGTCAAGACTGTATCGACCGTAACTACCGCTCCGCGGATCGGTACGTTCGTGGCCGAATCGACGACCGTTCCCGACACGCTCGCAAAACCGGCCGCCGGCGGCAGTTCATCGGTGTTGCATCCCGACGTTCCCAATAGCAGCAACGCTATTCCGATGAGGAGCCTGCCTCCGAGTGAATTCATAGGTGAAGGTGTTCGCCGCGCTGAAGGCGGCGCTCCTATGGCAAGCACCGCGCCATCCCCCCCGGCGTCGAAACTCACCTATTGCGAAACGGCGTTAGACGCCATCGGCCACACGCCGCTAGTACGACTAAACAAAGTAGTCGACGGCGCGGCGTGCCTGGTGCTTGGTAAGGTCGAGTACGTTAATCCCGGCGGCAGCGTTAAGGACCGCCCCGCGGTCGCGATGCTGGACGCCGCCGAGCGCCAAGGTCTGCTCAAGCCGGGCGGCACGATCGTCGAGCCGACGAGCGGGAACACCGGCACGGGCTTGGCAATGGCCGCGGCAATTCGCGGCTATCGCTGCATTTTGGTGATGCCCGACAAAATGTCGAGAGAAAAGATCGACCTTCTACGCGCCTACGGCGCGGACGTCGTGATCACCCCGACCAACGTTCCTCCCGATTCACCGGAGTCGTATTACGGCGTCGCCAACCGTCTTGCATCGGAGATACCCGGCGCGTTTCAACCGAATCAATTTCACAATCATTTTAATCCCGAAGCGCACTACCATTCGACCGGTCCCGAGATTTGGGAGCAGACCGCTGGAACGATCACGCATTTCGTCGCAGGGATCGGAACCGGAGGAACGATCTCGGGCACGGCCCGGTTTTTGAAGGAAAAGAATCCGGCGATCCACGTCGTCGGCGCGGATCCCGAAGGATCGATCTATTCCGGAGATATTCCGCGCTCGTATGCGGTCGAAGGCATCGGCATGAGCTACTTGCCGGAGACCGTGGACTTACGCGTGATCGACGAAATGGTGCGCGTGTCGGATCGCGACTCATTCTTGATGGCGCGGCGGATCGCTCGCGAGGAGGGCTTACTCGTCGGCGGTTCTTCGGGAACCGCGGGTGTCGCGGCGGTGCGGCTTGCCAAGACGCTGGGCCCCGACGCGATCGTCGTCGTCATCTTGCCGGACTCGGGCCGCGGGTACATGTCGAAGATTTTTAACGACGACTGGATGATCGCCAATGGCTTTCTGGCCGATGCAAAGCGGCGCGCGACGGTCGGAAACGTTCTACGCAGCAAGACGCCGTTGCCGCCGCTACTCACCGTGCAGCAAGACGACACCGTTAAGACCGCGCTCGACCTGCTGCGCCAGTACGAGATCTCGCAGCTCCCCGTGATGCAGGGACGCGAACAGGTCGGGAGCGTCAACGACGTCGGCGTTATGCGCAGCGTCTTCGACCACGCGGATATTCTCCATCAACCGGTCAGCGAGGTGATGGGCCGGCCCTTTCCCGCACTCGAGCAGTCCGAGGAGATCGAGCTTGCGTACAAGCTCCTTACGCTGGCCAATCCAGCTATCGTCGTGACGGACGACGGAGAGCCGATCGGCGTGCTGACCCGCCAAGACATCATCAGCTTCCTCTCCACGAGCTCCGACGTCGTTCGTCCTTCGACAAGCTCAGGATGACAAACGACAAGCTCAGCATGACAAACCTTAGTGCCTGCGCGAAGTGCAGTCCTGAGCAAGGCGCGAAGCGCCCTGTCGAAGGGTCAGGATGACATAGTGAAGTTCGCAACTAAAGCGATTCACGTCGGGCAGGAGGCCGATCCAACCACCGGCGCGACAATCGTGCCGATCTATCAGACCTCCACGTTTACGCAGGCCAAAGTCGGGGAGCACAAGGGCTTCGACTATAGCCGCACGGTGAACCCAACCCGCGTCGCCCTGGAGCGTCAGTTGGCTTCGCTCGAGGGAGCGCGTTTTGCCAGCGCCTTTTCCAGCGGCATGGCAGCAACGTCGGCGGTGATCAATCTGCTCTCGGCCGGGGATCACGTCGTTGTGGGCGACGATCTTTACGGCGGCACCTACCGGCTCTTCGAACGCATCTTCACGCGTTACGGCCTGACGTTCAGCTACGTCGATATGCGCGATCTCGCAGCCGTCGCCGCGGCCGTGCGTCCGAATACCCGGCTCTTCTGGGTCGAAACCCCCAGCAACCCGCTGCTGAACATCGTCGATATTGCGGCGGTAGCGTCGCTTCGCCGTCCCGATCAGATCGTCGTCGTCGACAATACTTTCGCGACGCCATATTTTCAGCAGCCCCTCGCACTGGGAGCACAGATCGCCGTCCATTCAACGACGAAGTATATCGGCGGCCACAGCGACGTCGTCGGCGGCGTGGCGATCACGGACGACGTTGAGCTGTACGATCGGATCAAGTTCGCGCAGAACGCGGCCGGCGGGGTTCCGGGGCCGCACGATGCTTGGCTGACGATGCGCGGTGCGAAGACCCTCGCCGTGCGCATGCGCGAGCACGCGCGGAACGCCCAAATGGTTGCCGAGTTCCTCGAATCGCGGGAAGACGTCGCGCGCGTGTACTATCCGGGCCTTCCGTCGCATCCGCAGCACGAGCTCGCACGCCGGCAGATGAGCGGCTTTGGCGGCATGCTTTCCTTCATCTTGGAGGGTTCGGTCGAGCGCGCACTCGATTTCGCGAGCCGGCTTACTTATTTCAGCCTTGCCGAAAGCCTTGGCGGCGTCGAATCGCTTATCTCCCATCCGGCGCGCATGACGCACGGATCGATTCCCAAGGAAGAACGCGAACGCCGCGGGATCACCGACGCGCTCTTGCGGCTCTCGGTCGGAATCGAAGACGTGGAGGATCTAATCGGCGATCTTCGCGCAACGCTCGACGCTACGGCTGATAGAGCGGATACTGAACGGCCGTTACTTGCTTGAGGACGCTGCGCGCCTCTTCGTCGCTTCCGTCGCCCATGCGCGTCGTCTCGGCGAGTACGATTCCGCGCTGACCGTCCGCCCAAACGACGGCGTACTCTTTTTTCGCGTCGAAGCCGCTGCCATATGCGACCTCGACGAACGTCGCCGGCATGCCGTTGAGTAGTGTCATCGGCGTCTTATTGCGAATGAGCGTTCCCTCTTGCGAGCCGTGCGTCTGGCTTTCAAACTGCCCCTCCCACTCATTGGGCGCGGCGGTATAGGCCTCCATCGAAAGCGTAATCGTCCGAGCATCTTCTTTACCGGGATTGAGAATCCATAGGGCAACGGGCTGTAAGTCTTCGCTGAGTTGCGCCAGCGGAATCTCCTGGCGATTCACCAGATAGGCAGTGGCGGGCGCCGTGAAGCTCATCCCCGGATCGCTATAGGTATGCGGGTCGGGAGAGGGGGTCGGAGGCGGCGGAACCTGCGCGAAGACGCGCGCGAAGCTCGCCGCCGTCAGCAGTAGAACGAAGAAAAGTCCGAAGCGTTTCATTCCTGATCCAAAACGGCGGCAAGCGCCGGAAGCGAAGTTTCGTATCGGTAACCGGTGTTGCGGTGATCGTCGTCAAATTCCTCGTGGCGCACCGCGAGCCCCAGCCCGCGAATGCGCTCGGTGACGACCCGCGCACCGATATCGAGGTTATATTCGTCTCGCCGGCCGCAGTCGAGATAGCGAAGGCGCAATCGCGCCAACGCGTCACGACGACGGATGACGCGCTCCGCCGGATCGAAAGCAAGCCAGCGTGAGAAAACGTCCTCCCGTAGCTCGCCGGTGCTCTGGTCGAACGGCAACTCGAGGTCGTAGGCCGCGGCGCTGCGCGGCGAGTAGGCGGACGCGTAGGCCAGCATCTCCATCGTCGTATAGTCGGCAGGGCCGCGCTTGGCCTTACGTTCGAATGCATCCACGTAGGCGCCGATGTCGAAATCGTGCGCTTCAAGAGTACGCTGCACGGTCGCAAACGCGGGGATGTGAGCGTAACGAAAATATGAATCGCCGCTATGTGAAGCGAACGCGCCAAAGACACCGGGATGCTCGAGCACGAGATGCATCGCCCCGAACCCGCCCGAGGACTTGCCCAAGACGGCCCGTCCGCCTTCGGATGCGATCGTCCGATAGTTGTGGTCGACGTGGCCAACGATGTCGCGAACGGCGTAGGTCGCATACGCGCCGTTGTGAATCGAGTCGACGTACTGCGAGCCTCCCAACCGCGTAAATCCATCAACGAGCACGAGGACGACCGGAGGCATGCGTTTCGATGCGATCAGCCGGTCCGCCCATTGAACGACGTTGGTCTCCCACGGCCGCGACGATACCATCGCGGCGACGTCGCCGGTATAGCCGTGCAACACATATAACGCCGCATACCGGCGCGAGCCCGCCGGATCGTATCCCGGCGGTAGGTACACGGCCGCCGGCCGCGTTGCCGGGTCGTCGAGTGCGTTTCCTGCGAGCGCCTCGCTTCGTACGAAATCGACCTTCAGCGTCCCGTCCAACCGTAATAAGCGCGAAAGCGCAGAAGCGTCCTGCATCCGATTCTCTTTTCGTCGCACCAAGAAGCCGCGCCTCGCACCGCGAACCCCACGTGCCGTATGAAGCGCGCGATCGACCTGCGGGGTGCCGTTTCGATCAACGTCATAACGATGATCGGCATCGGTCCGCTGGTGACGATTCCGCTCGTCATCGCGGCGCTCGGCGGTCCCCTCGCGCTTATTGGCTGGATCGCCGGCGCGATCGTGGCCCTCTGCGACGGCATGGTGTGGGCAGAGCTCTCGTCCCAGTTTCCCGGATCGGGCGGAACCTACGTTTATCTCCGCAACATCTTCGGCGCCCAAAGCTTGGGAAGGGCGCTCGCCTTCCTATTCAACTGGCAGTTCCTCTTGTATGCGCCATGCCTTTTGGCCAGCGGGTATATCGGCTTCGCGAACTACGCCGCCTATTTGTATCCGCCGCTTGCAAACGGCGCCGCTCACGGACTCGCCGCCATTGCAATCGGCTGCGTTACGATCCTCTTGCTCTACCGCCGCACGTCCCAGGTCTCGGCGTTGAGCGCAATGCTTGCGGTGGCAGCGACGGCGACCGTCGCGTTGGTTGCGGTCGCGGGACTCTCACACGCCGACTTTACGCGAGCGTTTCACTTGAGTCAGCCGATCCGATTTGGCGGCGGCCTGCTCGCCGGGTTCGGGACGGCCCTCTACATCACACTCTACGACTACGTGGGTTATGCCGACGTGGCGCTGCTCGGCGACGAAGTCATCCGGCCGCACCGCACAATTCCGCTGTCCATTCTGCTCTCGGTGTTGGTCGTCGCGGTCCTCTACGTACTCCTGCAAATCGGCGTACTCGGCGCCGTGCCTTGGCAGTCGCTGCTCGATTCACACGGTCAACCGACGACCGAGGCTCAATATGTCGGCGCGTTCGTCGTCGAGCACACGTGGGGTCGTGCTGCCGCCGTTGCGGTCACCATGCTCGTCCTGGTGACCGCGTTCGCATCGCTCTACGGAAATTTACTCGGATTCTCGCGCATCTCGTTTGCCGCAGCGCGCGACGGCGCGTTCCTGCCGGCTTTTGCGAAGCTTCACCCGCGAAAGGAAATTCCTCACGTTGCGCTCTTGGCCGTTGGCATACTATCGCTGATCGCAAGCTTGTTCACGCTCGACCAGGTGATCGCGTTCTTGACCGCCGGGATCGTGCTGATTCAGGGCGTCGCGCAGGTCTTTGCGCTCGCGCTGCTGCGAATGCGCAAGATCCGCGCGCCGTTTCGAATGCCACTCTACCCCGTCCCCGCGTTCGTGGCGCTCGCAGGATGGTTGCTCGCGTTCGCCAGTTCCGGCACCGTCGCGATTGCACTGGGCCTGTGCTGGCTTGCCGTCGGGGCGGTCGTTTTTCTCATCGCCGCGCACAAGGAACGCTGGTGGCCCTTTTTCGCGTTGCTTTTCATAGCGCTGCTTCTTCCGCCGGTGGCTCTTGCCGGGAGTTCCGCACCGACGTGGTCGGCGTGGAATACCTCACGCGTGTCCGCGGAACGCGGCTATCCCGTCTTTAACGTCGACGGACATCCGTTTTTCATTTACGGCGCAGCCTTCTTTTACGAGCGCATCCCGCGCGAACGCTGGCGCGCGACGCTCGCCGCGTACAAGAGTCTAGGTATCAACACGATCGACCTCTATCTGATCTGGAACTGGCATGCTTCGACAAGCTCGGCGCAGGCTGCGACGAACTATGATTTTACCGGGACCACCGATCCGCGCCGCGATCTGTTGGGCTTGTTGAAGCTGACGCACGAGCTTGGCTTTAAACTGATTCTACGCCCGGGACCCGTGATTCGCAATGAATGGCGAAACGGAGGATATCCGGCATGGCTGCTGCAGCGTCCGCAATATAACATGCCGCTGCACGACGTCCTCGAGGGACGGTACCCGGCTACGGCGACCCTCCAGAATGCGCACGCCGATACGGCTGCGGCCGAATGGCTCAGTAACGCGCAGCATTTGGGCTCCGCCGGGCAATGGCTCACCGACGTGTTACGGACCGTGGAGCCGTTCTCGCACGATGTCATCGCGATCGCACTGGACGACGATCAGGGCGCCTATCTCGATAACGACACGTGGCCGGCGCCACACTGGCACGCGTACGTCGACTGGCTACGCCGCACGGTCGCGGCGGTCGTTGGTTCGCGGGTACCGCTCTTCATCAATACGTACGAGATGAAGGTTCCCAGCGCCTCGCCGGCATGGGCCTGGGGCAACTGGTATCAAGGCAACTCATATCGCATCGGTGCCCACGACCTCGCGGATCTCGATTTTGCGACCGGTTTGCTGCAGACTCAGCCGCATTTTCCGGTGATGCAGTCCGAGTTTCAAGCCGGCTGGCTGCAGGGCGCCGATGAGGCCGCGCCGCGACCGAGCGACGCGTCGAACACCGCGCTCGCGCTCGGCGAGCTCCTGCGCGACGGCGCGCACGGATTCGTCAACTTTCCGGCACAGGATACAATCTATCCGCACGGCTGGGAGGCGCCGTGGGCGAACTGGTCCTACGCGTGGGATGCGGCACTCACCGTCGATCTTCGCGCGTCGCCGCGCTACGCGCCAACGCGGATCTTCGGCGATCTCGTTGCGCGCTACGGAACCGCGCTTGCGAGAACTCATATCGCGGCAGATGCGTCGATTATCTGGCCTCCAAGCCTCTTCGCGCCAGGCAGTCTCAGCGGCGCCGATTTTAGTGCCCTTGCCGGCGCCACAATCGCCATGCAACGCGCGTGCAACGCTCGCGGGCTGTCGTGCACGCTCGTCGATCTGATGGCTGATGGGGATCGCGCCTTACGCTCACAGCCCCTTCTCCTTCCGCTGCTTCCGACAGACCCGCTCATGCATCGCATGCAACCCGCGGCCGTCGCGCGGCTAGCCGCGTTACGCCGATCGGGCCGGCTCGCCTTCGAGGCGTCGTCGGTAGCAAGTTCCGCGCCTTTCAGCAAGGGTTCGGATGTAACGCTGCTGCTCGCCAACGATTCCTCGTACGGTTTTATCGTGGCGATCAATCCGAGCGGCATGCGGCGCCGCATCCGCGCGATGCGCGTTCCGCTAGCGAATCGCAGGGTTGCAATAGCCGGTTTCGACCTCCCGGCCCGGGGTATGCGAGTTATTCCGGTCGGCATTTCGGCGGCGACTCCGGCAGGGGCGCCCGTGCCGCGGTTGGGAAGTCCGCCGCCGTTTCGAGATCCCGACGGCACGACGCTCGCGAACGGACGCCTGCGCGTTGTTTTTGCTCCCTTTGCCGGCGCCAGAGTTGCCGAGCTTAGTG
>DATMKR010000121.1:0-5536 GCA_035571115.1 Candidatus Acidiferrum sp. | reverse complement strand
TTCGGTCCGATGAATTGGTTGACCGAAGAGACGCGCCATTGTTGATAGGTAAACCAAAGCGGGTAGAACGTCACGACGTACTTCACGGTGATATCGTAAGCGCTAGGCGCTCGATTCGGAGCGTTTGCCGGCAGGCTGCCTACGCTCGAGGAACATCCCGTCAGCAAGGCGATTCCCAATGCAAGCGCGGCCAGGTTGTCTCTCCACACGCGGCGCGTCTCGTTGGTCTCCTGCGGTTCTCTTGGTTTTAGTGGGCGCGCGGCCAAGCAGCAATGCCGAGGGGGATTGTAAATCCGGAGATCGTCGAAAATGGGGTGTACTGTCCTCGTTGGTAGCCCAAGACGTTCTGCGCGATATCATTGACTTGGAAGAACACACCGGACTTGGTGAAAGTGTTGAGCGAAGGACTCTTGATCCCACTCGTGATCTGGCCCTTTGGGCTCCCGGAGCCATAGGCGTAGATGTTCACGAAAGAGTTTGGGTAGTTGGCGGTGGATACGTACGTGATGTCGTTCTTGCCGAACGCGATCCCGATTGGTGCCACTAAGCCAGTGAGCCCGGAATACTCGACGTTGGTCGTTCCGGCAGGGATCTCAAAGACTCCACCGCTGGTGTACTTAGCCGCGTTGTCGCACGCCACCCAGAGATTCCCGTGGCTGTCGAAATTCAGGCCAAGCGGCTGTCCGATTTCGGAAAAGTCGATCGTTTCAAACGGTGTTTGGCCGCCGGGCTCATACCCGACGATGCTAAAGTTGACGGTGTTGCTGACAAAGATCTCGTTGTCATCGTCGATCGCGATGCCGTAGGGGCTGTCAAGCCCGTCGGCGATCGTGAAATACGGCTTGGTCGTCCCCTGTTTGTACTCGACCACCGTGTTGTTCTTGTCGTTGACCGCATACAGATCGCCCGCCGTGTCTACGGCGAGGCCGGTCGGGCGGCTCAGGCCATCGGTAATCTTGCCGACGGGCACCGGGTCGACTACGGTCGGGTCGTAGATCGTGATCTTATTAGCCTTGAGATCCGATACGAAGAGCAGTTGTTTTTTTCCGGCGGGCCATTTGTCGCCGGCAGATGATGGGTGCTCGGGTTCGATCGATCCGAGCGTCGAGAAGAGTGACGGCGTCGTCGGCGCGGGCACGCCGGTGGTCGTTGGGCTCGAGCACGCCGCGAACGATAAGACCGCGGCGGTGAGGATAAGATGGCGAGTCTGTGCGTTCACGGGCGGCCTCCCTAGGTCGGCAAGACAGCTTGTCGGTGTCTCAGTAGCGGTAAGCCATGCCGGGCGAGTGCTCTGAGATCCGAGCAGGATGGGTCTACGCTTTCGTGTGATTATGGCCTTGGGAAAGTAGTGACGAAAAGGTGACCAAAAAGTGACCAAGGGCCGGGCGCGCTCCCTCAAGCAACTATTCTGAACTTTCGTGGAAAAACCGATGAGGCGCGCCGGCGTTTGATGCGCGCCGTTGCAAAAGCAGGTTCGCCGCTCAGCGATCGCGAGCGCGTCGAACACGCTCGAGCATTAGCTCTAGCGCAGGTCGCGCTCGCCAACGGTTTGATGGGGTCGACCGATTTGCGGCGGCGATAGCCCTACTCTATTCATATGCCGGCCACCACGAGGAGGGCCGGCGCTATGCGATCGCACTCGTGCAGCTCGTTCGTAGCGCGGGAATGCGCAGCAGCTATCTGCTGACGACGCAGTACATCCTGGCGTCGGTGCAGCTGGAGGCGGGCGATTTTGCGGCTGCGCGTGAGAGTTTCAGAGAGCTGAGCGCGATCGCCGCTCGCCATTCGCCGTCGGCGTTCCCACTTGCTCACGTCATCGAGGCACAGCTACTGGCCGGCGAGCGTCGTTATCGGGCGGCAGTAGCCGCGATCGACGTTGCCGTACGGCAATTTACCGCAATCGGCAGCGCCCGACTTTTAGGCACGACCTTACGGATCAAGGCCGAGATCGAAGAAGGACTCGGCGATGCGCGTGCGATGGAGACGATTCGACAGTCGGTGGCCTTATTGCGGCGCGGTGCGCCGGCGAAGATCGCGAGCCGCGCCTACGCGGTATCCGCGCGACTGACCGGAAATCAGCGGCACCGGCGAAAGGCGACAGAACTCGCCGGCTTCGCACAGCTTACTTTGCTGGAGGCAGGACGGGGCTAGACGGGTGGAGCCGTTACGCCGGCCGTGGCGTAGAGCGCGCGGGTGTCATACATTACGCCGCCCTTGATGGTCGTGCCCACCCTGCGAAGCTGCGATATGCTCTCGAGCGGATTCCCGTGTACGACAATCGCGTCAGCGAGCATGCCGGGACGCAGCGAGCCCAGCGAGTCGTCCATGCGCATGACGCGGGCGGGCACGATCGTCGCCGCCTGCAGCACCTGCGCGGGCCGGATACCGGCCTGCGCGTAGAGCTCGAGCTCGTGTACCAAATCGAAGCCGGGGAGCAGGTCGTCGGTACCGGCGACGATTCGAACGCCGTTGGAGTGGAGCAGGGCGATCATCTCGAGATAGGCCTTTGCGGAAGCGCGATACTTTTCGTCGAGACCCGGACCGAGCGGAAGTCCGCTCGTCGTTAGGCCGCGCGTCACCTGCGCCGGCAGCCAGTCGGCGATCTCCGCAAAACCTGTCGAGGCAAGGTCGCCCGAGCGGGTCAGTGTCTCCGTGTAGAAGAGGCCGACCGTCGGATCGCTGACGATGTCCTTGGCTTTGAGCATCGCGATGAAATCTGCGACGGGTTGACTCTGCAAATCGATCGTCCCGGCGCGTTCGGCCGTCGCCGTGAGGCGAATCGGTGTCTGCGTACGATCCCTCGTGTCCGGCATGAAGTTCAAGAAGAGGAAATTGACGTGTTGGATCTCGTCGAACCCTGCGTGCACTGCGTCCTGCGCGAGCATCCCGGCGGGAATGTGACCGCTAACGCGCATTCCCAGTGAATGCGCTTCCTTTACGATCGTCGAGACGAGCTTGGGATCCATCGAGCTGTAGATCTTGATCTGCACCGCGCCGAGCTTCTTCCAGTTGCGCACCTGGGCGATCGCCTCGGCGACGGTGCTCGTCGTCGTTCCGATCGGCGCAGTGTATTTTCCGGTGCCGTCCATGAGCCCGGCAATAATGACGCGTGGGCCGACCAGCTCTCCGCTTTCGTATTGCGCCTGCGTTTTTGAAATATAGTCCGGGCTGTTGCCCGGGTCACGAATCGTGGTAACGCCCTCTGCCAGCAGCCGCGGTCCAAAGTCGGCGAAGAGATGCATGTGCATGTTCCATAGGCCCGGCAGGATTGTTTTTCCGCTGCCGTCGATACGGCGCGCATCGCTTGGGATGCTCGACTCGGACGCAGTTACCGCGACGACGCGTTCGCCGTGGAAGATCACCGTCGTGTCAGGAACGAGGCTCCCGGCCTCCGAGTCGAATAAGCTAGCGCCGGTAATGGCGATAGCGGTGCCGGAGCGCTGCGGCAGCGTGCGAGCGATCTGGCGTCCTAGTTCTGCAACGCGCTCGTTCTGAGCATTGAGCAACTGCGCCAGTGACGCGTTCCATCCGCTGCGAATAACGGCCCCCCAGCCGCCGCCCGACATGAAGAGCTCGCCGCTGTCATCGAGCCAGAGCGCAACGGGCGTAAAGTCCAGGCCGCTTGCCTCATACATGGTCACGCGTTTGCTGATCTGCCCGTTACTGACCACGAGCGTCTTGACAGCCGCGACGTTCGTTACCCCGTTCGGCCAAAGTTGCAGCGAGGCGACGCGCGCGCGCAGCGCGGCGCGGACCATGATCGCACCCTCCTCCGGCGATCCGTCCATGCTGATATAAAAGCGCGGCGCCGAGTACGACTGCGTCTCCCGTTCGGCGGCGTTCTTCCAGGCTGCCGTGCCTTTACGGGCGACAAAGCGTTCGTCGACGGTAACCTTCATATAGTTGTATCCCGTCGTGCGCAGCTGCGAGATAAAGCCGGCGTCGTCGAGCGAGATCGTGCTGTGAAGCGCCGGGCCGCGCCCGCGATCGATGAATTGGAAGCGGACATCGAGCGAGCCGTCCGGCAAACGCATCGTTTGTTGGGAGCCTTTGACGACGCCCGAGGAGACGAAGTCGTAGGTCGCGACGCGACCGTAAAGCTTCGCTAAGGCGAATGCCGGCGACGTGCAGGCGTAGGCGGCGGCCGCCCCCACCATCGCGAGCCAGTCCCGGCGCCGGATCGGCAGCTCGCCGGCCATGCAGGAATGACGGCCTGGCGAGAGCGGCAACCCGAACAAGGTCGCGCCGCGATGAAAATGGGACGAACACATAGCGATAACCGACCTTTCTCGAGGGTTCGTAAGGTCCTGCGGCTACGGAATCTGGGGCAAATAGTGTTGCAAGCTGATCCAGCCGTCGTTAGAGATCCGGACCGAACCGCTGAAGGGTGAGTCGAACTCCGCAATTACGATGAGCAGCGTGGCTATGAGGCCAGCCAATAAGGCCGTCATAAACAACTGCGTCCAGCGATTCTCGGTTCCTAAGAGAAACGCGAAGGACAACATTGTGGCGGCCCCCAAGGCGAGCGCCCACCAGAGGACCGCGGGTACCGACGGTGACGACTGAAGCAACCCCTGCTGGCGGGAATCGAAGAGTCGCACTGTTTGCGTCATGGCCAATTGCTGGGCATTCGATTGCTCTGCGGTCTTTGGTGCGAACGCCGAGATTTGATGGGCCATGGTTTCAAGGAACGGCGGGATCGGAGTGACCCCGCCCCGCGACGACATCTGCGGCCATTCTACGCTAATGATCTCATTAACGTCGTGCCGCAGTTCGGTCCGCACCTGCGAACGTACTGGGTCGGGGAGGCCTCCCACAACGCGATAGAGGTCGGAGACCGCGTTGATATGATCCTGGACGAGCGCTTCGGTCGCGTCGTATTTCTCCCACACGACCACGACGACGAACCCGAGGACGACGGCGTAAATCACACCGGCGGCCGTGAAAACGAAACCCGCTACGTCGTTATGCTTGCGGAGTATTTCGCTCTTAAAACGGCGTTGAATGTAGGCATGTAGCGCGACCGCGAGGGCCATTACGGCAACGACGACCGCCACCTCGACCGCGGCCTCGCCGAGATGCAAGGTCGTGTACGTCGTCACTCCCGCTTCACGCCGCTCATGCTCACCTGCAGGTTATGCTGCGATCCTCCAGCTCTCCCTTTTTTGCAAGCGCGTATGCGCTTCGACCCCAGTCAACCGATGGAACTTGATCGCACCAACGACTTTTGCGCTTGAGCCAGAAAGACTCAGGCGGAAGATCTCTTGGGGTGATCGTCGGTTGTGGCTAAATCCATATATCAAGGGATCGCCCGAGCTGGAGGACAGATGCGCGCGGTCCCCAGCGAGTATTGTTACCGCGCTGATACCGAGGCAAAGGCTGAACGATCTCATGCGCGTTGCCCGATTTGCGTTACCGTTACCACGAAATAACGATAACGCCATTGCCGGGCGCCGCTGTGCCTTGTTCGTTCTTCACGTTTGTTGCTCCGCGCTCGATGTAAGATGAACCGCCGCCGCCGCCACCGCCGCCGCCG
>DATMKR010000120.1:0-6074 GCA_035571115.1 Candidatus Acidiferrum sp. | reverse complement strand
ACCACCACCGCCGACGTAGCTGCCGCTGCCGCGACCATTACCTTGCCCGCCAGCGCCACCGACGCCGACGCTACCCGGATTCCCGGCGTCTCCGTAGGAGCCGCTGTAGCCCGCGCCCTCGCCACCGGCACCGCCCCCGCTTTGCGTACCGCCCCCGCCGCCATATCCCCCATGCGAGGAGCCACCGGTGTAACCGTCGGTTCCGGCGCCGCCATCCGTGCCGCCCCCGCTGCCGCCGAGACCACCATACTGTGGCCAACCAAACGCTTCTGCGCCTCCGCCGCCGCCGCCGTACCCCTGGCAACACCGCCCTCCCGCGCCGCTACCGCCGCCATTGAAACCGCCGCTCGGCTGTGTCCCTTCGCCGCCGACGAAGACAGCTAACTTTTCTCCCGGCGTAACTGAAATGATTGCTCGCACTCGTCCACCAAGGGCTTGGAGATCGCGGCCTTCATAGTTGTCGTCGCCGCCTCCGGCGGCACCGCGAGCCAGGACCTTAAGCTGCGTCACGCCCGCCGGCACTTTGAAATCCTGCTCTCCGCCGGTGTAATAAAACGATTTATGGTTCGGAAGATGGTCGGGGGCACTACTGATCGGCACGACGCCATTATTGGCGCGGCTGCAGCCTGCAAGCATTGCTGTAGCGACGCATGCGCTTAGCGCGAAGCAGCCTAGTTCTCGACTCTTCATGGTTGATCTGCTCCTGGCACCGTGGACGTCACGGAGCTTGGTGAGATTTCGGCATGCCGGTGCTCAGCCCCGGTAGCGGTCACCTGATGGCTAGCCACGCTGCCTAAGCTTGTGCTTCACATGTCAAACATCGCCTCATTTCGCGAGGCCGTGCACAGGGCGGAGCGCATCGGTTACTTCTTGATCTCGGAGACTACAGCATCGAAGAAATGGTCGCCGGAATATCTGAAATGACGCGATGGGTGTCCGCCGGACACGGGCCGCGAAGGCCGGCGGGCTAGGCGTGCGCAAATGTACGGCTCGGCGTGGAATTGTTGCGGTTTTCCGATCTCGAATGTCACTATGGGGCGCGCGAAGTATTCTCGAGTCTTGGTGGAGTTTTCAACCACGGCGAACGCATCGGTCTCGTAGGCCCCAACGGCGCGGGGAAGTCGTCGCTCTTGCGTCTTCTCGCCGGCGTCGACCGGCCATTCGGCGGTACCGTCGTGCGGGCTAAAGGCCTTAAGCTCGGGTATCTCGCTCAGGGCGTTGCCGACGAGACCGAGTCGACGCTGCAGGACCTCGTCGACGCTGCGCTGGCTAGAGCGACGGACGAAGAGCGGGGCGTGCGCAACAAAGCGCTGCGCACCATGCTCTCCGCGTTCGGCTTCGCGCCAACGGAATACGATCGTCCGCTACGCTCGTTTTCAGGCGGCCAGCGGGCGAAAGTGGCCTTAACGCACGTGCTGATCGACGAGCCCGACTACCTGATTCTCGACGAACCGACTAACCATCTCGACGTCGCGACGATCCGCTGGCTCGAATCGTTCGTCTCCAACGATCCCCGCGGTTACATCGTCGTTTCGCACGACCGCTACTTTCTCGACCGGATAGCTACGCGCATCTGGGAGATCGAGCGAGGGCGTTTCCACGCCTACGCACCGGAGCGGCCCGCATACACCGCGTATGTCGCGGCGAAAGACGTGCGCCTAGAGGCGGAGCGGCGCGAGTACGAAACCTTCGTTGCCGAACGCGACAAGCGGCGCAGGACAATTGCCGGCCTGCGAGCGACGCACACCTCCTCAGATTATAGCCAAGTGCGCAGTCGCGAGAAGCAGCTGGCGCGCATCGAAACGACAAAGCGAGCCCCATCTCCCGCGGCCCCCGAGCGCCAGATCTCCGTCCGCCTGCGCCCATCGCGGCGCGCCGGCAGCGGGTTCGCCTTCGAAGCCCGGGGCTTGAGCAAAGCGTACGATCAACAGCTCTTCAGCGGGCTAGCGATCGACGTCGGGCGCGGGGAGCGCCTCGGTATCGTCGGTCCAAACGGCTCCGGAAAGTCGACGCTTCTGAAGATACTCACCGGCGCAGCGCAGCCGGACTCCGGATCGGTCGTCTTCAATGCCGCAGTGCAAGTCGCGTACTTTGCCCAGAACTCGCACGATCAACTCGACGTCCAGGAGAGCGCGCTCGCAGCCGTGCTGGACGGCGCTGCGCTGACGCCGCAGGAGGCGCGCGCGCTGCTCGGCCGCATGCGTATTAGCGGCGATGCCGCCGACAAACCCGTGCGCGATTTTTCCGGTGGCGAGCGGCGCCGTATCATGCTGGCACAACTGATGGCGCGCGCGGCCGACATCTTGCTGCTCGACGAGCCAACCAACGATCTCGATATCGACAGCCGCGAAGCGCTCGAAAGCGTCTTATGCGACTACGAGGGAACGATCGTCGTCGCCTCGCACGATCGCTATCTTCTGTCGCGCCTATGCGATCGGGTGTTGTGGGTTGAGCGGGGTGCGTGGGGACTCGTCGACGGCGGTTACGACGTGTACGAGGCGGCCCAGCGCGAGCGCGACAAAGCGGCGATCGAGCGCGCGGTCGAAGAGTCGACCGTGCGTGCCAAGGCGTCGCGTCAAACGCCGTTGCGCGTACGCTCGCAGCTAAAGGGGCAGATCAAGCGAATCGAACGAGAAATCGGAGGCCTCGATGCGCGCGTCAACGAGATCAAGCTTCTCTTCGAGTCGCCCGAGATCTATACGGACGCGGCCGGATACAAGGCGTTGAGCGAAGAACTCGCTGGACTAACAATGCGCAGTCGGGAGCGCGTCATCCAATGGGAAGCGTTGCTGCATCAGCTCGAAGAAGCGACGCACGTAACGAGCGAGACTTAGACGATCTTTTGGTAGGGCTGCACGCCTCGCACGCTAGCGCCTCTTGAAGCATCGCCAAAGCCAATAGGCGGGAACGGCACTGACAAGCGCGGCGATGCAAGGCAGCGTGTCCCTGGGAAAGGCGACAATCGAGTAGGCGACGACTCCGGCACAAACAACGCCGAAGATGGCCGTCGTATATGGATGTCCCGGAACTTCGATGGTAACGTCTTCGTCGGAACGATCACGTTTGCGAAACACGAAGACCGCGAGCGCGGCCAGTGCAAAGAACGAAAAATCGATGGCGACAACGCCGTCGAGAATCGATTGATACCCTTGGCGCAACGCCGCGAAGGCGGCTCCGGCAAGCGTGATCGCGATAGCCACGACGCCCTGCAGCGCGATCGCGACGATCGGCGCCTCCGTCTTTGGGTGCAGCCATGCGAGACTTGCGAAGAAATCGCCGTCCTTCGCCATCGCATAGTAGATGCGCGGCGACGTGAGGATCTGGTTGCTCAGGAACCCCAGCGTCGAGAGGCCCACGCCCATAGCGATGATCCACTCCCACGCTGGGCCCGCCAAATGCATGATTTCAGTAGCAGGCGCCGAGGAGAGCGCGAGCTTCTCGGGACCGAGCACGCGAATGCAGACGATCGTCACGGCAACGTAGAGCACGATAACGGCGAGAACGCCGATCACCAATCCGTAGGAGAGCGTTCGGCGCGGATTTTTAAGTTCGCCGCTCATGAAACTTGCCGTCTGCCAACCGTCGTAGGCGTAAAGTACCGGAATCATCGCAGAGCCGAGCAGAGCGAACATCCCCAGCCCTAACGCCGGAGCCGGGGCCGCCGGCACGCTGGCCGGCGTGACGATGAACCCCGCGACGATCAGCGCCAGAATCACCGCGACCTTGAGCAGCATGAACAGGTTCTGCGTGATGCCGCCTTCCTTCACTCCGAAGCAGTTGATGACGCTGAAGAGTACCAGAACGCCGATGGCTGAAACGATCGCAGGCACGTGCCACAGTGCGAGCGGATTGAAGTACAACGCGAAGGTGATGGCGGCCAGAGCCATACCGCCGCTTTGAGACACGAGCAGCGCCGTCCAACCGTAGGAGAAAGCTACGAGCGGATGAAAGGCGTCGCGCATATACGCGTAGAGGCCGCCAACTTCCGGCCGACGCGCCGCGAGCTCTGCAAAGACGAAGCCGCCGAAGAGCGCCACGATGCCGCCGACGATCCAGGCCGCGAAGATCAGCGGGGTCGTGTGCGCGCGCGCCGCAACGACCGACGGGTTTACGAAGATGCCCGTTCCAATGATGCCGCCCATGACGATGAGCGTCGCGTCGAACGCGTTGAGCTCCCGCGCAAGTTGCGGACGTTGTTCGGCCACTTGAGGGGCTTTTCGTTCGGGCCACGACCAGACCTATCTAACGCAAGTCGGCGCCAGTTTCCACTCCGTAACAACCGCCGTCATCAAACCGATTTGGTTTGGGCAATCCCGTAAGCAATGGGGCGAGAGCATCTTAGAGTATAGAGGAGAGACCGAGCGCGGAGCTCTCGATCTTTGCACGTCTCGAAAGGTAAGAGCAACCCTTGAATTCGCTTACGGCGCGCTTGATGAGAAGATCGTGTCTGGCTGTCGAGCGCGACGGGCGGCAATATCATTCGCGTGGGTCAAAAGTGGACCACCCGAACCAAAATGAGCCCGGTTTTGGTAGCGCCAACCGGAATCGAACCCAAACATAGCGGTCCTGGCCGTTCCGCGTAGCTACTGAATAGTCCGACGCTATAAGGGTTTTCCGCGATACCCGTTCCTGGCCGATACGGCCCCATTCTGCCCATTTCTGCCCGCTCAGTTACATGGGCGTTACACGATAACCCCAACGGGACAAGTCTCCGGTGGAGCGCCACCCTAAGACCGGGGAACAGACGAGGCTGTCGAAACCTCCCAGCACGGAGGGGCGAGTGGTGCAGTTTTTACTTCTTGGGCGTTCGGCTATCGGCACGTTGGTCGCCGTGGCGATGCTGGCCGGGTGCGGCGGTAACGGCGGACAGGAAACAATCTCAAGCAGCGTTGTCGGCTCGTTGCCGTGTTACCCGAACGCCGACCATTGGTGGAACGCTGAAACCTATAAGACCAACTTCGGCCAATACCCATCCGCCGACGACGACAACGATGTGGGGGTCGGATTGTCTCCCGGCGACCACGTTCAGATTCTCGAACAACATCTCTACGACGAACGACCCGGCCTCGTTACCGTAAAGGGCGGCGTTGACGAGCTCAAAGTCTTATCGGGAGTCGCCGAAGGACAAACGTGCTGGGTATCCACCAATAGTAATCCGTTCGGGCCTCTCTACGAGTAAAGCTCCAGGGCGTTCGCAAATCGCGGGCGCCTTTTCATTCGCGGATGGCCTCAACGCTGCTCTCAACCTCGTATGTGACCGTCGGCGTCGGATTTGATTCGAAGAACCTTACAGAACCGTAGCCTCTTGCCGGATATGCGAAGTCCTCGTCGTAGACCCGAAATAGAAGTCGCGAGGTTTCAACGTGGCCATGCATCGTCATGCGTGGGAATGAAAAGCCCAGAATGACGCCGTTGGGATACAGCGGTTCATCAATCCTAACGCTAAACACGGCATATGCAACTCCGGCTAAACCGATAGCTGTTTGTCTGAAGCTCCCCATGACAAGCGACTGACTATCTACATTTTCATAATCCTTCGCTTCGACCAGCAACTCCACCATAATGTCTTTTGATAGTTTATCACCGTAGTTCGTTAGGTTGAAGCATGCTTGAAATGAAGTGGGGCTGTCGGGGACAGGCTTTTGTAGGCCGACGCCAACCTTGACGTTTGGGCTACGTGTGAGTTCCTTGAATTGTTTTTGGGCCAAATCAAACTCGACTTGTGCTAACGCAAAATCGCGTTTCACGGTTTTCAGTTCGCTAACCGCGATACATATTTGAGCGAACACTGCCAACAAAGTAAAGACGGCAACGTACAGCGCCCATCGAGCAATCGTCAGGGCCGCCACGGCGTAAGCGTCGGTCCGGGGTAGCTGGTCAATAACGACATGCGCAGCTTGCGAAGCGGCGAGTATCATCATAGCCGACTTACTTCGCCAACGCCGGGGCCATTCACCGCCGAGACCGGGGAACGGGCGCGCCTGTCGAATCGTTAGGGCAGGAGGGGGCAAGGGATGGATCTTTCACGCATGGGGCGTCTTGCATTAACGACTGCGGTCATTTTCGTGTTGGCA
>DATMKR010000119.1:0-39557 GCA_035571115.1 Candidatus Acidiferrum sp. | reverse complement strand
TACGACATCTATGCCGCGGCGACGGATTACCCAGCCTACGAAGCATCCTATCCAAACAACCTTTCACAGCTGCCGCTCATCAAAGGCCCAAACGGTCAGGCCGACGTCACCACCTCCGATAAGCTCTTCGGACTCTATCCGAGCCGGCATCCGTAAGCTAAAAAAGGAGCCTCCTTCTCGCAGGCGCTTCTTGGGCCGGGAGCTTATAATGATGGTAATCAAAGGGGGCTCGAAGCGGCCCCCTTCCCTGTCTTAAACCGTGGAGCGTCATGCGGATCAAGTACGAAGTGTCGGCCGGCGGGCTGTTGCTCCGCCGTCGTGATTCGACCTACGATGCACTGCTGATCGGCCGTGGTGCGCCGCCGCGCGTTTGGACGCTTCCTAAGGGTCACGTGGAAGCTCGGGAATCGACCGAGCAAGCCGCGCTTCGCGAAGTTCGGGAAGAGACCGGTTGCTGGGGCGAGATCATCACGAAGCTCAGCGAGATCGCGTACTGGTTTTACGTCGGCAAGGCCAAGCACCGCAAAGCGGTGACCTTTTACTTGATGCGGTATCTCTCGGGCGACCCAGCCAATCACGACCACGAGGTGGACGACGCGCGCTGGTTCGACGTCGCGCAGGCGCGCAAGACGCTCAAGTATGTCAACGAAAAGCGCCTCGTCGATCTCGCGCTCGACTTCCTCGCAGCCAATCCCACGGCATTCGGTGAGCCGGCGCTTCCCGAGCCGCTCGAAGCCCAAGGCGAACGCGTATCGTCCTAGTGCCATTCTGACTCTGTTAATGTCATGCTGACCCTATCGAAGCTGTCATCCTGAGCCTGTCGAAGCTGTCATCCTGAGCTTGTCGAAGCTGTCATCCTGAGCTTGTCGAAGGACGAAGCATGACCGCGCATAGCACCTTCAATGTTCGTATCGAGGCCTTCGATGGGCCGCTCGACCTGTTGCTGACGCTCATTAAAGACCAGCAGCTCGACGTTGCGACGGTGCCGCTCGCGAGCATGGCCGAGCAGTACCTAGCCTACGTTCGGACGATGGAGGCGCGCGACGTCGAGATTGCCGCCGAGTATCTCGTCATCGCCGCGACGCTGATTTTCTTGAAGTCGAAGGCGCTGCTGCCGCCGATTCCTGCGGAGTTCGTCGACGACGCCGAAACGCCCGAAGAGGTCGAGGAGCACCTGCGCCGCCGCCTGATTGCCTATTCGAAGTATCGCGAGTTCGGCGAACAGTTGCGCGAACATCAGAACGAAGCCAGCTCGTTTTATTATCGAGAGTCGGGCGATCCCGCCGGCGAGATCGTGCAGCGCTACGATATCGACCCCGAGAAACTCAAACGCGCGTTCATCGCGATGCTGGCGCAGGCCCGTCCGGAAAAACGCTCGATCGCCCGCGAGCGCGTTTCGCTGATCGCGTCGATGGATTACATCATGCGAAGAATCAAAGAACGCGGCGACGCCCACTTCTCCGACCTTTGCGAAGAGCTGGGCATGACGCGCGACGTCATAGTCGTCACCTTTCTGGCGATCCTGGAGCTGATTCGCCGTCACCGCGTCGCCTTCGAGCAAACCGATGCTTTCGACGACATCCGCCTCTTTGCGGTAACCGCAGCATGAGCGCGCCTGAGCTGCAACGGCCCATCGAGGCACTGCTCTTCGTCGCCGGCGAGGCACTCTCGATTCCGCAGCTCGCCAAGTTGCTCGATGCCGAAGAGTCGGAGGTCGCCACCGCGCTGCAGCAAATCGAGGCCGAGTACGGTAATCGCGGGATCGTCGTGCGTGAAGTCGCCGGCGGGTATCGTTTCGCAACGTCGCCTCTCGCTCGGGACGTCGTCGAAGCCTATCTGCTTCCGCCTAAGACGACGCTTTCGACGCCGGCGATGGAAGCGCTTGCGATCGTCGCACACGTTCAACCCGTGACGCGAGGCGAGATCGAAGCGATCCGCGGCGTCAACTCCGATAGCGTCGTGAGCACGCTGCTCGATCGCGGACTAATCGTCGAGGCGGGCCGCAAAGACGTCGTCGGCCGCCCGATGCAGTATAAGACGACCCCGTTCTTCTTGGAGTCCTTCGGCCTGCGTTCGCTCGACGATCTCCCGGAGCTGGAGTTGGAGCCGGGACAGCCGCTCGAGTTCGACCTCGGCAGCCGCGCACTGTCATAAGTGATGCGCGTCGGCCTGCACGTGCACGTTGCCGGCGGTCACGTGAAAGCGGTCGAGCACGCGAAAGCGGTGGGCGCGACCGCGATGCAAGTCTTTTCCAGTAATCCGCGCACCTATCGCACGACGCCGATCGATGTTTGCGCACTCGAGGCTTTCGCAAAACTTCGCCGCGACGCCAATCTCGATCCATGCGCCATCCACACGCCGTATCTGATCAACTTCGCAAGCGCCGATCCGAAGATCTCGCAGGGCTCGCTTCGCCTACTCCAGCACGATCTGGCCGCGGCCGCGCGCGGCGGCATGCGCTTCGTCAATACGCATCTCGGCTCGTATGGAACGCGCGACCGCCGGGAAGGTTTCGCGGCGATCTGCCGCTCGTTGGAAGCCGCGCTCGCGGATATCGAACCGGGCGTCTTTCTCGTACTCGAGAACTCGGCCGGCGCGGGAAACTTGGCCGGCGGGACGCTGGAGGAGCTCGGTGACTTCGTACGCGCGTTGCCGCACCCGCAGCTGGGCATCTGCCTCGACACCGCGCACGCTTGGGCGTCGGGCTACGAGATCGACTCCAAGGCCGGAGTAGATCGCTTCATCGAGCAGGCATCAAATCAAATCGGGATCGATCGCCTGTTGATGTTTCATTTCAACGATACGCAGGTGCCGCTGGGCGCGAGCCGCGACCGCCACTGGCACATCGGCGAAGGGAACATCGGCTTCGAAGGTTTTCGCGCGCTGCTCGCCCATCCCGAGTTGCGCGACAAGACGGCAATTCTCGAAACCCCCGGGACGGACGAGGACGACCTCCGTAACATGCAGACCATCCTCGCTATCCTGCGGGGCATCTCGTAACCAAGACTTCGACGCCCGGGGCGCGACGGAGCGTGTCCGCGAAGAGTACGCTCTAATGCGGACGGCAGTCGTCGGGAAGGGTGCCTTTAGGAGACTCGAAGGTGCGGCAGCCGGAGATTCGACTCCAAGAAGAGCGCCGAATCGGCGCGGTTGACCTTCAGACGGAGCTCGACGTCGGTGACGTCGGAGACGAGCGGGGCGGTGCGGACGGGGTCGCGGAACATGTTGTAATCCTCTTGACGAAATGGTAACCTTCAATCATTATATGGTGGTGACGGTAACTTGTCAACATCTTTTGCCGGTGATAAAGAAGTCGTGACGAACCTCCAGGCGGCGCCCGATCGGGCGCCCGGCTCGCTCGATCTCGTCCGCCTTTTCGAAAACACCGTGGAGCTTCCAAATGGTCCCGACGAGCTCGATTCGCTTCAGCGCGCTCGGGCCTGGTGCGCGAGCCACGGGCTTCCGATGCCGCTCGACGGCGCCCACGTCGAGCTGCTGCGCGCCTTCCGGGAGGCGTTGCGTGACCTGCTCTTTGCCAACAACGGCGAGGGCGAGCAGCACGCCGCCTGGGAAGCCCTGAGCCCCTTCCTCTCGCGCGCGCGACTTGGCCTCAACATCGACCCCGATCGGGGGCTCGAACTGCAGCCGGTAAGTCACGAGGCCGAAGGGCCAATTGCATCGCTACTTACGATCGTCTACGAATCATTGCTCAAAGGTACGTGGTCGCGTCTGCGCGCGTGCCGCAAGCAGACGTGCCGTTTCGCCTATTACGATCAGACCAAGAACGGCTCGCGCGCCTGGTGCAGCATGGCGACGTGCGGCAATCAAGCCAAAGCGCAGCGCCGCCGCGCGCGCGAGCGCAACCTGCCTATGTCCTCCTGACCCGTCGACTCGGCCCCTTCGACAAGCTCGGGAGCCTCGCTCAGGACTGCGCTTCGCGCAGCCGCTAAGGTATGTCATCCTGAGCTTGTCGAAGGATGGATGACGATGACGAGCTTTATCGCGCACTTCGATGTCGATGCATTTTATGCAAGCGTCGCGGTGCGCGACAACCCGGAGCTGCGCGGCAAGCCGATCGCGGTTGCCGGTTCGAGCCGCCGTGCGGTCGTGCTCACCGCGTCGTATGAAGCGCGCCCTTACGGCGTGCGCTCGGCAATCCCGCTCTACAAGGCGCGCATGGCCTGCCCCGAACTGATCGTCGTGCCACCCGATATGCAGAAGTACCGGTCGATCTCGCGCGAAATCTTCGACATCTTTCGCAGAGACGCTCGCGCGGTCGAAGGCCTTTCGATGGATGAAGCCTTCGTTGCGGTCGGCGCGACTACGCTCGACGAAGCGCGCGCGTTTGCCGCGGCGATTCGCCGTGAGGTCTTCGAGGCGACGCGACTCACGGTGAGTGCGGGCGTCGCCACGGCGAAGATGGTCGCCAAGATCGCTTCCGACTCGTGCAAACCCGATGGCCTGCTGGCGGTCGCGCCGGGGGAAGAAGCGGCATTTCTAGCTCCGATGCCGGTCTCGCGTCTATGGGGCATCGGGCCCAAAACCCAAGCGCGCTTAAGCGTTTTCGGTATCACGACGATCGGCGAACTCGCAGCGCTCGACGACGCGCAACTACGCGAGCTTTTCGGCTCGTGGTTTCATGAGGTACGCGATCTCGCGCGCGGCGTCGATTCGCGCCGAGTCGAGCCCGAACGCGAGACGAAGTCGATCTCGACGGAAGAGACGTTCGAGTACGACGTGAGCGACGAGAGCCGGCTCATCGACCTTCTGCGGATCCAAGCCAAAGAGCTCGCCGAAAACCTGACGCTCGAAGGCTGCAGCGCCCGAACGGTCGCGGTAAAAATAAAGCGCGCCGACTTTACGATCGTGAGCCGGCAAACTCATCTCGCCGAACCGACGCGTGACGCGCGCCGAATCTTTCGTGCCGCGGTCTACTGTTTGCGACGTGTCGCACTCGAAGGATCGCCGGTGCGTTTGCTAGGAATGCGCGTCGCCTCCCTTACGGAAGGCGACGCTCTCCAAACTAGCCTCTTTTAGGAACCCCGTCTACATCGCCGACGTCGAGCGCGTGCAGTATCCTTTGAAGGCTGGCTTCATGCTCGTCAACGTGGCGTAGCTGGTAAAGTCGAACCGGTTCTGACTCGTGCGGACCGTTTGGCTGTGACCGAGGGGCGGCATGGAGTTTGCGTGGTCCACCCACTGCTCGGTGTTCCCGGTCCAAACCTTGGCGTAATCGACCGACCAATTGGAATCGTTGCCCAGCTGCGTCTGAGCGAAGCGGTGGTTTTTCGCATCGTACGTCGTGATGATCTCGAGCGCGTACGTGCTCTTCATTTTGCCCTGCGGGGGAACCAGGATCCAGCCCCGCAGGATGCCCGAATCGAGCGTGTACGTGGCCGTCGCTTTGCTCGCCGGTTTTCCGACCGGGCCGGCCATGCAGGACCAACTGCCCACGTAATACTGCATGGGACCCATTCCCATCGCGCTTTGCCCGCTCATCATCTGCGCGCCGGCCGGCGCGCCAAGGGCAATAATCAAGACAAAAAGACCGAATGCCTTCCTCAAATTCACTCCCTACCTTTCTTGCCCGCCGCGTGATTGCGGCTTGCCGCTTACCTACGGAGCGCAGGCTTCGGTAGCAAGCCTGCGCTACCATCCTAATTTTAACCAAGCGTGCGGGGTGCGTTGACGCGTTAACGCCGGTTTCGATGGCATAATCTTCTTTGATGCGGTACCGCGGAGCCCGGCGATTGCTCCACATCTCGGCGCTCGGTTTGCTCCCGGTATTGGCGGCTTGCGGCGAAGCGGCGTCCCTGGGCGCCCCCTCGCCGCTTGTCCGAGACGCGGTTGGGCCCCGATGCGCGACTTTTAACGGGCCGAAAGGCTCGACGTATAACGAGTTCCTCGGCATCAACGACCGGGTCGAAGTTGTCGGTTATGCCGGCGGAGTGGGACCCTACGAATTCCATCCGGGCAAGAGGTATGAGATCGAGCGCTATCCAGGATCCGTCGACACCGAACTAACGCCGTTGAACAACGACGATGCGGTAGCCGGATGGTACGAGGGTGCCGAGGGCAAGATTTACGGGCTGACCGAGTGGCAAGGGATCTGGACGAAGTACTCTAGCCCCCGTGCCGGCGGTCGCGCAATGCGAATCCTCGGCATCAATGACTCGGGCGAGGTTACCGGATACTACGAAAATCGCCACGGTATCGACCAAGCATTCGTCTTTCACGTGGGAAGCAAGTTTCGCGCAATCCATTTCGATATGGGTACCGTTGCGAGTGCAATAAACAACCGCGGGCGGATCGTCGGCTGGGCGACGGTCGCAAGTGGAGCTACCGAAGGCTGGCTGTTCGATGGCAAGCTATTCACGAACCTTGCGTACCCCGGTGCCGTCTCAACGCAGCCGTCGGGAATCAACGAGTCCGACGAGATCGTCGGCTCGTACGAAGATGCGTCAAGAAATACGCACGGCTTCATCTTGACCCAGCCGCTCAAAGCTCCATACTGGCGAGAGTTTGACGAGCCACGCGCGAGCGGCAGTACGGTCCTTGCGGGCATCAACGACCGTGACGACTTAGTCGGGCACTACCAAAACGGTTCGGGAAGAATCGTCGCGTTTCTCTGCCGCTAGCCTAGGGCTGTGCCTTCGGCGCTCGTTCGCTACTCCTGATAGAAGTAGGGATCGAGCACGGATACCTGCGTGACGGTGTCGACCGGTACGCCGCTGTGCTTAGCCGCTTCCCGAATGGCCGCCTCATTGGGGCCGTCATAGATGCAAAACGTCTTCTTTTTGTCCGCCGTAACGTAGGAGTGCACCCACGTTACGCCGTGGCTTGCGTTGTTCCCCACAATCGTAAGGCAGGCTTCGGTACCGCTGGGAGTCGTCGGCACGTGCAGGCCGTCGGGAAAGGTTCGTTCGACCATGAATCGTGGCATCGGGAAATCCTCCAATCGTACTCGAGAAGGTTAGTTCATTGCTTTGCGGCAGGACGAAGGCCTACGCCTTCGGCGTTGCCGGAGCCTTTGAGGCCTTGCGGTCGAACGCGAGATGGAGTGATTGTCGCCGGCAAGCGGCGAAAAAAAGGGGAATAACTATGAAGGAACGTCATGAAAACCGGTAGAGATGTGATTTGTCGCGCGCGCGATCTCGGCGCCGTCAAAGCGTACTACGGGGGTGAACTCGGGTTTCCGATCGTGCTCGACACCGATTCGATGGTTGGATTCGATACGGGCGCGGTAACGCTGTACTACGAGCGCGGAGCGCCCGGCTCGCCGGTCTTCGAGTTCTTTGTCGATGACCTCGGCGCAGCCAAGAATCGATTGACGTCTGCGGGCTGCGAGGTCGTTGAAGAAGACGCGGCCCTGCCACGCCTCTACCTGCGAGATCGCTTCGGTCTGGTTTTCAACATCACCGAAACTTAAGCAGACTGCCGCTCGCTGCCAAGTCCCGCGGACTGCGGCGTACGTGCCTGGCGGAGCGACGAGCGGCTCCGAGGCATCATGCACGTACATGGGGGACTAAAGTTCCTTAGATGTGCTCCGTCGCCCAGCAAAAATCGCCGCTCCGGTCGGCCAGGATGCGGTCGAGCAATCCACGCGCTTCGGGACGCAGGGGCGCCATCATTAGGATCGAGCGCTTTCGTTTGCGCGTCGTACCCTTGGGCAGCAGGTCGCGAACGCAGGGCGGCGGCAGCCAACCTTCGATGCGCCGCAGGTCTCCCGCCGCGGCCCGCAAGAGCGCGGGGGCCAGCGCGGCCGAATCGTCGTCGGCGTAGCCGTACTCGTCCACGGCATAGGTATCGCGCTCCGGCACTCGCGCGCCTAAGACATAGGCCCGGACGCCGCGACCGCGGCGCACGACGAGGTTAAACTCATGACCGGCGGCGTGCTCGGAGCCGTGCTTAATCCGCATCGCAATCCATCCCCACACGGATTGCGTGCGCACGAAGCCGGCCGAACGCTCCAGCTCGCACGACTCGAAGCAGCGCCGGAGGCCGTTCCAATCCCCTGGTGCAAGCTGTGCCGGTCGCACGCGCTGCGCCGGCAAGGCATCGGCACGCAACGTCAGGCTCCTCGATGGCAACTCCACAAACCCAAACGTGGCGTAGAACTGCGGCCGAATATCGGAGAAAAGGTAGGCCAGCTCGTATCCGGCACCTCGCGCGCGGTCGAGCTCCGCCGCGAGCATCACGCTGGCGTAGCCGCGCCCGCGATACTCCGCGGGTGTGAAAACGGCGCCGAAGCCGATCGCGCGGAGTCGCCGCTCTCCGTCGTGGACCGAACGTTCGTAGCGTTTGAATGACGCGAGAAGCCGCGAGCCGTCATAGAGTCCTATCGTTCGATAGTGCCGCCGTCCGTATGCGCTGCGCGCGGTTTCCAACGTTTGCGCAGCGTAGACGTCGAAGCTGCGCCGGCCGGCCCAAAGCGAAGCCGTTCGCGGCAGAACGTCGCGCGCGTAAACGTCCGGTGCGATCTCTCGCAGGCGCACGGCTTGTTTCAGCGCAGCTCTTCGAGCAGCTCGGGCGCGGTGATTCCGCGCGTCGGCGCCCCCCAAGCCGTAACCAGCACGCTGCGGCACGCTCGCCCAAGCGCGTAGTGCAGGGCGCGACGCTCTCGCTCGTTGTATCGCCGCGCCGCCTTCGTTCGAAACATGTAGTAGCTGAACTTTGCCGTGCGGGCTGCTTGTGCGTCGCCCGCATTCTCCTTTGGAATCATTCCGAGTTTTGGGCTAAAGAGAAACGCGTCGGGCGCGTACCAGAGCGGAAAGGAGCCGGGGCGAACGTTCGCGACGATCGCGTGCTCGAACTCGCGTCCGAGCGCGGCCTCGACGCTCGTCATCTGCACGAAGCCGTTGGTCGTCACGGGCGGCTCGCACGTTTCCAGGTCGCTCTCCATTCGCTGCTGCGCGTACTCGAGAACTTCGGCCGTGGTCGCATCCGGTTTCTCACGTAGAAAACTGCGTAAACGATCGAGCAGCCGTTCGAGCACCGCCTGCTGCGCTAGGGCGCGTGCCGAATCCGGCTCGCCCTCGCGAGCCAGGGCATCGCGCCAAACTCGGCGCGCGAAAGCTTCGAAGGGTTGCGTTTGCATGACGTCGAGCCACTCCAGGCGCAACCGGCGAAATCGTTTGAGTCGCGCCGTCGCATCCACGCCGAGCGCATCATCTTGCTCGCCGCGAATCACGTTCCAGCCAAGTCGCAGATCCCGTTTGGGATTCCAGCGGCTCGCGCGCGTGGTTGGCGCCGGTTCGTCGTCGAAAGCAAAGAGCGGCCGCTGCGGGTCGGGTGGTTCGCCGCAGAGCATCGCCAGCGAGGCGTCGGAGAGGCCGACGGCCGGTCCGCGCAGCGTGCGCAAGAGCCACTCGTGCGCAAACGGATCGTAGGCGTTCCACAGCAGCGCCAGCGCATCCAAAGCGCGGCGATCCGCGAAGATATTGACGTCGCCGGAGATCACGACGGGGATGTTTGCGTCGAGCAGTGCGGCTTCATAGAGCTCGACGTTGCGAACGGAACGGAAGATCACCGCGATCCGTTGCGCGCTCACGCCTTGCGCGATCCACTCTCCAACGCGTTGCGCGACGAACGCCGCTTCGTCGAGTGCCGTCGGTGGACGATGCACGTCAATGCGGGGCGATCGGAACCGAACGCGCAGCTCGATTCGCGAGTCGGAGTGCGCGAAAGTCGTCTCGGGTTGGGTTCTGCGTACCATTGAAATGGCCGAGGCGGGATCTCCGCAGAGCGTTACGCCGCCCAAGGCTTCCCCGAAGATCGCGCGCAGCAGTCGAACTTCGGCATCGGTCAGCTCCTGCGCGTCGTCGACGAAGACGAACCGGTGCCGCGCGCGCAATTGCGCTGCAAGCTCGCGGTCTTCACGCAGCTCGTGCGTCGCGGCGACGATCGCGTCACGCCCGGTCATGCGGCCCGTCGCGCCGGCGAGCTGGGCGTATGCTTCGTATAGTTTGGCGATAATCTTGGCGAGGTCCACCTCTCGGCGATACTGCCGAGCCAACTCCTGCGCCGAGACGTCGAGCGAGTCGTGAAACGTGTTCTTCGTGGCGATCAGCAGCGACGGGTCGGCAAAATTCGGCGGATTCGCGTAGAACTCGGTCGCACCACTTAGCGCGAGCGAGAGAAAGAGCGCCGGATCCACGCTCGCATCGCCGAGCCGCCGGATCAAGCGAAATGCCGATTGGAGAAAGCGCTGCGGCGAGCGCAATCCGGGGACTTCCGGATCGAGCTGCTCCTGCGCGAACTCCGGCCATCGCAGCTCGAAGAGCGGGGCGCAGGCCCGCGTGAAGAGCAACTCCGCCTCAACGTCGTCAATGAGGGTGACCTCTCGCCCTTTTTCGCACAGCAGCGCTACCGCATACTCATCGAGGCGGTGGTGCGCGCGCACGCACAACGGCTGCGCGTGCGGGTGGAGCGCGCGCGCGCGGTTCTCCCGCTCGGCCAGTGCAGTGCTTTTGCCCGTGCCGGCAGCGCCGAGGATCGCAAGGCAGCCATCATACGGCGCCTCAATCGCGGCACGCTGCTCGTCCGTCAGTTCGAGTGCGATCAACTTCCGAAACGCTGGGCTTCCGCCGGAGGTTTATTGGCACACGCCGTCTGGTACGCGCAATACGTGCAAGCTGCAGCGTTCTTGGTAGGTTCGAAACGGCGAATCTCGCCCGACGCCAACAGCGTGCTCAGCTCGATCATCTTCTCGCGCGACCGCTCCAGATCGTCGAGCTTGATCGTTTTGCCGACCTCCAACTCGACCGGGCGCACGTCGAGCAGCGCATCCTTCAGCGGAATGAGCACGAGCTTGCTCACCCGGTCGCCCGCGGCCGTGCGCGCCCAATAGTAGAACGGAAGCTGGAAATCGCGAAAGCGGCGCACTTTTTCACAATACTCCGCCGCACTCGTTGCGATGCTTCCCGTCTTATAGTCGACGACCGCCACGTTACCGGTTCGTTCGTCGCGGTCGAGGCGATCGATGAATCCGACGAAGGCCCGCCCATCGAGATCGAGTTCGGCAGAGACTTCGCGGCCAAGCACCTCGAACGGCGCCTCCAACTCTTGCACCAACAGCCAGTCGACGTACCGCTGCGCCGTGCGTTGCGCGCGCCGGAGCTGCAGCTCGAACTCCACGCGCGTCTCGAAACCGTCGCGATTGCGTTCGAAAGCCCAAGTGACGCACTCACGCACGCGATTGCGCATCGCCAGACGATCCGCGCCGCGCGGGCGTGGAAAGTCACCGTGGAAATCCTCGAGCGCGAGATGAAAGGCGGTGCCGTATGCAGACGCCGACGATCCGGGGTCCTCAACCGCGGCGCAAGCGTACCGGTAGAACCACTTGCGCGCGCATTCGGTATAGGCGTTGAGCGCCGACGCGCTGAAATGTTTCTGCCAACGCGGCGCGCCGCCGGCTTCCTCGGGTTCGACCGGCTCCGCCAGCTCGATCTCTCTGTCCCTCTTGTCAACCTTGTCATCCTGAGTCCCTCGTCCTTCGACTGCGCTCAGGATGACATTACTGCGCTCGGGATAAACTCCGTCGAAGGGCCGTGGAAGGACAAACGTGCTGGCGACCGCATCGCGAAGCGTGTCCTCCGACAAATCCTCGGGGAGCGCGCGAACGATACGAGCACGCCGGACAAAGAGCAGCACGCCATCGCGCTCCGGCGGCGGTAGGGCGAGACGGCCGCGGTCGATCGCGTCGAGCAGGTCGCCCGTGCGCCCTGCGAGGGTGGCGTACGCGGCGCCGACGTCGTGCGGAACGCCGGAGCAACTCGAACGAATGAGCCGAAGCAGGAACGCTTCGTCTCCGGTTCTGCGCCAGCGGACGGCATCGTCAATGAAGGAACGGACTTGCGCGGCTTCCGGCACGACGGTGTGGAGTTACAGTTTCTACCAGGCGCCCCTGCAGCCAACGTATAACGGCTCTCCGATGCGGCGCATCATCATCGGCATCAGCGGGGCAAGCGGCAGTCTTTACGGCTACATGGTGTTACAAGCGCTGCGTGCTATCGGCGGCGTCGAAACGCATCTCGTCCTCACGACGGCCGCTCGCCGCACGATCGAGCTCGAAACCGAGATGACCGCCGACGATTTCGAAAGCTTGGCCGACGTCGCCCACCGCGACGACGATCTCGCTGCCGCGGTCTCGAGTGGTTCGTTCATGACCGAAGGCATGCTGATCATTCCTTGTTCGATGAAAAGTGCGAGCGCGATCGCCTACTCGTTCAACTCGAATTTGCTCGTCCGAGCAGCGGACGTCTGCTTAAAGGAAAAGCGCCGGCTCGTACTGGTGATTCGCGAGACACCGCTGCATCTGGGTCATCTTCGTACGCTCGTCCGGCTCGCCGAAATCGGTGCCGTTATTCTACCGCCGATCCCGGCCATGTACGCAAACCCGCAGAGCGTGGACGAGATCATCGCACACACCGTCGGGAAGGCACTCGATCAGTTCGGAATCGCCAACGAGCTCTTCAAGCGATGGCGCTCCCCGAGCTGACGAGCTGCCGCGCAAGCTCGACGTCGCTCACGCGATCCACGTTGACTGCCGTTTCGGGATAGGGAGAAATCAGCGCGCGCACCGATGCCCCGAGAATTTTCGTCGCGCGCGCCTCGGCCTGCGCGATCGACAACCGGCCAAATGCAAACCTGGCCAGCATGTCCCAACCGAAGAGCGATGCCAGTTTGAGCGGATCCTTGCGCGCGGCGCCCAGACGCTCGATGAAGCGTTCCAGGCGCGCGAGAGAGCGCGGCTTGATCGCTACCATGCCGCCCCCGCAAAACGTACCGTCGCGCATCCGGGCCCAAGTATGCGGCACGTCGGGAAAGGCCCGCACGTGCGCCCCTTTCTCGACGCATCCGTAGATCACGTCGGCCCCAAGCCGGCGTACGCCCGCGACGAAATCGTCGACGGCTGCGGCTGTCAGCACGGGGAGATCCGACGCGACCACTAAGACGTCGTCGTCGGCTTCGAACCCCTTCAGGCCGCTCTCCAAGCTCTCAGTAATGCGAACGCCGTCGGGGCGAAAATCGTCGGCGGCGCGAAGATCGTCGTGTCCCCACGTGCTGGGCGGAGCCACCACCACGATGCGCCCAACCGACGCCGAACCTCGCAGAGCTATCAGCACGCGTCCCGCCAGCGTTCTCCCACCGATGTCGACGAAGGCTTTGTTCGGCGCGCCGGGCTGCAAGCGCGCAACATCGTCCAACGGGCCGCCCGCAAGCAAAACCGCGTTCATCTCCACTCCGGCGTCGTCGCGAAGCGCGTCACGAAACGCTCGTACTTCGGCGGCAGCGCCAAGCGTCGTGCAATCGCCTCGATGTGCGCCTTTTCCGGCGAGAGCGCGAAGACACACGAGCCCGAGCCCGCCAGGAGCGCGTTGGTTGCGCCGGCGCCCCGCAGCGCGTCGAGTGCGGCCATAACCTGCGGCGTGGACGTCGCAATAACGTCGTGAAAATCGTTTTGCAGGAGCGCTTGCACGCGTGGGAACTCCCCGCGCTGCAACGCCTCGAGCATTGCGATCGAAACGCAGTCGCTGCGGGGCCGTTGCGGACGTTTGGATGCGTCGATCTCTCGATATGCCTGCGCGGTGGAAACGTCGACGGGCGGCTTCACGATCAACACGTTCCACGTCGGGATCGCACCGGCCGGAGTCACGCGCTCGCCCGTTCCTTCGACCAGCGCGGCCGTTCCCGCGAGAAAGAAGGGAACGTCCGATCCGAGGCTTCGCGCGATCTGCATCCACTCCCGGCGCGGCGCCGGTCCGAACGCGCCGGCCATCGCCGCGCGTAAGACTGCCGCGGCGTCGCTGGAACCGCCGCCCAACCCCGCCTGTACGGGAATACGCTTGAACAATCGCATTCGCACAGCCGGGAGCTCCTCGCCCAGCGCATGCAACGCTGCGACGGCGAGATTACGCTCCCCCGCGAGCTCGTCGCGGTCGCACTCAAAGCTGAAGCGGGTACTCGGTTCGATCGTTAGTTCGTCCGCCAGGTCGATCGGCACCATCACGCTGCGCACGCCGTGATATCCGTCGCTGCGCGGGGCGAGCACCTCGAGCGTCAGGTTGATTTTTGCGGGTGCTCGCACCCTTTTCCGTTAGCCGCCGCGCGAGAAGGCGCCTCCGCACCCCGCGCCGCAGTACGGAGTGTGGGCTTGAGTTACGACGCGCAGCGCAATGAGTTTTGCGCCTACGTCCTCAACGAATCCGAGACCCCCTACGGGCTCTTACTGGGGAACTTCAAAGCCTTCGCGCAATCGACCGCAAAAGGCGGCGTGCGAGGGCTTTGGGATGCCGACACCGACCAGATCATCTTCGGAACGCACCACATCGCCTATCGTCTCCTCGACCGTACCTTCTTTCCGCATCAAATCGAGCACGATCTCACCTTCCTTCCCTACGCGCAGATCTCCGAGTTTACTCTCGACCACCGCGTCCACGTAACCGAGGCCTTCTACGTGCCGCACGGGCCGGAGTTCGACCGTGCCGTCGCATTCGTGGTGGACGTGACGCTCTTCAATCCCGGTGCCGAAGCGCTCGACGTTTCGCTTTTCCCGTGGGCGATGCTGGTCGGCCAGCGGTTCTACGGCGAGCCCGAACACGAGGTCCGCGCCTGGAACGACGGACGCTTCATCTGCTCGAAAAATCTCGAGACCGGCGGCGAACGCTGGTGGGGTGGATCGCGCCGTCCCGTCGCCGTGCAACTCTCGCTGCGCGAGCAGGTCTTACTCGAAGCCATGCGGCGCGCAACGTTTTCGCAAGCCGATTCGAAGCCGACGCTGGGCGACGTCACGCCGCAGCAAGCAGAACTCGTGAGCCGGCGAATCTTCGGCGCTTTCGAATACCAGATTACAGTGGCGGCCGGCGCGCGGGAATCGCTTCGACTAGCCGTCGTCTACGATAAGGCCGGAACCGAACGGAGCCGCCCCGTTCTCGAAGCGCTGCTCTCCGATCTGCGCGCGCTGCACGATACGCAAGGCTATTTCAACGATCGTCTCGCCGACGCGAGATTTCTCACGCCCTCCCCAGAGATCAGCCGCGGGGTGGTATGGGCGAAGGCCAACATGCTGCGCATCGTCAAGGAGTATCCGCACGGCTGGGGTGCGACCAACTCGCCGCCCTCCGACATCCTCGTCTCACGCGACACGTCCTGGTTCGTTCACGGCTTCGATTACTTTTGGCCGGAGTTCAGTCGCAACGCGCTCGAAGTCTTTAACGAAGCCGTCCAGGAGAGCGGGCTCATGGTCGAATACGTGCGGGGCGTCACCGGTTATAAAACCGATTACGATCTGAACATCAACGACGATACGCCGCTGCATCTCATCGCGATGCTCCACCACTACAACGCGACGTTGGACGACGAGTGGGTTCGGGAACACATTGCGCTCGTAATTCGCCTCACCGATTACCTGCTTTCGCAGCGCGATTCGCACGGCTTGGTCTATTGCCAAGCCAAAGGCGTAGACATGCACGGCATTTCCTCCTGGCGCAACATCATTCCGTATTACACGCTCGACGGCGCCGTCACGGAGATCAATGCGGAGGCCGTCTACGCGCTCGAGGCGGCGGCGATGCTCTGCGCGGTCGTTGGCGATAACGACCATTGGGAAAAGTACGGCGCGCAGGCTGCGAGCATGCGTACCGCCATGATGGATTATCTCTACAACGACGATACCGGGGCCTTCGTCCTCAACTACGATCAGGACGGAAACTACCAAGACAACTTTACGGCCGACGAGATTTTCCCGGTCCTCTTCGGCGTTGCCGACGAGGCGCAGCGGCGGGCGATTCTGACGCGCCTGAAGGAAGCGGATTTTGTGACGCCGGTCGGACTTCGCACGATTTCGACCGCCGACGCTTGGTACTTTCCCTCGTATGGCTTCGGGCTGCTCGGCGGTATCTGGCCCGACCTCACGCTGTGGTTCGCGGTCGCGCTCGCCCGTAACGGCATGACCGACGATGCCGTGCATTTCCTCACTCTGACCTATGCCGCGATGGAAGCCGGAAGCCCGCGCAACACCGTTCCCGGCGAGTTTGCCGAATGGTTCGACGGCGGCTCGCTGAGCAACCGCGGAATGTATCTCTCCCCGTGGACCAGCGCGAAGTTTCTGTGGGCGGTCGCCGAAACGGTCGGGGGCTTGGACGGCTATCGCACCAGCGGACGTCCGCACTTGGCGCCCCTGCGTCCGGCGAATTGGAAATGGCTCGCCGCCGCTCGGGTGCACTGGGGTGGCCGGCGCTGCACGTATGTCGTCGATTTGCTCAACGATACGATTTATGCAAACATGCCCGAACTTTCGGCGGAAGAACCGTTTGCATGCATCTACGCCGGACGCGACGTGAGCGACGAAGTAACCATCTCGCCCGTGGAAGTCGGTGCGATCGCGTTCGAAGACGATGCAGGCGCGGTGCGCATCTTCGTCGGTAACCTGCTCGACCGCGCGCGCGACGTGCTGCTCGAGTTTCGCGGACATACGGCTCGCGTGAATATGGCCGCCGGGGAGTTGCGCGAGGTGCACTTGATCGGTAAGCCGAGCGACCGGCGCGCGCGTGCCGCAAAACTCGATCTCGTTCGCCCGCTGGCGCGCGCATGAGATTTCCGACGGTCGTCCTGGCGGTGGGCGCCGCCGTTCTCTTGATTGCCGTCGCCGTCGGGCAGCGCATGGGCGACCGGGTTATGCAACAGGCGACCGAGCAACAGTTGCAGTCGGTGATGCCCACGCCGCTCCCCTCCGGTGCCGACGCTTCGCCCCAGCCGTACGGCCCCGATTGGAAGCGCTCGCAGTCCCTTTCGGCCGCCGGAGACCCTCGTTTTCCGGACCCTCGCGTGCCGCCAAAACCGCTGCCCACGTTGCCGCCCACGCCGAAAGCCTCGCCGCCACCCCCGCCGCTGGCAACTCCGACGCCGAATCCGAATATCCCGATCTGGCGCCAGAAGCCGTTTCCGACTTTCGCGCCATCGCCCGCGTCTAGCGGCCCACCCGCATCGCCCGGGGTCGGGACCCCTGGGGGGACGCCGACACCTCCGTGAGCACCGCGGCGCGGCGTTCTTTGGGGAACGCCTGTTAGAATAGAGGCATGGAAACTGGAACGGTAACGGTCAAGCGCGGACTCGCGCAGATGCTCAAAGGCGGCGTCATCATGGACGTCGTGACGCCCGAACACGCAGCGATCGCGCAAGAGGCGGGAGCGGTCGCCGTGATGGCGCTGGAGCGGATCCCGGCAGACATCCGAGCGACCGGCGGTGTTGCTCGAATGAGCGGGATCGAACTGATTCGCGGCATTATGGACGCGGTAACGATTCCGGTGATGGCCAAATGCCGTATCGGACACTTTGCGGAGGCGCAAGTTCTGCAGCAGCTCGGCGTCGATTACATCGACGAATCGGAAGTGCTGACACCGGCCGACGACAGCTACCACGTCGCCAAACAGGCTTTTAAGACTCCGTTCGTCTGCGGAGCGCGCAACCTCGGCGAAGCGCTTCGGCGAATTGCCGAAGGCGCGGCGATGATTCGGAGCAAAGGCGAAGCGGGTAGCGGTAACATCGTCGAGGCGGTTCGTCACATGCGCGCCATCGGCGATGCGATTCGCGAGCTGCACGTCGCTCCAAGGGAAGAACTGGTCGCGCGAGCCCGCGATCTCGGGGCCCCCGTCGAACTCGTGACGGAGATTGCGCGCGACGGCAAGTTGCCGGTCGTGCTCTTCTGCGCCGGAGGCGTCGCAACGCCTGCGGACGCCGCATTGATGATGCAGCTTGGCGCGGAGGGCATCTTCGTCGGAAGCGGCATCTTCAAATCGAAGGACCCTAAACGTTTCGCCCGTGCCATCGTGGACGCGACGACGCACTTCAACGAACCTGCGATCGTTTTGGAGGCTTGCCGGTCGCTCGGCGCATCCGAGGCGATGCCCGGCCTCGACGTCCGCCAGCTTACGGAAGCGCAACTGATGGCTCCCCGCGGTGTCTAACTCACCATGTCATCCCTGTCGTTTGTCATCCCGACCCTGTCGTTTGTCATCCTGAGCTTGTCGAAGGATGACTGAGCGCGTCGGTGTCTTAGCTCTCCAGGGAGATGTCGTCGAGCATCTTGCGGCACTCGAGCGTTGCGGCGGTTCCGCAACCCCGGTAAAGACTCCCGCGGACCTCGCACTCGTAGATGCGCTGATCGTGCCCGGTGGCGAATCCACGACGGTCATGAAACTGCTCGAGCGCTCTGGTCTTGGGCGTCCGATCGTCGAACGCACCCGCGCCGGAATGCCGCTCTGGGGAACGTGCATGGGAATGATCGTTGCCGCGCGAGATGTCGTCGGGCTGAACCAATCGACGCTCGAGCTCATCGACATCACCGTGCGCCGTAACGCGTTCGGACGGCAGAATGACTCGGCACAGGTCGAGCTCGCGATCCCGGCGCTGGGCAACACGCCGTTTCCGGCAATCTTCATCCGCGCGCCGTGGATTGAACGACACGGGCCGAACGTTGCGGTGCTCGCGGAGCGAGAGGGGCGCGGCGTGATGGCGCGCGAGGGAAACGTGCTCGCGACCTCGTTCCACCCCGAGCTCGGCACCGACGCTCGCGTCCATCAGTACTTCCTCCAGATGGTTAGGCAGCAAGGGAAGGCTTCCACCGCGGCGTAATTTCGACTCGAGATGTCTAGTGGGGCCACCGCTCCCGAGTGGGAAAGCGGCGGATTTCAAGGGCAGATCCCGCCCGTCGAGCCTTTGCTGCGCGAGGTTATCGCGACGCTTGCCCTCGCCGCTCACGCGTATCTGACCGAGCAGGAGGGGCGTGCGCCCGATCATGCGTCGGCCGAAGTCGCGATTGACGTGGCGACGGCGGCGTTCGAACGAGTCAAAGAAAGGTTGCGACCGCAAGAGCGGTTAGCAATAACGCAGATGCTAACCGAGACGCGCATGGCGTTCGTTCGGAAGCGAGGCACCTGAGATGCCTCGCTTTCATAGCATGAGGGTAACGTCCGCATGAGCGAAGTGCTCGTACTGAACTTCACTTACGAAGCGCTCAACGTTACCAGCTTTCAGCGCGCGGTTAAACTCATTTTTGCCGGCAAAGCGGAGATGCTGCACGGGCGCGAGCGTATTCTGGCCTCGCCCACGTTCGAAATGCGCATGCCTTCGATCATTCGCATGCTTTACTACATCCGCCGTCCGATGCAGCGGGTCGCGTTAACGAAGAAGAACGTCCTGATCCGCGACGAACACGCCTGCCAATACTGCGGTACGCGCGGCGAACGCTTGATGACCGTGGATCACGTCGTCCCCAAGAGCCGCGGCGGCGATTCCACGTGGGAGAATTTGGTCTGCGCGTGCATGCGCTGCAACAACCGCAAAAACAACCGCACTCCGCACGAAGCCAACATGTCGCTGCAGCGCAAACCGCGTCAGCCGAAGTACATCCCCTGGATTCAGATCAAGCGCAACACGCTGCCCGACGAATGGGGCAAGTTCCTCTTCCTGTACAACGTCTCAATCGACGAACGCATCGAAGCGTAGGGTCCTCGACGCAACCCCGGCCACGCGGTGCGCCTTTAGGCGAGTATGCAAAATGTCAAAGAAGTAAACCGCCAGCAATCTCCGGGCGGCCGGCCCCAGCCGCTGGCCTTCTACGGCGGCCAGCTATGGGTGGGCTCCTGGGATACCGACAAGCTTTATGCGATCGACACCAAAGATTGGGACGTCGTCGACGAAATCGCGGCGCCGGGAAAGCCGTACGGGCTGGCCACGCTCGGCGACGCTCTCTCCGTCGTAGTTGCGCTCGACGACGACGATCGCTATCTCTTCCGTTTCCGCCCGGGGCGGGGCTTCGACAATAAGGTCGCGTGCCCGGACGTCACGGGCTCGCATCTTGCCGCCGACGGATCGACGCTCTACCTCTGCCAGCAGGGAAAGCGGCGGATTTTGGAGCTGGATGGCCGTGGCGCCGTCCAGCGGGAAATCGCGTTGCCTACACGCTGCGCCGGCTTTGCATTCGCCGGCGGGGGTAGTGCGTTCATGATGGCCGCCGACGAGGAGTTCGAGAACCTCGAGTTTGGGCGCATCGATCTCCGAGAGAGTGCGCCGACCTTCGAACCGGTCGCTGCGGTTCCGTTCGACGGACGCGCGCTAACGTTTGACGGTACGACGTGGTGGACGAGCGACCGCGACAAGGGAGAGATCGTGGCCTTCACGCCTCAATGATCGATCCCGGACCGCGCTCGATAGCGATTGACGTTCGCACCTGGTTTACGGCCGCCGCCGTATTCGCCGGCGCGTACGTCCTCTGGCTCGTCCTTGCCGGCACGCTCTCGGCGTTCGTCTTGCTCTTTACCGGGATCCTGATCGCGGTGGCCCTGCGTCCAATCGCCGATCGTCTGAGCGCGAGGATGCCGTTCGGCATCGCGGTCGGCCTTGCTTTTGGTGGGGCCATTCTGATTACGGCGCTGATTGCCTATATCTTGATCGCTCCGCTGGGCGTCGAAATTCAGCGCCTCGTACAAGCGATTCCGGGCTACGTCAACTCGCTGAAGGATCAACTCGTCGCCGCCGAGCGTTTCCTAAAGGATTACGAGCTCTCCAAACAGTTCGCAGGCGCCGTTGCCAACGGTGCGGGGGGCGCCTTCAGCTCTCTTGGGGCGCACCTGCTCGCGGGGCCGGCTTTAATTGCCGCCGTTTTCGGGAACGCGATCATCATTTTGCTGCTTGCAGTTGGCTGGATGCTCTCGTCGGATGAGCTCGAGCGCTTTACTCTCAGTCTCTTGCCGCAGACGGCCGGCCGGGATTGGAAGGAGGCCTTCGACACGATCGGCGTGCGTCTCAGCGCCTACGTAAAGGGAATCGTCATCAACGGAGCCATCGTCGGGGTGACGATGGGCGGAGCGGTTGCGATTCTGGGAGTTCCCTACGCCTTGCTGCTCGGTTTCGTCGTCGCGGTGTTTCAGGCGATTCCGATGGTTGGCGCCGTCATTTCCGGACCGGTCATTTTGCTGGTCGTGCTGGCGACGAGCGGCTGGGTCAAAATGTTGATCGTCCTGGCCATCTTCACGGTCGTGCAAATCGTCGATCAGAACGTGCTCTCGCCGATCATCTTCGGGCAGCGCGTGCAGTTGAGCTTTCTGTTGATCATCTTCTCGACGGTTGTCGGCGGCATGCTCTTGGGGATCCCCGGAGCGTTCTTAGCGGTGCCGGCCGCCGCCGTGCTGCAGGTCATCGTCGTTCACATCGTCGCGCCGGCGGTCCGGCGCGCAAACCACGTCGGCGATCCCGAGGGGCGCAAGTAGGGGGCCGCTCGGGTTGAAGCCGAATCCCCCTCTTTTACCTTTTTAGGAACAGGAGTGGTTCATGAAGGCTTTTGCAGACGTAGCCGATTCCGTTCACGGTGCCCATAAGCTCTGGGGCTGGTACCTCGCCGTCGGGATCGCGCTCATTCTAGTCGGCCTGTACTGCATATGGGCCGAGGGGATCGCGACGATGGCGTCGGTCATCGTGCTGGGGGCGGCGCTATTCGTTGCCGGCATCGTGCAGCTGGCCGGAGCCGTCATGTCGCGCGGCGCCGGACATATCGTGCTGCTGCTCTTAGTCGGCATCCTCGATATCATCGTCGGCTTGATGCTGCTGGAACACCCCGTAGCCGGAGCGCTGTTCGTTACGCTTCTGCTCGCCGTGCTCTTCGTCTTCGGCGGGATCTTCCGATTCATCACCGCGCTCATGCTGCAGTTTCCGCATTATGGGTGGGTCGCGTTCGGCGGAGTCGTCAGCGTGATTCTGGGCGTCCTGCTTTGGATCCAGTGGCCGTTCTCCGCTTTGTGGTTCATCGGGTTCGTCGTCGGTTTGAACTTTGTGTTTGCCGGCTTCTCATGGTCGATGATGGCGTGGAAGCTTAAGGCCGCGTAACCCGGGACGAAAGGTACGGCTTCTCAAACAATCGTGCGCACGACGTGCACTGCATAGAGCGTTTCGCTCGCGCGAAATGCTTCGATCTCCTCGACGTGCGCGAATCGATAAATGATTGCAGAAGCGCTGTCGTCGTCACTGCGTAAGGTTGACGCACCCCGGAACCCCGGAGCGGCGGCGATCGAGCTGGTGACGGCGTGGACTCGCTCGAGGCCCGCCGGGAGTTGCTCGAACGCGACCGCGTCGGTCGACGCCGGATCGAGGGCCGCGTCGCCTAGGTTCGCTGCCACGCTGTAGAGCGTCAAGGAGCGGGACTCCGCGACGTCGTGCCGCTCGGCGACGAGGTGATGATCGTCCCAGGCCGCGCAGAGGTGCCGGAATCCTTCGTGCCCGTCAAGATGAAGCAGCGCGATCACACGCCGACGATTCTGCGAGCGCAGGATGGCGGCTTCTTGCACCCGCGCTGCCGAGGTCCGCGCCTTCTCGACGAGTGTTTCGTACGACGCGATTGCGGCGTCGGCACGCTCGCCCGTGACGTGTACCACGGCAATCGCCCACCATGCAGGCGGCGCGAAGACGATCGCCGGTCCTCCGGCGCGGTGGTCCGTCGCCGTGTGATGCCGACGATCCTCGTGCGGCCGCGACATCAGCGTTGCGTCTCGTTAGACATCGATTCTAGCTTATATCAAAAAGGCAAGACCGGCGCAACTTCGTCCCGGGAAAAATACCGACCGTGCGTGAGGGGACCGCCCGCTAACAGCGAAAAACGGCCAAAATGTCGCATCTATGGTTGCCGTTCACGCAGATGCGGTACTTCGACGAGCACGCGCGAACGTTCGTGCGAGGCCGCCGAACGATGCTGGAAGATGCGCGCGGCCGGCGTGTTTACGATGCCGTCAGCTCGATTTGGACGACGATTCACGGACATTGCCATCCCCGCATCGTCGAGGCGATCGCACGACAGGCGGCGACGCTCGATCACGCGACGCTGCTCGGCGCGACGAATCCCGTCGCCGAAGAGCTCGCCGAGCGGCTTTGTGCGATCGCCGGCATGGACCGCGCGTTCTTTGCAAGCGACGGCGCCAGCGCGGTTGAGGCGGCAATCAAGATGGCGCTGCAATATTGGCAGATCGCGGGTCAGCCACAGCGCACTCGCTTCGTGCGGTTGAGCAACGCGTATCACGGCGATACGATCGGCGCGATGAGCCTCTCCGATATCGCGCTCTTCAAGTCGCGTTTCGGCAGCGTCACGTTCGAAACGCAAGGTTACGATGCCGCCGCGCCGCTCGGAGAGGACGTTGCGGCGGTGATCGTCGAGCCGTTGGTTCAAGCCGCAGCCGGGATGCGGCTCGTTCCGAAGAAGGCCTACGAACGGCTAAAAGGCGTCGAAGCGCTGATCGTCTGTGACGAAATCGCTACCGGATTCGGCCGTACCGGCACGATGTTCGCCTTCGAACAGATCGGCGTCAGCCCGGATATCGTCTGTGTCGGAAAAGGCTTGACGGGCGGTGCGCTGGCGCTCTCTGCCACGCTGGTCGGCCAATCGCTGTACGACGTATTTCTCGGCGCGCCGGACGCGTTCGTTCATTTCCTTCACGGTCATTCGTACGCCGGAAATCCGATTGCGTGCGCGGCGGCGCTGGCGTCGCTCTCCTTGTTCGAAGAAGAGGGCACGCTCGAGCGTGCGCAGGGAATCGCCCGACGCTCGGGCACACACCTGGAAAGCTTGCGCGCGCACCCATTCGTGCACGACGTGCGCCAAGCCGGGACGATGCTCGGGATCGAGCTGCGCGAGAGTTTGGGCCGCCCCTCTGCCGATGCGCTGTACGCCTTGGGCCACTTCACGCGGCCGATCGGCGACGTGATTCAGTTCGTTCCGCCCCTCTGTTCGAGCGATGAAGAGGTCGATGGCTTCTTCGAAGCGTTGTCCTCGGTTCTCCAGGTGTCGGAGTGACCTACCTCCAGCGGGCCGGGCAAACGCTCGAAGCTATTCGCAGCGAACACCGCTACCGCGAGCTTCCGCAGCACGGGCTCTCCAACGTCATCGACTTTTCTTCGAACGATTACCTGGGTTTGGCGACCGATCCGCAAGTTGTCGAAGCGCTCAAACGAGCGACGCGCGTAGGCTCGGGCGGCGCGCGCTTGCTGGGAGGCCGCTACCGCGAGCAAGCGCTTCTTGAAAACGAGCTGGCAGAGTGGCTTGGCCGCGAGCGCGCATTGCTCTTTTCCTCGGGTTACCTTGCCGGCGTGGGAACGATTCCGGTGCTTGCAAAGCTCGTCGAAGCGATTCTCTCCGACCGATCGAATCATGCCTGCTTGATCGATGGCATCCGTCTCGCGCGCACACCTCACTCGATCTACGAGCACGCCACGCTCCCGCCTACGAGTGGGTCCAAGAGTTTGCTCGTGGTCAGCGAATCGATCTTTGGCATGGACGGCGACGCAATCGATCCCACCGCGCTCCTCGAATCTTTGCGAGAGCAAGACGTCCTGCTGCTCGATGAAGCGCACGCCCTCGGGATCGCCGGAGCGCAAGGCGCGGGCCTCGCTCGCACGCTCGACGATCCGCGTATCCTTATCCTCGGGACGCTTTCCAAGGCGCTCGGCTCGCTTGGCGGTTTCGTTGCGGGTCCTGCGACGGCGATCGAACTATTGGTCAATCGCGCGCGGTCGTTTATCTTCGACACTGCGCTGCCGCCGTCGCTCGCGCTCGCGTCGCGCATCGCTCTGCTCCTTGCACGTCGCGGCGACGATCGCCGCGAACGCTTGCGAGCAAACGCCGTGCGCCTGCGCGCCGCGCTGCGCCCCTTGATGCCGCCTGTCGTGAGCTCCGCCGAAGGACCTATCGTTTCCGTCCTCCTCGGCAGCGAGGAGCGCGCGCTCGGCGTCTCGGAGGAGCTATGGAAGCGCCGCATCTTCGTCCCAGCTATCCGTCCGCCGACCGTGCCGCCCGGCACCTCGCGGCTGCGCATCACGATCCGCGCCGACCACACGCTGGAGCAGGTAGACATGCTCGCAGAAGAGCTACGGCAATGCGTCGCTACTTCGTAACCGGAACCGACACCGACGTCGGAAAGACTCGGGTGACGGCCGCGCTTGCGCTTGCACTGCGTCGCGCCGGCGAAAACCCCACGATCGTCAAGATCGTCCAGACGGGAGTGAAGGCGCAGGGGGAGGGCGACGCGCAACATGCCGGCCGGCTGGCCGGCGTACCGCACGTCGAGCTCGCCCGCTTTGAAAATGCCGGAGACCCCTGGTCGGCGGCACTCGCTGAAGCCAAGCCGCCGCTTACCGCGGAGCGGCTCGCCGACGAAGTTGGCAAGATCCCCGGGACGATCGTCGCCGAGGGCATCGGAGGCATCATGGTCCCCGTCAATGCCGGCGAGAATATCGGCCACGTCGCCGCTCTGGCAAACCTGGAGGCCGTCATTACGGTTGGCCTGCGCCTGGGCTGCATCAATCACGCCATGATGACGCGCAGCCTCTGCCGCGAGCTGAACATCCCGGTCGCCGGCGCGGTGCTGGTCGAACGCTGGGGCCGAACGGATCCGACATACCGCGACCGTGTCTATTGCGTGCTGCAGGGAAGTCTGCCGGTGCTTGGCGTTCTGGCGTTTGCGGCCGCCGAGAGTCAATCCGTCGAAGCCGGTGCAAAGCTTTTCGAATCTTTGGTGAAGCAAGAGCGCTGAGATGGCGCATTCCACGATCGAACGCGCGCGAGCCCAGCTGCTCGAGCGGGGCCGCCCCGCGGGCGCCGAGCTGCTTGCCGGCGTTGCCCAGCTTACCGCCGAACACGTACCGGCTCTCCTGGCGCTTGCCGATGACGTGCGCTCGCACTACTGCGGCAACGAGATTGCCGTCGAAGTCCTGTACAACGCCAAGAAGGGCGGTTGCTCGGAAGATTGCAATTTTTGCTCGCAAAGCGCGCGTTACGCGACCGACGTCCAGGCCGAACCGCTTTCGAGCGTCGAGGATTTCGTCAGGGCGGCGCGCGCCGCGCATGTCCGTGGGGCTGGTGAGTTCTGCGTCGTCGTCGCCGTGCGCGGCCCTTCCGAAAAACTGCTGGAACGCGTCTGCACCGCCGTCGAAGAAATCAAAGCCGAGCTGCCGCTGACCGTCGCCGTCTCGCTCGGAATTTTGAACGACCGCCAGATCGAGCGGCTCGCGCGAGCCGGCGTCGATAAAGTCAACCATAACCTTGAGACGTCGCGCCGCTATTTTCCCCGAGTCTGCACGACCCACACGTACGACGAGCGCTGGGAGACCTGTCAGCGCGTGAAGCGCCACGATCTCGAGCTCTGCTGCGGCGGCATCATCGGCATGGGAGAAGACGTCGCCGACCGCCTCGACTTCTTGTTTGCCTTGCAAGAACTCCAACCGCAAGAGGTGCCGATCAACTTTCTCAATCCGCGCCCTGGGACGCCCTTTGGAGTGCGGTCGCTGCTCGACCCGGTCGAAGCGCTGCGCTTCGTGGCAATGGCGCGGCTTGCCTTACCGAGTGCGCTCGTGCGCTTTGCCGGGGGACGCGAGGTTACGCTGCAAGCACTGCAGGACGTCGGCATGCGAAGCGGTGTCAGCGGCATCGTTCTGGGCAACTATCTGACCACGGAAGGCCGCAGCGACGCCGACGATTTCGCGATGCTCGATCGTCTCGGCTTCGAAGTCCTGGCTTAGCAGCTCCACACTCTTGAATCAAAACAGAGCGCCGTACTTCCAAGCGCTGCTCGACTACGTGGACTCGGGCGTGCAGCCGTTTCATACGCCGGGTCACGTACAGGGCGTGGGAATGGATCTGGCCTTTCGCGAGTTCGTCGGCGACAACATCTGCGCAATCGATCTCACGCCGATGCCGGGCATCGACGACCTGCTGCAGCCTACCGAAGCGATCAAAGAAGCTCAGGAGCTCGCGGCCGAAGCCTGGGGCGCCGACCACACGTTTTTTTTAATCAACGGTTCGACCAGCGGCAATCAGTGCATGATGATGGCGGCGATCAACCCGGGCGAGAAGATTGCCGTCCCGCGAAACTCCCACAAGTCTATGCTGGGGGGCTTGGTGATGAGCGGCGCGCAGCCCATCTACATGCAACCCGAAGTGGACTTGGAGCTACGCATGGACCACTGCGTGACCCCGGAAACCGTGGCGCGCACGATCGAGCAGCATCCCGACCTCGTCGCCGTCTATCTGGTCTCGCCAACCTATTACGGCGTCGCGGCGGACCTCGAAGCGATCGAGCGGATCGTGCACGAGGCGGGTAAGGTGCTGCTCGTCGACGAGGCTTGGGGGCCGCACTTTCACTTTCATCCGGCGCTCCCGCTCTCGGCGACGAACGCCGGCGCCGACATCTGCATCAACTCCACGCACAAAATGCTCTCGGCATTTTCGCAGTGTGCGATGCTGCATCACAAGGGCAAACGCGTCGCGCTCGATCGGCTCGAAGCAGTGCTCAAGATGTTCCTATCGACCTCACCGAATCTGCCGATGGTCGCGTCGCTCGACGTGGCCCGCAAACAGATGGCCACCGAAGGCGAAGCGCTGCTCTCGCGCACGATCGCGTTGGCGGAGGAGACGCGCGCGCGCCTGAACCGGATTGCGGGTCTTTACTGTTTCGGCGAGGAGCTGCAGGGCCGCCACGGCATCTTTGATCTCGACCCGACAAAGGTCACAGTGACGGTCAAAGGCCTGGGCTATACGGGCTACGAGGCCTCAGCGCTGCTGCGCCGTCGCTACAACATTCAGGTGGAGATGGCGGATCTCTTCAACGTCGTCGCGCTCTTTACGATCGGAACCACGCGCGAGGCGGCCGAAGGCTTCATTTATGCGTTCGAGGAGCTTGCGCGCGACGACCGGCCGATCGACATGTTCGCACCCTCGGGCATTCTCGAGGAGCGGCTGAGGCGTGGAACGTTTCGACTCCCCGCCGTCCCCCCGATGCGCATGCTTCCGCGCGATGCATTCTTAGCCGATGCTGAGTTTGTAAAGTTTCGCGAGTCGAGCGGCCGAATCTGCGCCGAGACGCTGACGCCCTATCCGCCGGGAATCCCGGTCATCGCGCCCGGCGAGGAGATTACGCGGGAGATCATCGAGTATTTGCGCCTCGAGTTAAAGGCCGGGGTGCGCATTCAAGGCCCCTTCGACGGCGAGCTGCGAGTGATCCGCGTCGTGAAGGAGTGACTACCGAGGACGGATAACGGACAAGCGAAGTGCCTCGGAAGTGAGGAACGATTTTTGGCAATAAGAGTTCATTCCATCTCGCCTAGTTGGGAACTCTCCCAGCTTCTCGACATCTTCCCGCTCACGATTCGGCAAGCCCTCGTCCGTCTGCGTAACCTCGAAGACATCATTGAAGTCGTGCTCGATTTGGGGCGCCCGCCGGAAGCCCGTTTCGAGCACGATTTTATTTATCTGACGGACGTACCGATCGGCCACGAAGATATTGCGCACGTCTGCTCGCGCGTTTCCCCATTTGGCGCCGATAATCGCGCCGGCATCGAACAAACGCTTCACCGCATCAGCGCGATTCGTAACCGGACCGGCAAGATCGTCGGGCTCACGTGCCGCGTCGGCCGAGCGGTTTACGGAACGATCGATATTCTGCTCGACGTGCTGCGCAGCGGGTCGTCGATGTGTCTGCTCGGCAAGCCCGGCGTCGGGAAGACAACGATGCTGCGCGAGTGCGCGCGCGTGCTTTCCGAAGAGCGAAAGCGCGTCGTCATCGTCGATAGCTCGAACGAAATTGCCGGCGACAGCGACATCCCGCATCCGGGCATCGGCATGGCGCGGCGCATGCAGGTCGCCGACCCGGCGCTGCAGCATGCGGTGATGATCGAGGCCGTAGAAAATCACATGCCCGAGATCATCGTGATCGACGAGATCGGCACGGAGGCCGAGGCGGCCGCCGCCCGCACGATCGCCGAGCGCGGCGTCACGCTGATTGGAACGGCGCACGGCCAAACGCTACAGAACCTCTTGATGAACCCGACGCTTTCGGACTTGGTTGGCGGAGTGAGCGCCGTTACGCTTTCGGACGAAGAAGCGCGGCGCCGCGGCACGCGAAAGACCGTTCTCGAGCGCAAGGCGCCCCCGACCTTCGACGTCGTTATCGAGATCCACGACCGCGACCGGCTGGCAATTCACAAGAACGTCGCCGACGTTATCGACGCGCTGCTACGCGGTTATCAACCGCAGCCCGAGGTGCGCCAGCGCCAGCCCAGCGGCGAGGTCACCGTCGTCCAAGAGGCCGATACGGAGTCGATGCCCCGGCTGAGTGAAGCCTACGACCATCACGACCACGATGGCGAGGAGCGCGAACGGCCGCTTTCGATCTTTCCTTACGGCATTTCGCGCAACAAGATCGAACGTGCCATCACGAACCTGCGCGTCAACGCCGCGATGGCGCGCAACTGGGACGACGCCGACGTCGTTCTCACGCTCAAGACACTCGAGCGCAAGGAGCAGCCGAAGCTCAAACAGATCGCTTCGGACAACGTGCCGATCTACTCCATCAAGACGAACACGACGACGCAAATTCAGGCCGCCCTCCGCGACGTCTTTAATCTCGGGTCAATCGACAACGAAGAAATTGCCTTGCGTGAAGCCGAGGAGGCCGTCTATCAGGTGATGCTCAACAACAACGCGATCGAGCTTTCGCCGCAAACGTCGTACATTCGCCGCATGCAGCACCAGCTCGCCGAACGGTATCGCCTGCAATCGCGCAGCACCGGGCTCGAGCCCAACCGCCGCGTCAGAATTTATAAAACCACCGAAACCCCCTTGTCATCCTGAGCCTGTCGAAGGACGACAAGGGCTTTAGTGTTCGTTGTAATCGAAGGCATCGAGGGCAGCGGGAAGAGCACGCTGCACAAAGGACTGGCCGAGCGCTTCGGCGTTGAAGGGCGCGACGTCGTCGTGACCCGCGAGCCGGGCGGTACCGCTACCGGCGATGCGATTCGCGGGATCTTTCTCGACCGCACGTTGACGATCGAGCCCCTCACCGAGGCTTTTCTCGTGAGTGCCGCACGCGTCCAGCACGTCGCCGAAGTGATTCGGCCCGCGCTTGCGCAGGATCGGCTCGTGCTCTGCGACCGCTTTACGGATTCGACTTTGGCCTATCAGGGATACGGCGGCGGTCTCGACCTTGCGTCCTTAGAACGGCTTTGCGACGAAGCGACCGGCGGGATACGACCCGATCTCGTCTTGTTGATCGATCTCCCCGTCGAAGTGGCGCGAGCGAGGTTGCAGGAACGATACGTCTTGGATCGGGTCGAAAGCCGGGACGCCGCCTTCCACGAGCGCGTTCGGCACGGTTACTTGGAGCTGGCAAAATCGGCGCGTCACCGGGTGCTTGACGGCACGCTGGCGCGGGACCGCCTTTTGGAAGATGCGTGGAACTCCATTTCGACGTCATAGGAGCGCAAGGCCCCAAACGCTATTTCGATGCGCTTACGCGCGAGACGCTCGCGCACGCGTACCTCTTCTCCGGTCCTGTGGGCGTCGGCAAGAAATTCTTCGCGCGCCGGCTCGCACAATCGCTGCTCTGCGCGGCGCCCAAGGAACGAATCCTCGGTTACGACGGCGTCTGCTCGTCGTGCACGCTCTTTAGGGCCGACGGCGCACATCATCCCGATTTCTTGGAACACGAGGGAACGCTCAAAATCGGCGATCCGGATGCGCCTCGAGGTTTCTACCAAGGCGACGAACTCTCGACCCGGGATCTCGTCCGGCAGCTTTCGCTGCAATCCTACAGCGGCGGGATGCGCGTCTTACTGCTCGGCGAGGTAGAGTTCGCGACGCGTGAGGCGGCTAATGCGCTGCTGAAGTTCTTGGAGGAGCCGCCGGCGGGCGTCGTAATGCTACTCACGACGCCGGCGCCGGGACGGTTGCTACCGACGATTCGGTCGCGCGCTATCGAGGTTCGTTTCCCGTCGCTCTCCAAGGCGCAGGTACGTGAGGTCCTGGGCCGCATGCATTATGGCGATGCCGATGCCGAGCTCGGAGCATCGCTGAGCGGCGGAAGCGTGACGCGTGCGGTCGCGGCGCTCGGTGGAGAAGAAGAATCGCTGCGCGCGCACGTCGCCCGCTGGTTCTTCGAAAGCGTTGAAGGCGGGTCGCCACAAGACACGTGGGCGACTCGCGAGACGCTCGAGGATGGACTGGAAACCATCAAGACACTGGTTCGGGATTGGATCGTCGCCAGGGGTCACGACGGCGTCGCCCTGACGTCGCTCGACTATGCGCAGCGGCTCGCGCGCCTTCGACCGCTGGAAGGCAGAGAAGCCATCGCGCTTCTCAACAAGCTGGATGAGGCGCAGCGCCTGGCTCGCACGAACGTTTCCCCGGCGCTCGTCGGCGAGCTGGTGCGAATGTCTCTCCCGGTATCAAATTAGTGCAGCGTAGCCCCAGCGTACGTGGCTTCCTGTGGATGGTATTGGGATTGGCCCTTAGCTGCGCGAGTTACGGACCTGCCCACGCAATGCAAGAGCACCGGTTTTATGTCGCAAATAGCACGATGGAAGTCTTGTACCTCGACATCGACGCAAATGGCGACGGTGCATTAACTCAAGCGTACGTCAGTCCGGGCTCGACGCTAGTACGTAAGGTGAGCTTTGAGCTCTTGAGGACCCGGCAAGAGGCCGGCACGGAATACTTTGAGGTGCGTCACGGTGGGGCTGTTTGCGATTCGTTCAGCCTCAGGCCGGTGCCTAACAGAGGGTTGGCGATCGGAGTCATGGGTTCGATGACCCAGGCCTTTTCCAGCCTGCCTAGAGCAACGGTCGAATACGACCTTGCTGCCTTAGAACATGTCGCCGCCTTGCAACGAGGCTATGGGAAACCGGGCATTGTTATCAAGCCATCTGGATTTCCCCCAGGCTGTTGATCGAGGCGCTCCCCTTACCAGTAACCCCGAAACGCGACGTCGTCGTACTGCCTGGCAAACGGAAAGGCGAGATACGCCAACGCGATCGCGCGCGCTCCGGCGTTTACGAAGCTCCAGATCGCGAGCGGAGCGTGAATCAAAAGATACGGTAATCCCATCGGTACGGCGACGTACCAGATCGCGAAGAAGACGAGAGCGAGTATCAGCGATGCAATCGGCGCCGCACGAACGGCTCGTACGGATTGAGAGAGCGCGAGCGTGCCGGGTATTCCACCGATGGAAGCTGCCGGGATCGTGTAGATGAGGAACAGCGCCGCCACGATCCCGAGGACGAGCCCGAGGGCGCCGAGGAAAGATCCGATATAGCTTGCCGCCCACACGACGAACTGAAAGCCGATTGCCGCGAACAGAATGCCAACGAACTTGGCGCGCCCCTCGTCCCAGGCTTCATCGAACGCGCCGCGTCGGCCCCGCCAGACGGCATTCGCCTGGATGATCGTGATTCCAAAGGCCCAAAGATAGAAGAGCTGCACGAGCATTTGAAAGATGCCCGCGCCCGAACCCCCGAGCGGATCGGTAAATAGATACGAAAGCTGCGTCAGCAAGAGCTCGACGACGGCGGCCAGCAGCGGCATGACGAAGATGGACGGGTGCCGCACGAGTAGTCCGAACGCCTTGAAGTAGATCGTGAGATCGACCTGGGGGCGGCTTTTCATGCGATCAGAAACGCGCGCCGTCGAGCGCGCGTTGGCACGTGCATTCGGAGCCGAGCGGGATCTTCTCGACGATTCGGCCGATTGCGCTTTTCACGCGCTCGTTGTTGCGGTTGAAGACCTCGATCACTTCGTGATGCGAAACCGCCGGCATCCCCTCGAGGCCGACGTCGTAGTCGGTGATCAGGGAGATGTTGACGTAACACATCTCGAGCTCGCGCGCCAGATAGGCTTCCGGATATTGCGTCATATTGATGACTTCCCAGCCTTGGCTCTGGAACCACTTCGATTCGCTGCGCGTCGAAAACCGCGGCCCCTGGATTACGACGACCGTTCCGCGATCGAACGTTTCGATACCCAGCGACTTCAGGGCTTCGGACGCAATCGGCCGCAGCGTCGGGCAGTACGGGTCGGCGAAGCTGACGTGCGTCGTGATCGGGCCGTCGTAGAACGTGTCTTTCCGCCCGCTCGTGCGGTCGACGAGCTGGTCGGCGACAACCATCGAACCGGGCGGCACGCTCTTGAGCAGCGAGCCGCTCGCCGTCGGCGCGACGATCCATTTCACGCCGAGCTTTTTCATCGCGTAGAGATTCGCGCGATAGTTGATGGCCTGCGGGGGAAACCGGTGATCCTTGCCGTGCCGCGGCAGAAAGGCGACGCGGCGTCCCGCGATCTCGCCAAGTGCGACCCTATCGCTCGGCGCCCCGTACGGCGTCTCGACCCAGGCTTCGTGCGCGTTTTCGATCAGCGAATAAAAGCCCGATCCGCCGAACACGCCGATATCGGCCCGCAAATCATCGTTCATACGCTTGCGATTCTAGCGTAACGAGCACCTTAAATCCTGTGGACCTCGACCCTTGCGCCGGTCGTTGCTTTGTGGTACAAAGTACTTAACTTTGCATTGCAAAGCAAGCCGCCGCCGCTCGAGGGCTCCTCATGCTCAAACGCCTGATCGCCATAATCTTTATCTTCTGCTCGGCCAGCGTGGCCTGGATGATTCTGGGAGCGACGCTGGTGCAGCGCACGAGCGACTCCGGTTCGAGTCAACGCGAGAAGCTGACCGCGTTGTGGGGCAGCGATCAGATGCAATCGGCGCCGCAAGTGAGTACGCAAGTAGCGGTCGGCAAACACGGTTACGAAACCGTCGCCGTACCGATTCGCAGCAGCCGGATCAAGGTAAAACTCGATCTCGAGCAGCGGCGCGACGGACTCCTTTGGTACAACCTGTACGAAGTTCGGTTTTTCGCGCGTTACCGGATTCGAAACGACACGAGCGGCCGCAGGCTCTCGGTCCATTTTGCATTGCCTTCCACAGACGGAACGTACGCAGATTTCCAGGCCTTCATCGGCGGGAAGCGGGTGACGGATCCGACCGCACTCGATCGAGGTTGCGTCAACTTCATCCTTCCGCCGCATGAGGAGGCCGCGATGGATATCGGCTACCGGTCGCGCGGAATGGGCACTTGGACGTATCGTTTCGGGGCCGGCGTCGAGTCCGTCAACGATTTTGCGCTAACGATGACGACGAACTTCGACGCGATTGACTTTCCGCCGCAGACGTTGCCCCCCGACGGCGAGACGCCGCTGCGGCCGGGCTGGCGCCTACAATGGCACGCCGCGACTATGGTGACCGCCAACGGGATTGGGATGGCGTTCCCGTACCCGCTGCAGCCGGGTCCGCTGGCGCAGCGGATCACGTTTTGGGCGCCGGTCGCTCTATTCTTCTACTTTTTCGTCATGCTTGCAATCGCCACGCTGCGCAAGATCGATCTGCATCCGGTCAACTACTTCTTCCTCGCCGCATCGTTCTTCGCGTTTCATCTACTCTTCGCATACCTCGTCGACCGAATTCCGATCGGGGCCGCGTTCACGATATGCTCGGCCGTCACGATGTTTCTCACGATCTCTTACCTGCGGCTCGTAGTCGGCTGGCGGTTTGCTGCCGTGGAGAACGGGTTCGCCCAACTCGTCTATCTCGTCTTGTTCTCGTACGCCTTATTCAACGAAGGCTCGAGCGGTTTGACGATCACGATCGGCGCGATCGTTACGCTGTTCGCAATCATGCAGTTGACGGGGCGGGTCCGCTGGAGCGAACATCTTGCCGAGGCCGCCGCGTGACCTATTCGTAATCCGGGGCAAAGTAGTCGCTGTCGTATTGCTGCATGAAGAACTTCGGCGGCAACGGTGCCTTGATCTTTACCCATTTGGCGGGGCTCTGCGAGAAGTCGAAGCACTCGGCCGCGGGTGACAACGCCCGTTTGTCGGCCGGCGTCGCGAGGTGCCCGAGACCCCACAGATCTTCCGCGAACTTGATCACGCTGGCCGTCTCGTATTGGTCGTGGCAGACGAAATCGTGTCTGACGTACGGAGAGAGCATCAGCAGCGGAACTCGCATCCCTAAGCTGTCACGATCCAAGTGCGGCGGAGGCACGGGATCGTAGAGACCGCCCCAGTCGTCCCACTGGATGAAGATTGCCGTCGAGTTCCAGAACTTGCTAGCGCCGACGGCATTGACCAACGCCGAGACCCACGACGGCCCGTGGCCGCCCGGGCAGTTGACGTGATCGGAATCGTCACAGACCGGCGTGATCCAGGTAAAGTTTGCGAGTTGCCCCTTGCGCACGTCGGTGATGAACTTCCAGTTCGGCGTAATGATGTTCTTCCAGTCGGGTCCATCGTAGATATGTTTGACCGCCTGATAGCTCGACCACACCGCCCCGTCGTGGCTGCCCCCGCCGTACTGCGTGGCATAGAAGCGCCACGAGAGCTTCGCCTTGTCGAGTTCGTCGCCCAAGGTCTGGTAATCGAAGCATGCCGACTGATACCCGCCGATCGTGCGCTGCGTCGTGATATAGCCGACTTGCGAACCCTTTACCGTACAACCCCAGGATCCGTTGGGAAGGTCAACGCTCCAGTTTGCCTGCGCCGCGATAATGTACTGATGTGCCACGAAGCTCTCGTCGAGCTGCGACTGGAACATATGGTCGGCGAGCGCGCCTTCGTGTGCCATGTCGAAGTATGGCTTTGAGTCGGAGTGCGGTACGTACACGTACTCCGGATATTTGACGCCGCTCGGGCCGCCGTAGGTAAACTCGTTATTGAAGCCGTTGTTGCGGCAGTCGGTACCCGGTAACGAGCCCGTTCCGTGACAGGCCGCGATAAATGCGTCCAAAGAGTGATCGATCGTGTATTTGTCCGACAGGGGCACGGGCTGGAGTTTGACCGTCTCGCCGGTCGAGATTTTGCCGCTCGTGACGGTGTGCGCGCCGGGATAACCGTTGAAAAGATCGTTGAAGCTTCGGTTCTCCTGCACGATGTAGACGATGTGCGTGATCTTCCCGGCGCCGGTACCATCGAGCACGCGCAGTGCCGCGCCGCTTTGCATATACGGCAACGAGGGCTGCGAGCCGGAGGCGCAGCCCGAAATTGCGAAGGCAAGCGCCGTCAACGCGCCAAGTCGTTGGCTCCGAACATTTTTCATCGGTTAAAATCCGACGGCTTTAGGTCGTCAAGGAACTTCTTGAATCGGGCCATTTCGGTGTCGTTCGAAGGTCTCTTTTCGGTAGCAGCCTCCTCGAGCACGATTTTGTCCGAGACGAAGATCGGCGCGGGGACGCGCAGGGCGAGTGCGATTCCGTCGGACGGGCGCGCGTCGATCTCTTGCAACTCGCCGTTGGTGCGCACGACCAGCTTTGCGAAAAACGTCGAGTCTTTGATGTCGTGAATTACGACCTGCTCGAGGTTGGTATTGAGCGACTCGAGGATATTACGCATCAGATCGTGCGAGAGCGGACGCGGTACCGGCGCGCCTTCAAGTGCGAGCGCGATCGCCGTCGCTTCAAAAGGGCCGATCAGTATCGGCAGATAATGCGAGCCGTCCATATCCTTGAGGATGACCACCGGGTCGTGGGTCAGGAGGTCGATTCCTAGTTTGTCGACCTTCATTTGCCGCATCCGGAGCTATCCGACGCCCCCGGCAGATTCTCTTGCCGGAGCATGCAACCGGTTACGACGCCGCAAGGGCGAGCAGTGCGAGCGGCCGAACCGGCGGGCTGTCAAGTATGCCACTCTCCTGCGGAATCGTCGGCCTGCCGAACGTCGGCAAGTCCACAATCTTCAATGCGCTGACGCGCTCGGCGCAGGCGCTGGCCGCAAACTATCCTTTCGCGACGATCGAGCCCAATGTCGGCGAGGTCGCGGTACCCGATCCGCGCCTACCCGTTCTCCAACGCCTCGCCGGCGCGGCGCGAATTATCCCGGCGACCGTTCGCTTCGTGGACATCGCCGGCTTGGTGCGCGGCGCCAGCGCGGGCGAGGGACTCGGCAACGCTTTTCTGAGCCATATCCGGGAGACCAATGCGGTCGCGATGGTGGTTCGCTGTTTTGAGGATGACGAGGTCACGCACGTTGAGGGGGCCCTCGATCCGCGGCGCGACTCTGAGATCGTCGGTATCGAGCTGGCACTGGCAGATCTGGCGACGATGCGCAAGCGGCTACCGAAGATCGAGCGCGAGATTCGATCCGACCCGAAAATGCGCGACTATCTCGGCGCCGCGCAACGGCTGACCGCGGCTCTAGAGGAGGCGCGCCCGGCGCGCAGCTTCGCGCCGGATTCGCTCGAGGCGCAGGTCGCGGCCGATTCGTTCCTTCTGACCGCCAAACCGATCCTTTACGTCGCAAACGTGAACGAGGACCAGATAGGTAAGAGCTCCGACAAGGTGCGGACCGTCGAGGAGATCGCGCGCGCCGACGGCGGGCGGGCGATCGTGCTCAGCGGAAAGGTCGAAGCCGAGCTGGCCGGGCTCTCGGAATCCGAAGCGGTCGAGTTTCGGCTGGAGTTGGGCATCGAGCACAGCGGCCTCGACGATTTGGCGGCCGAAACCTACGAGTTGCTCGGCCTGATGACATTCCTCACGGCCGGCGAAAAGGAAGCTCGTGCCTGGCCGATTCGCAAGGGGACGAAGGCGCCCCAGGCGGCCGGCACGATTCACAGCGATATCGAGCGGGGCTTCATCCGGGCCGAGATCGTCTCGTACGAGGATTACGTGCAGTACCAGACCATGGAGGCGTTGCGCGCGGCCGGGCGCGTCCGCAGCGAGGGCCGGGAGTACGTAATGCAAGAGGGCGACGTCGTGAACTTCCGATTCAACGTATGAATCGAGGGGCTCGGGCGGCAAAATCGGGAAAGGGTGTCGCATGACCACTGCTCTGCGCGAAACGGGGCCCTCCGTTCGCGACGTTTCCGTCTTCGGCGACGCGATCGCGTACTTCAACGAGGCCGCCGACCTGCTCGAACTCGACGGCGGCATGCGCCGCATTCTCACTCATCCGTCGCGCCAGATCATCTTCTCGATTCCGTTTCAGCGCGATTCGGGGGAGTTCGAGGTTTACACCGGTTATCGCGTGCAGTACAACTTCGCTCGCGGACCGGCAAAAGGCGGCATCCGCTACCATCCCGGCGTGACGCTCGACGAAGTCACCGCGCTGGCCTTTTGGATGACGTGGAAGTGCGCGGTAGTCGATCTGCCATTCGGAGGCGGCAAAGGGGGCGTTACCTGCGATCCCGCAACGCTCTCGTCAAACGAGTTGGAACGCATTACCCGCCGGTATGCCGCGGAGCTGGTCGAGGTCGTCGGTCCGGATAAAGACGTTCCGGCGCCCGACGTGAATACGACGCCGCAGGTGATGGCGTGGTTCATGGACACGTACTCGATGCACGTGCGGCAGAACATGCCCGGAGTCGTCACCGGCAAACCGCTGGAGATCGGCGGTTCGCGCGGCCGCGTGGAGGCGACCGGTCGCGGGGTGACGATCTGCGCGCTCGACGAGATGGCCGAGATGGGTTTGCGCCCCGAAGAGGCGACGATCGCGATCCAGGGGTTCGGTAACGTCGGGCGCTATGCGGCAAAACTCTTCGAAGACCGGGGCTGTAAAGTCGTCGGCATCTCCGACGTGACCGGCGCGTACTATAACGAACAAGGCATCAACGTCTACGGCGCGATGGAGCATACGTCCAAGTTCGGAACGCTCGAGGGCTTTAAAGGCGGAGATCGGATCACCAACACCGAGCTGCTGACCAGCCCTTGCGACGTGCTCGTTCCCGCCGCGCTCGAAAAAGTCTTCACCGCCGAGATTGCCTCGAAAGTTCAGGCAAAGCTCTTGGTCGAGGGCGCGAACGGACCAACGACGCCCGAAGCCGACCGAATCTTCCGCGAAAAAGGCATCGTCGTCATTCCCGACATCATGGCTAACGCCGGCGGCGTCACCGTCTCGTATTTTGAGTGGGCGCAAGATCGGATGGGTTACTTTTGGAAGGAAGCTGAGGTCAACGAGAAGCTCGAGGACTTTCTCTTGTCGAACCTGCGCGCAATCCGCGCGATCGCAAACTCTCGGCACGCAACGTTGCGAACGGCTGCGTACACGCTGGCCATCGATCGCGTGGTCAAAGCCTCGCTGCTCCGCGGCATCTACGCCTAAAACCTCCAGTGTCATGGTGAGCCTGTCGAACCATGACATGTCGGTCACGCTTCCCTGGGAACCCCCACGAGGCGCGCCATCCGCGCGATCGCGTCGGCGTATGCCTGCAGCCGCTCGATGATGAAGTGCGCGTTGGGACATTGCTGCGTCGCCAGCGCCGTTTCGGCCTTGGAGAGTGCCGTGGCCAGACGACCTTCGGTCGTCGCGCGACGCGACTCGCGCAGCGCCGCCGCCAACTCGGCCATGCGGTCGTCGAGCGCATCGGCGAAAGCGGCCAAGGCACCGGCGCACTCCGGCGGAAGGGGCGCCCCGAGTTCGCTCTCGAGCGCCAGATTTGCCAGCGCGAACCGCTGAGTCACGGCGAGTATCCGAAGCGCGCGTCCGACCGCGATCGTGTGAATTCGATGCGGCTCGTGACGGCTGCGGTCGATCGACGACTCGACGGTAGTGCGTATCCGCCAAGCCTCGGTGCGCGCCGGCTCGATTCGCCGTAGAGCTTCTTCCGACGGCGTTACGTATGCCCGCAAAATTGCGTCCGCTAAAGCGCGCTGAGCGTCGAGAAGGTCTGCCAGGAGCGGGCGCGTGCGCTTACGCTCCCACGTCGGCAGCG
>DATMKR010000118.1:0-12689 GCA_035571115.1 Candidatus Acidiferrum sp. | reverse complement strand
GCAGGCCGCCGAGAACGGCATCGCCGAGCTCGAAAGCAAGGTCGACACGCTGATCACGATCCCCAACGAGCGCATCCTGCAAGTTATCGAGAAGAAGACGCCGCTCAATGAGGCGTTCTCGTACGCCGACGACATTTTGCGTCAGGGAATTGCCGGCATCACCGATCTGATCACGCAGCCGGGGCTGATCAACTTGGATTTCGCCGACGTCAAGACGATTATGACGGACGCCGGCTCGGCGATGATGGGCATCGGAGAGGGCAGCGGCGAGCACCGTGCGGCCGATGCCGCGCAAAAGGCGATCGCTTCGCCGTTGCTCGAAACGACCGTCGAAGGGGCACATGGAGTGATCTTCAACATCACCGGCGGCCCCGACATGGCCATGTACGAAGTCAACGAAGCGGCGGAAATGATCAGCCGCGCGGTCGATTCCGACGCGCAAATCATCTTCGGCGCCTCGGTCGATCCAACGATGACCGGAAAAGTTCGCGTGACCGTCCTTGCGGCCGGCTTTGGACCGCGGCGCGGCAATCGCACCCAGAGCTTCGCCTTCGAAACGGGTAAGCTGGATACCGTCGCGCCCGTCAGTATGGACGATATCGACGTTCCCGCGTTTCTGCGGTATCGCGGCTAAGAGCTAAGAGTAGCCGGGCGGCTCTCGGCGGTGGCCTACAACGCGCGCGTGTTGCTGGACTCGACGAGTCCGGCCGGAATACGCCTGACCACGCTAGAGGTTACGTTTCCGCGCTTCGTGCTGGCCGAATTTAACACGCACCGCCAGTTCTGCCTGGATGGAGACACGAAACTTTACTTCGACCTTCCCTCGAGGCAAAAGGGGAGCACGAGACGCTTCTCGATGACGATCCGCGAGTTTTTTGAGAAGTGGCATCGTGGCGCTGCACCGCGAGTTAACCGTAGAAAAACGAAGACAGCAGCAAGCATTGATCCAAAACGTGAATATACCGCTAAGGAGCTGGCGGCCGTCGCCGGCTATGCGGGCCATACCGGCGTCGACTTACTGACGCGGCGTGTTGCGATGCCGCGGATCGTTACACCAGGAGCGCCGTATCGTATCCTGGGCGCAGACTTCGTCGCCTGGATGGAAATCGCCGCTGCGAACCGCCAGCCGATGCAAGGCCGGTTGGCAGCAATGGAGTTGCGCTCGTGTAACGAGGATACCGGAGAAATCTACCATACGCGCGTCCGCGACGTTACGTATTCTGGTCAAAAACCCGTGTTTCGCGTCACCCTAACGAACGGACAACAGATTCTGTCCTCGAAAGATCACCGCTTCTTGACCAAGGATGGCTGGCAGAGGCTTGAGGAGGCCGTTGGCCTCTCGCTAAGTCCAGGAAACATCGCCACGTGCAGCCGGAGTGCAGAGCTCGCGGTTAACGGAATCGAAGCCTATAGGGATCCGCAGTGGCTCGCCGGCTTGCGTGACGCAGGGCTTTCCGCCGCGCTGATCGCAAAGCATGCCGACGTCACGATCGACCAGGTCAAGTACCAGTTCCGGAAGCATGGCCTTCGTGCGACGAATCCCGAGGCTGTTTGGCAGGTTTCACACATCGAAGAACCGTGGAACAAGGGCCGACGCTACAGTAATATTAAGACCAGGGGACGCCCCGGCAAGGCGCGCGTGCAGCGCATCGGCGCCTGGACAGTGCAGCACGCATTCGGAACGCACCGAGCCAATGGGTTCAAGTGCGTGCTTTGCGGCTCGGGGCGGCAATTGCACGCGCACCACATCGACCCTGTCGCTCACAATCTAGCCCGCGCGTACGACCCGTCCAATCTGACGAGCCTGTGCAAGGGATGCCACGGCAGTTTGCATCAACGAAACCTGGAGTTAGAGCTTCTTCGGCATTTCGAGGAAGGCAGACCGTACGGTTCATTTTGGCTCTCGGTCGGCGAAATTCGTTTGCGCAAGCCGTATGCGCCCAAACGGAAACGGGCCATGGTGCGCCATTTCGTTGCTGTCAGGTCGATCGATTACGTGGGTATGCGGGAGACGTACGACGTCGAAGTGGAGGGCCCGTACCATAATTTCGTGGCCAACGGCTTCATCGTTCACAACTCCAGAAACAGCGCGAGTTCTCGCGCAATCCCGACGTCGAAGCTGATCGAGCGGGTTCTCAAAGATCCCGCGGTTCCGTTGGAGTGGGGAAAGAACAAGGCTGGAATGTCGGCTAGCGACGTGTTGCCGGGCGATCTCGCGCAAGAAGCGCAGGGGATCTGGCTTAGAGCGCGGGATGCGGCCGTGGCGAACGCTCAACGCTTATTGGACCTCGACGTCCATAAACAGGAGCTCAACCGGTTGTTGGAGCCGTTCCTGTGGCATACGGTGATCGTGAGCGCGACCGAATGGGAGAACTTTTTCTCGCTGCGCTGCGCGCCTAACGCGCAGCCGGAGATTCGGGCGGCAGCGCGGTTGATGCTCGAGGCCATGAACGCCAGCCTTCCGCAAGCGCTCGAGTACGGGCAGTGGCACACGCCGCTCTTGCAGCGCGACGAGAGCGCGCTGGACCTCGAGACTCGACGGCGCGTCTCGGCCGCCCGGTGCGCACGCGTCTCATATCTCACGCACCAAGGCGTGCGCGAGATCGGACGAGACCTCGAGCTGTACGACCGCCTGCGTACCGATCGTCACTTGAGTCCGTTCGAGCACGTGGCGACGCCCGCGCCCGACGGTGCGTTTCAGGCGAACTTTCGCGGTTGGCTTCAGATGCGGCGAGAGATCGAAGCGGCAATCGCGAACGAAGCCAGCAGTGCTCCCCACGCGGGTAGCTTGATCGCAAACCATAACGGGTCGTGAGTGCTGCGCATCGTCGTGTAATCTCGCCATTCCAGCGATACGAGCTCGCTTGCGGCATAGATGGCCGGCATCGCGGATGGCGCCGGCAGTCTGGGCGGCGCAAGCTCGAAGCAATAGATGGCCGCCGCAATCGCGCCGAGCGTAATAAGGCTCGTGCGCAGATCCAGGCGCAGCTGCGCGAGGATCGTCGCGACGACCAGCAGGCTTGCGAGAAAGAGCTGTTTTGCTCCCCACACGAGGATCCAGGGAACGGACAAGACGCAGAGGGCGACGGTGGCAATCGCGCGTTGTTTCCCCGCGGTCCCCAACGCCAAGAGCGTAACGGCAGGGATGGCAAAACAGAGCTCCTCCTGGTGCAGAAACGTCCCGCCGATCACGCAGCAGAGCGCGGGAACGAAAGCGATCAGCGCGCGATGTTGCAACTTCGCGCTCGCTCGCGGCGCAATAATCAGCGCTGCTCCCAAGAGAAAAACGTATGAAAAAATTCCGGAGACTCGGGCAATGGCCGGCGACACCCCGAGCGTGGCCAACGCAGACGTCAGGCTGTATTGGAACGGGAATGAGATCTCCGATCGCGCGTGCACCGGCAGCACGTCGAAAAGGTACTCGAGGAAGCCTTTTGGACCAGCGACGGCGCAGGCGAGAGCGAGCAAACCCGCAAGCCCCGCGGCAAGGCTCCAGCGGGCTCGCGGTGCGAAAAGAAAGGTCGCAACGACAACCGGGAGCCCGACAATCGGTTCGATAAGCGTAAGCGCCGCAAGGAGGCCCGCAAATCGGTCGCGGCCCCGCTCGAGCGCTAGTCCGCAGAGGACGAGAGCGAGCAACGCAAATGGCACGATCTGAGCGGTGTTGAGCTCGACAAAGCCAGTCGAAAGGGCCAAAACGGCGACCGAAAGCGCGAGCGGAATGCCGATCGCGGCCAAGGCGAGCGCAGATAACGCTACCGCTAGAAGGATCGCCGTCGCGTCGATAGTGCGCGCGACCGAAACGTTCGCGCCGGCGAGCGCCATAAACGGTATGAAGTCGTAGGGCGGCTGCGGCGCTGGGACGGCGACGGCCGGATTGGCGGCAAAGAGCCTGCCGCGAAAGCTTTGGCCTTTGTTGAACTGATGCTCGCAGGCGTGCAACGGTTCGTACGTATATGGGCCAGCGCCGCGATCGAACGCCAACCCGGCGCAGTAGAAGTCTGCAAACTCGTCCATCGTTCGCCATGGTAGCGCCGCGCCGAGGCGGCTGAAATCGCGCACCGCCGCGATTCCGAGCGCGAGCAACAGCAGCGCGACGATGACGCGGCGATGCGGCTGCGGGATCACGTCGGCGGCTTCCCGGTTGGCCGCCCAAGGGCGCGGAACCCGGCGACGAGCAAACCGCACAAGGCAGCCCACGTCGGTATCTTGATCGCAAGCCACGGCAACTTGGCGGTGCGCAACCCGAGTACGTACGCCCGCCAGGCCCGCTGCGCGAGATCGCCCGGACGCGCCGACGTCATCACGGTGACCGCCGAAAACGGCGCGGGAGGCCGAAGTTCGAAGCAATAGATCGCCGCCGCAATAGCGGTGAAGGCTCCGATGGAGAGTGCGGGCGGAAGCCCTTGGCGGAAAAGAATCGCCGCAACGACGAACAGGCTTGAGAGAAAAAGCTTCTTGGTGATCCACACGTCGATCCACGGAACGGCAAGCAGGCAAAGCGCGAGCGTCGCGATCGTTCGTGACGCGGCGCGAGAGTAGGTCGCCAGCACCAACGCCGCGGGCACTGCAATCGCGAGATCCACCATGTGGACGTACGCTCCGCCGATCACGGCGCAAGCCGCAGGCAGATAGGCCACGAGCTCGCGCCGCTGCAACGCGTCTGCAAGCTTCGCTCCGAGCCAGATCCCGACCGCGAGCAACGCCGCATACGAGACCTGCCCGGCGGCCAGCGCAGCGCCTTGGGGCAGACCGGCGGCGACCAAGAGATAGGTGAGGCTGTACTGATACGGATATCCGGCCTCGGCCGCGCCTTGCGCCGGCAGCACGTGCGCGACGTATTCGATCGCAGCCGAGGGACCCACGACAAGCACGCTCGCGACCGCCATGAGAACGCCGAGAACGAGAAGGGCTACGCGGCTTCGCGGAACGAGCAGCAGCATCGAGATGCAAACGGGTAGTCCCAGATGGGGCTCGATCATCGTTACAGCGGCGAGCACGGCGGCGAGCGTATCGCGCCGTCGCGCGAGCGCGACGCCGCAAAAGACGAGGGCGACCAGTGCAAAGGGAACGATCTGGCCGGCATCGAGCAGAAGGTAGCCCGCCGGCAGCACCAAGGCCAGGGCGGCGACGTCGAGCGGGATGCCGATCACAGCCAAGCCGCCGATCGCGGCGAGTACCGCGGCCGCTATGGCGATCGCGTCGAGCGTCCGCGCAGCGGGAAAGCCCATCCGCGCGGCGAGCTCAAATGGCGGCAGGTCGTAGGGAGGAATCGGGGCGGGAACGACTCGGTTCGGATCGAGGCGATAGGCCTCGCTCGCGTTGACGCGGTGTTCGCAACGATGAAGGGGCTCGTAGCGGTACGGATCGGCGTGCTGGTCAACGGCCTCGCCTGCGCAGTAAAAGTCCTGAAAGTCGTACAGGCGGTGCCAAGGTCGCGCGTCGCCCAGCCGGCCCAGATCTCGCAGCGCCGCGATTCCAAGCAAACCGAATGCAAAGATCAGAACGATCTTTCGCGCCGTCATTCTGGCGGGCGCTTCGACGCGCGACGGCGCGTTTACTCGCAACGCGCGTCCAGGTAGTGCCCAGATTGCCAGAGGCTAGGACATCTGCGCGCATCATGTTCGGAACGTATTGCGCTTTACGCAGAGCTGGTATATAACCGTTCACATCGGTAATCGCATTCCTCCGATTGCCGATCGGTCTCTTCCAAACGAAGCTGAGGTTGGGTGTGGCTCTTCGCTTTCGTACAACGCCTTTTAGGCGGATCGTTCCTATTGCGCGCGTTTGTTCGCCCTCATCGCCGACGCCGCAAACCCTCGTCGATCGTGAAGGAACGGTCGTTGCATATTGGTACCTCTGCCAGCGAGCGGCGCGACGCTTCATGCGCCGGGGACTCGATCGGGCCGATCTCGAGCAAGTTGCGGCAATCGGGCTTATCAAGGCGATCGATCGCTACGACTGCCGGCAGACGGCACCGTTTGAGGCCTATGCTTGGCTTCTCGTCGTAGGGGAGCTGATGCATTACGTTCGCGACAGCGAGCGGTTCTTGCGAGCACCTCGCGCAGTTCGCGAACTGGAGCGGCGATGGGCGGCTGCGGAGCGCGAGCTTTGGCCGTTGCTCGGTCGCGAACCGAAGGAGTGTGATGTCGTACGGGTCTTGAACGCGACGCCGACCGAGGTGCGCGAAATACGCTCGTATCGAGCGACCCATCACATGATCTCCTTCGAAGGCCTGGGCAACTCAGAGCAGCGAACGCCGCCGTGCGGAATCGACGATGTGTTGGATCGTTTGACGGTCGAGCGCATCTTGGCAACGCTCTCACCCTTGGAGCGGCAGATCGTGCGATCGATTCATCTCGACGGCGTGACGGTCGTGGACCTGGCGCGACGGCTCGGCTACTCACGTCGACACGTCACACGGTTACATCGCGCGGCCATCGACCGCTTGAAAAGCTCGTGCTGCGGCTAGCGGCCGTCGAAGTGAAGTAGCGGCCGCGGCCTTCGCCGAAGGCAGGCTGCCTGATGTTTGCGTACCTGACGGCGGGCGAATCCCACGGTCCGGCGCTCGTGGGGATCCTCGACGGCATTCCCGCGCATTTGCGTCTCAACGTCGCCGCGATCGACGAAACGCTCGCGCGACGGCAGGGCGGATACGGCCGCAGCGCGCGAATGAAGATCGAACGAGATCAGGTCGAGTTTCTGGCCGGAGTTCGCGGTAGTGAGACTCTCGGATCCCCAATTGCCGTTGCGGTTCGCAACCGGGACTATCTGACGCCGAAGGTCCGCGCGCTGATGGACCCGCTGATCGGCGGCGGCGATCCACTGACGAATCCGCGGCCTGGCCACGCCGACTACGCCGGCGCGTTGAAATACCGCCAGCGCGACCTGCGAAACGTCCTCGAGCGCGCGAGCGCGAGGGAGACCGCGATGCGAGTCTGCCTAGGAGCGATCTGCGCGCAGTTGCTTGGTGCGCTCGGAATCGTGACGCGCAGCTGCGTCGTTCGCATCGGCGGTGTCGAAGCCGCCGGAATCGACGACTGGCATCAGGATGAGGTAGAGGAAAGCGATGTTCGCTGCCCCGACCGTGACGCGGCGCTGCGAATGATCGAGGCGATCGACGAAGCAAGACGCGCGGGCGATACGTTGGGAGGTCAGTTTCTGGTTCGGATCGACGGCATGCCCGTCGGCGTGGGCAGCAATCGGCAACCGGCTCAAAGGCTCGACGGCATTCTTGCGGGTGCGCTCATGGGCATGCAGACGGTGCGGGCGGTCGAGATCGGTCTTGGCGCCGACGTGGCCGCGATCCCAGGCTCGCGGGCTCACGACGCGTTCGGACTCGACGGCGGCAGCGTCGTGCGGCGCACCAACAGGGCGGGCGGCATCGAGGGCGGGATGAGCAACGGCGAACCGATCGTCGTCCGCGTTTCCGTGAAGCCGATTCCTACCCTGATGAAAGCGCTTCCGTCAGTCAACCTGCACGAGAAGACGGACGCGCCCGCGACGATCGTGCGCAGCGACGTTTGCGTCGTGCCTGCGGCGGCAATCGTCGCTGAGGCGATGGTCCGGCTCGCGCTGACGGGACCCGTCCTGGAGAAATACGGCGGGGATTCGGTCGAGGAGACTCTTGATAATCTCGCGCGGAGCACCCAAGCTGCAGCGGACCTTTTTGCCGGAAACCTCGGCACGCACGTGCAGTGAAGCGCCACCTGGCGCTCGTTGGATTCATGGGGACGGGGAAATCTACGATCGGTCGTAAGCTCGCGCGCGAACTCGGCTGCGCGTTCTTCGACACCGACAATCTCATCGCTCGTGCCCATGGAGCGATCGCGGAGATCTTTGCGAAGGAAGGCGAGGCCGCATTCCGCCGATACGAGCGAGAGACGATCGAGCACGTGTTGAGAACCTGTGAAGCGGGCGTTGTGGCGCTGGGCGGCGGGGCACTGACGGTCGCCGAAAATCGGGCGTTCCTGAAGGAGCGCACTCATCGCGTCTTTCTACGCTCCTCTCCCGAGCAGATTCTCCGACGCGTGCGGCGCAGCCGCGTGCGCCGTCCGCTCCTGGGCAACCGTCCGACCCTCGCGAAGATTCAGAGACTCTATGATGAGCGCTTGGCGCATTACGCAGACGCAGATCACGTCGTTGAAGCGGCGCGATTGAGCGATCGGGCAGTACTCGACGATATTTTGCAGTGGCTACACGAAAAGAACATCGCATTCTAGAACGCAACGACGATCTCGGCTATCCGATATTCGTGGCGCAAAATGCACGAGACGAGCTTCTTGCATTCCTTCGAACGAGCGGCCTGCCCAGCGCGATCTTATGCGACGCCAACCGGCACGTTCGCGCCATAGCGGATGGAATCGCCCGGGCGACCGGCGGCATTCCGGTCTTACAGTTTGCACTGGGAGAGTCGCGCAAGCGCCTATCGACCGTCGAGCGTGTACTCGATGCCATGGCGGCCGCCGGTGTAGAGCGGAGCGCACTGGTGCTGGGCGTCGGCGGGGGCATTGCGAGCGACCTCTTCGGTTTTGCGTGCGCGATCTACATGCGCGGCATCCGTTACGCGCACGTGGCGACATCGCTCGTTGCAATGGTGGACGCCGCGATCGGGGGTAAGACCGGAGTCGACTTACGAAAAGGCAAGAACCTCGCGGGCAGCTTTCGCGACCCCGTCGCGGTTTTTTGCAGTACGGACACGTTGGAGACGCTCTCCGTCGCCGCCCTGCGGGAGGGCCTCGCCGAGATCGTCAAAGTCGCAATCATCGAGGGCGGCGACCTTTTCGATCTCTTGGAGGAGCTCGCACCCCATCCCGTCCGCCAATGGCCGTGGCTCGAGCTGATTCCCGCTGCGATCAAGGTCAAGACCATGGCCGTCGCCGACGACCGGCTCGAAACCGGAGCGCGCGCGACGTTGAATCTCGGGCATACGTTTGCCCATGCGATCGAGCGTGCGTCGAACTATTCGGTCGCGCACGGAAAGGCCGTCGCGCTAGGGCTGAGGGCCGCCGGGCTCCTGGCGCTGCGAAGCGATCGCTTCAGCCGCGACGAGCATCTCCGCGTGCTGACGTTGCTGGCGCTCCTTCGGCTGCCGATGCAGACGTCGCTCGCGCCGAACGCGGTCTTGGCGGCAATGCGCAGCGATAAGAAGAAGCGCGGAGGGCGCTTGCGTTTCGTGTTGCCTCGCGCGATCGGGGACGTCGAGTATGGCGTCGAATGCACGGACCGCACGGTGCGAGCCGTGCTCGAACGGATGCAACAGCCCCCTGAGAACTTCCGTGCGCGCCGTTGATGTGCTGCCGGCCATTCGCTCGTCCCGATTCGATCTGCCCCTAACCTACGAGGCGGCCGGCTTGGAGTTGGCCGTGGGGGACGTCGTGCGCATTCCGCTGGGCGCCCGCGACGTTCTGGGCTTCGTCATTTCGCCCGCGCGCGAGGCCGACGACTTGCTTGGCCCGCTCAAAGCGGTGCGCGAGCGCCTGGCCGTGCCGCGGGCTTTCGACGAAACCGGCCTACATCTCGCGCGTTTCATAGCCGAGCAGTATCTTTGCACGCTGGGTGAAGCGCTTGGAGCCGTCGTGCTCGGTGGGGCGATTCCGCGTATGCGCGACTCGCTCGTTCGCAGTGAGGTCGCGGCGACTCCGGCGCGATATCCGTCGGTCCCCCAAAAATTGCTGAATCTGATCTGGGAAGAGTTCGACGAAAGCTTTCCGCTCGAATACCTGCTGCGTCATCCCGAGGCCCGGCGCGCTGCCGACCGAACGGCGCTGCTGGGGCACGTGAGAACCCTAGTGCGTGCCGGCAGTCTGCGGCGCGTTCGACAGGTCGTGGAACCGCGCACGAGCGAGCGCCGTAGGCGAGCACTCGAGCCGGCAGAGGGTCACGTCGAAGGGAAAAAGGCTCAGGCACTCGCTGCCTTTGTCAGAGGTCGCCCCGGCGTCGGACGCGCCGAAGCGCTCCTGGCCGGATTCAGCAACGGCGTGATCGCCAGAGCCGTCAAGGCGGGCGCGGTGCGTGAGGTCACGCGCCGAACCGATCAAACGCGCGTTGCCGGCCAGCCGCCCGAGCCCGTGCTGCTTCCGACCTCCGAACAAAGCGTCGCGCTGCAATACATCGCGGAGGCCTTAAAGCGGCGCCGCTTCGAGACGGCGCTGCTTTACGGCGTTACGGGAAGCGGCAAGACCTACGTGTACGTCGAGGCCATTGCGCGCGTGCTGCGCGATGGTGGGCGCGCAATCGTTTTGGTACCGGAAATATCGCTTACCCCACAAACCGCCGCACGCTTCGAAGCGGCCTTCGGCGAGCGCGTGGCGGTACTGCATTCGGGACTCTCCGAGCGAGAGCGATTCGATGCCTGGGTCGCCTGTGCGCGCGGAGCCGTCGACGTGGTCGTCGGGGCGCGCAGCGCGGTCTTCGCGCCGCTGCAAGACGTGCGTTTGATCGTCGTCGATGAATCGCACGATCCTTCGTACAAGCAGGAAGTCGTACCTCGCTACCACGCAGTCGCTGTTGCGTCGGCGAGAATGCGCCTCGAGGGCGGGATGCTGCTGCTCGGAAGCGCCACGCCTTCGCTCGAAAGTTACTCCGCCGCCAAACAAGGGCGCATCGCGCTGCTGGAGCTGCGTAAGCGCGCCGGCGCGCAGCCCATGCCCGTCGTTGCGCTCGTCGACTTGCGAGCAGAGTTTGAAAGCGGCAATCGTACCATCTTTAGCGGTGCGCTCGTGCAGGCGCTGGGCGAGCGGCTGGCGCGCGACGAGAAGAGCATTCTCTTCGTCAATCGCCGCGGCAGCGCGGGATCGCTGATCTGCCGTTCCTGCGGAACATCTCCACAGTGTCGCCGCTGCAGCATAGCGCTCTCCGTGCACCGCGCCGAAGGGCTTCTACGCTGCCACTATTGCGATTTTCAAACGCCGATCCTGACGGAGTGCCCGGCGTGCGGCTCAAAAAGCGTCGCGGCGCTCGGTATTGGTACGCAGCGCGTGGCAGATGAGGTCGCGCGACTGTTCCCTCATGCACGAGTCTTGCGAATGGACTCGGATACGACCACGCGGATCGGCGATCATGCGAGGATCCTGTCGGCCTTCGAAATCGCCGGCGACGTCTTGGTCGGCACCCAGATGGTCGCGAAGGGCCTCGATTATCCGACCGTAACGCTCGCCGCCGTCGTTGCAGCCGATCTGGGTTTGAATCTTCCGGACTTCCGCGCCGCCGAGCGCAGCTTTGCATTGATCGCCCAAGTGTGCGGCCGAAGCGGGCGCGGCCGGCGCGGAGAGGCGATCGTTCAAACGTATTCTCCGCAGCATCCGGCGATTACGTTCGCGGCACAACACGATTACGACGGATTCGCCGCGCTGGAGTTGCGGGAACGTACCGAGCTGAACTTTCCACCGGGCCGGCGGCTCGTCTACGTCGGCGTCATTGGACGCGAACAAGCGCGCGTAATTAGCGCCGCCGCGCGCTACGCCGAGATGCTTCGGGAAAGCGGTCTCGCCGAAGTGCTCGGCCCGGCTCCATATCCGATCGCGCGAGTGAACGATGAATGGCGCTATCGAATAGCGTTGAAGACCGCGACGCCCAAACCGTTGAGAGCGTTTATTCGCGAGCGAGTTCTTCCCGCAGCTCGCGGCGATGCTAAAACTCGCCTCGCCATCAACGTCGACCCCTAACGGAGGCTCTGATTTAGTCTAGCTCTAGGAGCCAAGGTCCGAAGTTTACTATGGTAATCGAGGACCTTGGCGACAACGAGCTAGGCTAAATCAGAGCCTCCGTTGTTTACTTTTTTGCTTTGCTGGACTTCTTGGCAGCTTTAACCGGGGCGGTGGTGGCGCGCTTCAGCGCTTTGGCCAAGCGCGATTTCTTGCGGGCTGCCTTGTTCGGATGAATAATCCCTTTGCCGGCCGCCTTGTCGTAGGCGCTTTCGGCCAAGAGCGCCGCAGCGTTCTCGGTCGAGTCGACGGCCCGTTTAAAGAGCGTCTTGAGACGATTCTTTGCGCTCTTATTGCGCGTCTCGCGTTTTTCCGATTGCAGCGCCCATTTTTCGGCGGCCTTGATATTCGGCAAGAAGACTCCTCGTATAAGCGGCGGTGGAACGGCGTGTATCATAGCAGGGTGCCGCGACGGGTGTCCAGCGAAGCGAGCAGGATCCGGCAATAACTTTCGTAGCGGCTTTGGGCGATCCGGCCGGTTGCGGCCGCCTGCTTTATGGCGCAATCGGGCTCCTGGAGATGGGTGCAATCCGTGAAGCGGCAGGCCGCTACGAGCGGTCGCATCTCCCGGAAGCTGTGGGCCAGCAGCCCCGGATCGACTCGACCGAGCCCAAACTCGTTGATGCCGGGGCTATCGATCAAGAAGCCATTTGGGGTTCGATAGAGGCGCGCGGCGGTCGTCGTCTGCCGCCCGAGCCCGTGCCGGGAGACCTCGCCGACGACCGTGTCGCCGCCAAGCGCCCGAAAGATCGTGCTCTTGCCGACGCCCGAGTTCCCCACGAGCAATGCGCGCCGGTCGCGTAAAATATTTCGGAGAGGATCGATCTCGCCGCTCTTGGGGTTGATCGAAATGCTTGGATACTCCAGACCCGCATAGAGTTCCGTCAGATCGCGCGACAGCGCCGGCTCGGCAAGGTCTGGCTTGGTAAAGACGACGGCGGCCTCGATCTCTTCCAACTCGGCGAATGCGAGAAGCTGGTCGAG